>NZ_AMXE01000002.1 GCF_000310205.1 Thauera linaloolentis 47Lol = DSM 12138 | reverse complement strand
TACGCAAAACAACCCAGCCAAACACCACTGCCCTGCAGCCGCAACCCGCACGGCTGCAGACCAGAAAAACATGCTTACCCGCGCGCAGGGATCAGCAGCTCCGCCTCGCCGTCGATCACCACCGTGTCGCCGCAGCTGCACACTGTCGAAAACACCACCCGGCGCTTCTCCACCTTGAGCTCCTTCACCGTCACCCGCGCCACCACCGTCTGGCCAATCTTCACCGGCGCCTTGAACTTCAGGCTCTGCGACAGATAGATGCACCCCGGGCCAGGCAGCCGCATGCCGAAAACCGCCGAAATCAGACCCGCCGAAAGCATCCCGTGCGCAATCCGCCCCCCAAACATCGTGCTCGCCGCAAATTCCTCGTCAAGATGAACCGGATTCGTGTCACCAGAAACACCAGAAAACAGCAGGATATCCGCCTCGGAGACCGTGCGTGAGAGTGAGGCAGACTGGCCAACCGACAGTTCCTCAAACCGATAGCCGTACAGTTCGTTGAAATTCCGTGTGTTGTCGCTCATTTTGAGTTCCCGTTGAAATGATTGCGAGGTTTCGGAGCGTGCTGTCCGGAAGCCCCAATATAGCCCATCCGCCTGCTTCGAGGATGACCGTGCAATTATCCCGGAGAACTTTGACAGAGCGCTTACGGGGCAGGGCGGCTGTGTCACGGGTATGGCTGGTGCCTCGGGTATAATCCAAAGTTTATCGTCCGGTTGTCCTGACGGCCGGGCACTTCCCGTCTCCAGCCTTTGAAGAACATGACCTCGATCCTCAAGCTGCGCGGTGCTGCTGCGCTGTCCTCCTCCCGTCTGGAACGTCTTTCGCGTGCCGTCGCCGAGGTTCTGCCCAGGCTCAACACCATTGCCGCAGAGCATTGGTACTTTGTCGAGGTCTCGGCGCCTCTTGTGGACGAGGAACTGGCGAGGCTGGTCGATTTGATCGATGCGCGTCCAGCGACGCCGTCTCTGCCTGCGGGCTCTTTGCGTCTGGTCGTGCCGCGCCTGGGCACGATTTCACCATGGTCGTCGAAGGCGACCGACATTGCGCATCAGTGCGGTTTCGACAAGGTCGTGCGTATCGAGCGCGGCATTGCCTACTCGATCGATGCACGCGGAGCGGAGGGCAATGCCGGATTGCTTCCTCTGCTGCATGACCGCATGACCGAGTCGGTGCTCGGTGGTGTCGACGAGGCCGACGCCCTGTTCCACCATTACGAGCCGCAACCGCTGATGACCGTCGATATCCTGGCCGGCAGCCGCGCCGCGCTGGATAAGGCCAACGGAGAGCTCGGGCTGGCGCTGTCCGAGGACGAGATCGACTATCTGGTCGAGAATTTCGGCCGCATGGGACGCAATCCGACCGATGTCGAACTGATGATGTTCGCGCAGGCCAATTCGGAGCATTGCCGGCACAAGATCTTCAATGCGGACTGGATCATCGACGCACAGCCGATGGAGAAATCCCTGTTCGGCATGATCAAGGATACTCACAAGGCGCACTCACAGGGCACGGTCGTCGCGTATTCGGACAATGCCTCGATCATCGAGGGCGCGCGCATCGCACGCCTGTATCCGGATGCCGATGGCGCTTTCCGCTACCACGACGAAGAGACCCATATCCTTGCCAAGGTCGAGACCCACAACCATCCGACGGCGATTTCTCCCTTTCCGGGCGCCGCGACCGGTGCTGGCGGCGAGATCCGCGACGAGGGGGCGACTGGCCGCGGTTCGCGGCCGAAAGCCGGTCTTGCCGGGTTTACCGTCTCGAACCTGAACATCCCCGGCTTTGGGCAGCCCTGGGAGAAAGCCTACGGCAAGCCCGAGCGCATCGCTTCGGCGCTCGACATCATGATCGAGGGGCCGATCGGTGCCGCTGCCTTCAACAATGAATTCGGCCGCCCCAACCTGGCCGGCTACTTCCGCAGCTTCGAACAGGAAGTGCAGGGCGAGGTGCGCGGCTATCACAAGCCGATCATGATTGCCGGCGGCCTCGGCAGCATCCAGGCCAGGCAGTCGGAGAAACCGATTTTCCCGCCGGGGACGCTGCTGATCCAGCTTGGCGGTCCGGGCATGTTGATCGGTCTGGGCGGTGGTGCCGCCTCGTCGATGGCGACCGGTACCAATACCGCAGATCTCGACTTCGCTTCGGTTCAGCGCGGTAATCCCGAGATCCAGCGCCGCTGTCAGGAAGTGATCGATGCCTGCTGGCAACAGGGCGACAACAATCCGATCATCGCCATCCATGATGTCGGGGCCGGTGGGCTGTCGAATGCGATGCCGGAACTGGCCGATCATGCCGGCCTCGGTGCGCACTTCGAATTACGTGAAGTGCATATCGAGGAGCCGGGCATGAGCCCGCGTGAGATCTGGTCGAACGAGTCGCAGGAACGCTACGTGCTGGCGATCGCCCCTGAAAACCTGCCGACGTTCCAGGCCTTCTGTGAGCGCGAGCGCTGCCCGTTCGCCGTGCTCGGCACTGCTACCGCCGACGGGCGCCTTACCGTGTCCGACCGTTACTTCGGCAACAAGCCGGTCGATATGGACATGAAGGTGCTGCTGGGCAAGCCGCCGAAGATGACGCGCAACGTCTCGCGCCGCGCGGTTCACCTGCCGCCTTTCGATACCACCGGCTTCGATCTGAAGGAAGCCGCATTGCGTGTATTGCGCATGCCGGCCGTGGCCAGCAAGAGTTTCCTCATCACCATCGGTGATCGTTCGGTTGGCGGGCTGACTGCGCGCGACCAGTTCGTTGGCCCCTGGCAGGTGCCGGTGGCCGATGTGGCGGTTACCGCGATGAGCTTTCAGGGGTATCGCGGCGAAGCCTTTGCCATGGGGGAGCGTACTCCGCTAGCCTGCGTCGATGCGCCGGCCTCGGGCCGCATGGCGATTGGCGAAGCGATTACCAACATTGCCGCAGCGGACATCGAGGCACTCGGCGACGTCAAGTTGTCAGCCAACTGGATGGCGGCGGCTGGCCATCGCGGCGAGGATGCAAGGCTCTACGATACGGTGCAGGCCGTATCCGACTTCTGCGTGGCTGCGGGCCTGTCGATTCCGGTCGGCAAGGACTCGCTCTCGATGCGCACCGCTTGGCAGGACGGCGGCGAAACCGCGCCGGTGGACAAGCAGGTCGTCGCGCCGTTGTCCCTGATCGCCACGGCTTTCGCGCCGGTGCGGGACATCCGCAACACACTCACGCCGCAGCTGCAACTGCCCGAGGGCGTGGACACCGAGCTGCTGCTCATCGACCTCGGCAACGGCAGGAATCGTCTCGGCGGTTCGGTGCTGGCCCAGGCCTATGACTCGGTCGGAGAGCACGCGCCGGACGTCGATCCCGCGCAGCTCCAGGCCTTCTTCGCGACCATCCAGCAGTTGCGCAGGGACGGCTTGCTGCTGGCGTATCACGACCGCTCCGACGGCGGCCTCTTCGCAACGGTCTGCGAGATGGCTTTTGCCGCGAAGTGCGGCCTGTCGCTGATCCTCGATACGGTCTGCTACGACCGTTACATGAACGACGTCGATGGGCTGGAGAAGAAGCCCGATACGCTCAAGGGCCGCTTCGACGATCGCTTGTTTGCCGGCTTGTTCGCCGAGGAACTCGGCGCGGTCGTCCAGATCCGCCGCGACGACCGTTCGCGTGTGACCGAACTGCTGCGCACGGCCGGGCTCGCATACCATTTCATCGGCGAACCGAACGCCAAGGACGAGATCCGCCTGCGCCGCAGCGCCAAGCTGGTGTTCGGCGCCAGCCGCGTCGAGCTGCTGCAGGCCTGGTCCGAGACCAGCTACCGGATCGCCAGCCTGCGTGACGATCCTGCGTCGACCCGGGAGGAGTTCGATGCCCTGGCCGATGCGGCGGACCCCGGTTTGTCGGTGTTCTTATCCTTCGACGTCGGGCAAGACGTCGCCGCCCCCTTCATCGCAAGCGGCGTGCGGCCCAAGGTCGTCGTATTGCGCGAACAAGGGGTCAATTCTCAGTTGGAGATGGCTGCCGCGTTCGAGCGCGCCGGTTTCACGCCGGTCGATGTACATATGTCCGACTTGCAGGCCGGGCGGATCGACCTGGCCGATTTCCATGGCCTGGCGGCATGCGGTGGCTTTTCCTACGGTGACGTACTGGGCGCGGGCCAGGGATGGGCGAAGTCCATCCTGTTCAACGGGCGCCTGCGCAACGAGTTCGAAGCCTTTTTCCAACGCAGCGACACGTTTGCGCTCGGTGTCTGCAATGGCTGCCAGATGATGGCCCACCTTGCCCCGATCATCCCCGGGGCCGAAGCTTGGCCGACCTTTCATCGCAATCGCAGCGAACAGTTCGAGGCACGTTTCGTCATGGTGGAAGTGACCGACAGTCCGTCGATCCTGCTGCAAGGCATGGCAGGCAGCCGCATGCCGATCGTCGTCAGCCATGGAGAAGGCCGCGCCGTGTTCGCACGCGACGAGCATCGCAAGGGTGCCTTGCTGGCGCTGCGATACGTCGATCACCATGGCGCGCCAGCGGAGCTTTATCCTTCGAATCCGAATGGCTCGGAAGGCGGTGCAACCGGTTTCACGACCGCGGATGGGCGCTTCACCGTCATGATGCCTCATCCCGAGCGCACCGCACGTACCTTGCAAATGTCGTGGGCACCGCGCTGGCTGGTGGATGAAAGTCCCGATGCCTCCCCCTGGTTGCGCATGTTCCGCAACGCCAGGGCATGGCTGGGCTGAGTCCGCATGCCCCGCCTGCCCATTCTGGGTAGGCGGGGGCCGTGCCGGGTTTGGGTTCGGCGTCATGTCGTCGTTAAAGTGTGCTCACGGAGACGTTCGCCCTGTACTAAAGGGGTGCTCATGGAGCCTTTGATTGAATAGCACGATTCCGACGAGTGAAATCCGGATCGGAATGTACGTCGCGGACATCGACCGTCCATGGATAGGGACGCCCTTCATGATGCAGGGCTTCCTGGTGACGACATCCGAAGAGATCGCGGCTCTGCAGCATTACTGCAGACATGTCGTGATCGACCGTACCCGTTCGGTGGGCGAACACCACAGCTCGCGGATCATCGAGGGAGATGAACCGCGGAGAGTTGCGGGTGTTCGCACGGACATGCCCGATCAGGAGGCGGAATGCCGCGATGAGGCTTCGCGCTTTCTTGAGGTCGCACGCAGTTTCAAGGGGCGGATACATACCCAGCGCCAACCCAATGTTCCGCGTGTGCGTCCCGTCGATGGCCGGAGCCGGCTCGAGTCGGAACTGCTTTATTCGGCACCGATCGTCGACGACGTATATCGTGCCCTGCGCGAAACCCAGGTCGCGATCGATGCGGGCGATGGGATCGACGCCAGCCGCCTGGAAGGGCTGGTGGGCGAGATGGCGCAGGGTGTCGAGCGCAATCCCGATGCCCTGATGTGGCTGACGAGGCTCAAGCGCACCGACCGCTACACTTACGACCATGCGGTCAATGTGTCGGTCCATGCGATGGTTTTCGCCCGCTTCGTCGGGCTCGACATACGCAGCATGCGCCAGCTGGGGCTGGCGGGGCTGCTGCAGGATATCGGCAAGGTCAAGGTCGACCATGACATCCTTGCCAAGGCCGGCCCGCTCGACGAGCGGGAGCTCGAACACGTGCGCGCGCACGTCTCGCATACGCTGGCCCTGCTCGAGGCGGACGAGGGCTTCGATCCCGAAGTCCTCGGCATCGTCGCCGCGCATCATGAGCGCTTTGACGGCACGGGCTATCCGCACGGGCTGAGTGGCATGCGCATTCCACTGCCGGCAGAAATGGCCGGGCTCATCGATACCTACTGCGCGATGACCCGGGACCGGGTCTATTCACCCGCGGTGTCGAGCCAGCGCGCCATGGAAGAGATCAACCGCCTGCGCAACATCTTGTTCCGTGACACATTGGTCGATCAGTTCCTGCAGTGCATCGGCCTGTATCCGATTGGGACACTGGTGGAGTTGAGTTCCGGAGAGGTAGCCGTCGTCATCCAGCAGAATCAGGTACGCCGTCTGCAGCCGCGTGTGATGGTCATCCTCGGGCAGGACAAGGCGATGGAGCGCTACCCGCGAACGCTGGACTTGCTGATGCAGCCGGATACGGCCGCCGGCGAGCCTTACCGGATCGTGCGGGCATTGCCGCCCAATGCCTACGGCATCGATCCCAACGACTTCTACCTGGCTTGAATCGATGGCAGTCCTGACCTCGCTCGGTTTGTTGCCTGCCCTGAACGCAATCTCGGGACACTTGCCCGAAGTGCACGAGGCGGGTGCCGAACTGGGTGTGGTATCGGTCAGCGTGTTGCCGGACGCGTCCACCTACCGCCTGTCGCTCGAGCATGGACGCAGGCTCGAGCGCGAAGTGGGGATGATGCTCAAGCGCCTGATGCGCAACCAGGACAGCTTGTTCGGGTTTGGCCGCGGAGAGTGGCTGATCGTGCTGCCGGACCTGCCGAGCCGGGCGGTGCTGACCTTGGCGATGCTCAAGATCGAGCAGGTCTTCGGTGAATCTCCGTTGCAAGTCGATGGTTTCGAATTGCCCGTGCGGGTCGTCTGTGGTGCCGCGCTCTCCCCTGACCACGGACGCGATCCGCTCTATCTCGTGCAATCGGCGCGGATCGCGTGTTTCAATGCCCAACGGCGGGGAGATCCCGGCCTGGTGTATGAAAGCACGATGGAGCAGACCTCGCCCCGGCTCGCTCAGCTCGAGCGAGACTTGCGTGGGGCCTTCGCGGGCGACAGTCCATTACAGCTCTTCCTACAGCCCAAGGTCCGCGTCCGCAGCGGCGAATGCGACGCGGCAGAAGGCCTGCTGCGCTGGCAGCGAGCACCCGGCGAGTGGGTGGAGCCGCCAGTGATCATCGGCCTCATCGACCGCCTTGGCATGCGGCATCGCTTCAACCGCTGGCTGTTCCAGCACGCGGCGCAAGCCCTTCATCGCTTGCGTGCGGAGCGCTTCGACATCACCTTGTCGATCAATCTGTCTGCCACTGATCTCTACGATGCCGAGGTTCCCGAACTCATCGGCCAGGCGCTGTCGACCTGGGGTGTCCGACCTGACAGGCTGTGCCTCGAAATCACCGAAACCAACATGATCGACGATGCGGAGGAGGGCGTGTCCGACATCCTGCACCGCTTGCGCCTGCTCGGCGTCAATCTGTCGATAGATGATTTCGGTACCGGCTTCTCGGGTATGAGCCGCCTCAAGCACCTGTCGGTGCAGGAGGTGAAGATCGATCGCAGCTTCATCGTCGATCTGCTGCATGCGCCGAGGGACAAGGAGATCGCGTCGTCGATCATCGACCTCTCCCATCGCCTGGGCGTCACGGTGACCGCCGAAGGCGTGGAAGATGCCGAAACCGCGGCGGTGCTGTCCACCCTCGATTGCGATCATCTGCAGGGCTTTCTTTTCTCGCCGGCACTGGCGCTGGACGATTTCGTCGATTGGATCAGGCGCTACGACGCAGGCCGCCCAGGGCGCCTGCCCGGCGTGTCGACCTGAGCGGAATCAAGTCTCGCGCAAGACAACTCGGTATAATCCCGGCACAACGATCCTGCTCTTGCGTCGCTGCCCATATCCCGTGCTCCGCTTTCGTAAACGCCTCCATGCCTGGCTCGCCATCGTCGCGATGTTGGTCGCTGCGCTGGCGCCTGCGGTGAGCCGGGCAATGGTGGATGCAGAAGGGCAGTTCCTGATCGACATCTGCTCGGCGGGCGGAACGCACAGGTTTGCGATTCCGGCTGCGGATGCCGGGCTCTACCTCGATGCGGCGCTGGCCGAAGGCGACGACTCCGACGGTTCGCTGCTGGAGTCGCTGTCTGCCTGCCCGTATTGCGGTTCGCATGCAGCCGGAGTCGGCCTGCCGCCGATGGAGCGCACTGCGCTGCTCGTCGCAGGCGGGGTGAGTGAACGCCTGCCGCTGCTTTTCCTCGTCGCCCCGCGACCGCTCTTCGCGTGGTCGCCTTCGAGTCCTCGCGCGCCTCCACCATTCGTGTGAGCCGTGCTGCGCGGTGAGTTCAGCATTCGATCCCGCGTTCAAACTTCCCAATTTGCCGATCCGCCCGACGCCGCTTTCATGCCGGCGCCGACCGTGTCGTCGGCTCGTCGTTCGAGGACTCGCATCATGAAAAAAATCGTCATTGCCCTTGCTGTCACCCTGGGTTCCCTGCCGGCTCTGGCCGACGTCACCGTGGCCGATGCCTGGGTGCGCGCCACCGTGCCGCAACAGAAAGTCACCGGCGCCTTCATGCGCCTGACGTCGGACACCGATGCCCGCCTTGTTGCCGTCGATTCGCCGGTCGCCGGCGTGGTCGAGATCCACGAGATGGTCATGGACGGCAATGTCATGAAGATGAATGCCATCCCGGGCCTCGATCTCCCGGCGGGAACGACCGTCGAGCTCAAGCCCGGTGCTCATCACGTGATGCTGATGGATCTGAAGCAGCAGGTGAAGGACGGCGACGAGGTGCCCCTGAAGATCGTCGTGGAGCGCGCCGGCGGCGAGCGCCAGACGATCGAGATCACGGCGCCGGCGCGTCCGCTCAATGCATCGGCCGGAGGCCGGATGCAGCACGGCAAGCACTAAGCCCGAAAACCCGCGGACAGCCTGCGCCCAGGGGAGCTGCCGCTCCCTCGCTTTCCGCGCACGGCCTGCCTACGACGACACACTGCGGACCGAAGCCCGAAAACGGGCGGCGGCGGCTCTGGCCGCGCCTGCTTCCAGGGCCGGATCCATGCGGTGATCAAGCATTCAAAGAGATCCAGAACATGAAACACAGCTTCAGACAACTGCCGCTCGTGGCGGCGATTTCGCTGGCTTTGCCGGCATTTGCACAAGGCACCGAGGCCCGGCTCGACAGCGTCGTGGTCACTGCCCCCGTGATTTCTGCGCCGCTGACCGTCACGACCGACCCGAAGGCGCCGCGCCAGCCGCTGCCGGCCCATGACGGTGCGGACATGCTCAAGAGCATTCCGGGCTTTTCCGTGATCCGCAAGGGCGGTACCGATGGCGACCCGGTATTTCGCGGCATGTCGGGGTCGCGCCTCGGAATCCTCCAGGACGGCCAGGAAATCTACGGTGGATGCGGCGGCCGGATGGACCCGCCGACGGCCTACGTCTATCCGGAATCCTTCGATCGCGTGACCGTCCTGAAAGGCCCTCAGACGGTGCTCTACGGTTCCGGCAATTCCGCAGCGGTCGTCCTTTTCGAGCGCGACATCCAGCGCATGCAGGAGAGCGGCTGGAGCGCCAGCGGCAGCCTCACTCTCGGTAGCTGGGGGCGCAACGACCAGGTCTTCGATGCCAAGGGCGGCAATCCGGATTTTTATGCACGGATCGGCGCGACGCGTTCGGACAGCAACAACTATGACGACGGCGACGGTGACGAGGTCCATTCCTTCTATACCCGCTGGAGCACCACAGGGGCGATCGGCTGGACGCCGGACGACAACACGCTGCTCGAACTCAATTTCGGCCGCAGCGACGGCGAGGCCGCCTATGCGGACCGCGCGATGGACGGTGCCAAGTTCGAGCGCGAGCACGCGGGGCTCAGGTTCGAGAAGCGAAACATCTCGCCGCTCGTGCGCAAGGTCGAGGCGCACGCGTATTACAGCTACATCGACCACGTGATGGACAATTTCAGCCTGCGATCGAATAGCGGCATGAGGATGCTCAGCAATCCCGATCGCAGGACCACGGGCACGCGCGCCGCGGTCGTGCTGGCGCCGGGCGAGCAGTGGCAGATCACCGTGGGTGCCGATGCCCGCGACGACCAGCATCGAACCCGCGGTGGTGTGGACTATCGCAACCAGAGGTGGCAGAAGGACATCGGCTTCGAACGCTACGGGGTGTTCGGTGAGGCCAGCTACGCGCTCGACGACGTTCGCCGCATCGTTGCCGGCCTGCGTATCGACGAACACGAGGTGCGCGACTACCGGCCGGCCTCCGCTACCCGTGGCGTGACCGTCGACAAGACGCTGCAGAGCGGATTCGGCCGCTATGAAGCCGATTTCGGCGAAGGCGCCGGCACCTGGTATGCCGGCGTGGGATACGTCGAACGCTTCCCCGACTTCTGGGAGTTCATGCGCGCAAACACTGCGGGAGGGCAGCGCTTCGACACCCTGAAGCCGGAAAAGACCACCCAGCTCGACGTCGGTGCCGACTGGAGCGCCGGGGCCTGGTCGGCCTCGGTGTCCGGTTTCTATGGCAAGATCGACGACTACATCCTGTTGCGCTGGGTGAATCCGTCGACCGCAAGCGTCCGCAACATCGATGCGACGGTCTATGGTCTGGAAGGCGATGTCACCTGGCGCTTCGCGACCAACTGGCAGGCAGTCGGCACCGTTGCCTGGGTCCGCGGCAACAACGATACCGACAGCAAGGCACTGGCACAGCAGCCGCCGCTGGAGGCGCGGCTGGCGCTCGAATACGACGATCGTCGCTTTTCGTATGGTGCGATGCTGCGCATGGTCGCGAGCCAGAACCGCTACGACGTGGGGTCGGGCAGCATCGTCGCGAACGGCCAGGACCTGGGGCCGACCGGCGGTTTCGCGACCTTGTCGCTCAATGCCGGCTGGCGCCCGAACAAGCCGACCCTGCTGACCATCGGCGTGGACAACGTCTTCGACCGGAAGTACAGCGAGCATCTCGGCAAAGGGGGCTGGGACTTCGCCGGCGGTGCGGTGACTTCCGAGCGCATCAACGAGCCCGGGCGCACCTTCTGGGTGAAGGCCCAGATCGCGCTCGACTGATGCGCGATTGACGCAAGTGGCGGTCGGGGAGGGGGCTGGATGGCGGCTTCCCCGGTCGCAAGCGCAAAGCCCCGCGCCGCCTTGCGGCGGCCACGGGGCTTTGCTTCGTCCCGCCTGTGGGCGGGACGCGTGCGGGCTTACATGCCTTGATAGATCGGCCCTTCGCCACCCTGGGGTACGACCCAGTTGATGTTCTGCGTCGGGTCCTTGATGTCGCAGGTCTTGCAGTGCACACAGTTCTGCGCATTGATCTGCAGGCGCGCTTCGCCGTCGTCACTCTCGCGCACGATCTCGTACACCCCGGCCGGGCAATAGCGTTGCTCCGGCGCGTCGTAGCGCGCGAGATTGATCGCGATCGGCACCGAGGCATCCTTGAGTTGCAGGTGGCAGGGCTGCTCTTCCTCATGGTTGGTGTTCGACAGGAACACCGACGACAGGCGGTCGAAGGTGAGCGTGCCGTCCGGCTTCGGGTAGTCGATCCGGGCGCATTCCGCCGCGGGCCTGAGCGCGGTATGGTCGGCCGAGTTGTGCAGCGTCCAGGGCGTCTTGCCCTTGAACAGCACCTGGTCGATGCCGAACAGCAGCGAACCCAGGTAAAGGCCTTTCTTCATGTAGGGCTTGAAGTTGCGTGTCTTGTGCAACTCGGCGTACAGCCACGATTCGCGGAAGGCCGCGGGGTAGGCGGTGAGCGCATCGTGCTGGCGTTGCTGCTCCAGGGCCTCGAAGGCGGCTTCGGCGGCAAGCATGCCGGACTTGATCGCGGCGTGGCTGCCCTTGATGCGTGCGGCGTTGAGGAAGCCGGCATCGTCGCCGATCAGGCCGCCGCCCGGGAAGATCAGCCGCGGCAGGCTCTGCAGGCCGCCGGCGGCGATGGCGCGTGCGCCATAGGCCAGGCGCTTGCCGCCTTCCAGGTACTTGCGGATCTCGGGGTGGGTCTTGTAGCGCTGCATCTCCTCGAAGGGAGAGAGGTAGGGGTTGCTGTAGTTCAGCCCCACCACGTAGCCGACCGCGACCAAGTTGTCTTCGAGGTGATAGACGAAGCCGCCGCCATAGGTGGTGTTGTCCATCGGCCAGCCGGCGGTGTGTACCACCAGGCCGGGACGATGGTTTTCGGGTTTGACTTCCCACAGTTCCTTGATGCCGATGCCGTAGGTCTGCGGATCGGCGCCATCGCGCAGCTTGTATCTGGCTTCGAGTTGCTTGCCGAGGTGGCCGCGACAGCCTTCGGCGAACAGCGTGTACTTGGCGTGCAGTTCCATGCCCGGCTGGTGGTGCGGCCCCGGGCTGCCGTCGCGGTTCAGGCCCATGTCGCCGGTGGCCACGCCTTTCACCCCGCCTGCGTCGTCGTACAGGATCTCGGCTCCGGCAAAGCCCGGGTAGACTTCCACGCCCAGTGCTTCTGCCTGCTCGCCGAGCCACTTCACCACGTTGCCCAGGCGCACGATGTAGTTGCCGTGGTTCACGAAACAGTCCGGCAGCATGCCATTGGGGATCTGGCGCGCCCCGGTCTCGTTCAGGAACAACACCTTGTCTTCGGTGACGGCGGTCTTGAGCGGCGCGCCCCTTTCCCGCCAGTCAGGGAAAAGCTCGGTCAGCGCCTGCGGGTCCATCACCGCGCCCGACAGGATGTGGGCGCCGATCTCGGCGGCCTTCTCGATCAGGCATACCGACAGGTCCTGGCCCTTGGCCTCGGCCAGCTGCTTGAGCTTGATCGCCGCCGACAGCCCGGCGGGGCCGCCGCCGACGACCAGCACGTCGAATTCCATCGATTCGCGTTCCATTACTGTTCTCCTGTTCCCGAAGGTGTGGTTCTTTTCTGAATTCTGAAACGGCCCGGGCTTAGTTTAAACGCTCGCGCACGGCTGGGCGCCCGTCGCGCGCAACATACGGGTGCGTATGTTACATTACCCGGTCAAGTCAAACAAATAATAGGAGACAAAGACATGAGGGAAGGAGCGAGGCTCATTTACACCGCCCGCATGCCCGTGCGCTGGGGGGACATGGATGCCTACGGCCATGTCAACAACACGGTCTATTTCCGCTACTTCGAGCAGACTCGTTGCGAGTGGATCGAGCAGATGGGTTTCCCTGTCAGCCCGAAGGAAGAGGCTGGGCCGGTGATCATCAACGCGAGTTGCACCTTTTTTGCGCCGGTCAATTATCCTGCCAGCCTTGTCATCAAGATGTATGCCGGCGAGCCGGGGCGCACGAGCGTGATGACATGGTACGAACTCTTCGTGGAAGGGCAGGACAAGCTCTATGCGGAAGGCGCGGCCAAGACGGTGTGGATGGACAACGCCACCGGAAAATCCGCGCCGCTGCCCGACGAGCTCCGGGCGCTGTTCGACAACGCCGCCGGCTGATCGCGCAGCGGCGGCGTGTTTGCAGGCGGCATACCAATAACAAGCAAGGCCGCGCCGATTGTATGAACCTTTGGATGGTGAGGAGACATCATGAATCCAGCAGATAACACGCCCCTGTGGGCGCCTTCGCCGGAGCGCGTCGCTTCGGCCAACGTGACGGCTTTTCGCCTGGCGGCCGAAAAGCGCTGGGGCGTTTCGCTGCCCGACTACGATGCGCTGTACGCGTGGTCTGTCGACGAGCCCGAGCAGTTCTGGGTCAGCGTCTGGGACGGCAGTGAGTTTGGCGGCGGTGTCACCGGTACCCGTGGCGAGCGGGTGCTGGCCGACGGCGAGCGGATGCCCGGCGCGAAGTGGTTCCCCGACGCGCAACTCAACTTTGCACAGAACCTGCTGCGCTCGCGCGATGCTGGCGATGCGCTCGTGTTCTGGGGCGAGGACCGCGTCAAGAATCGCATGAGCCATGGAGAGCTGTATCGCGCGGTGGCGCACTTTGCGGCGGCGCTGCGCGAGCAGGGCGTGGTGGCCGGCGACCGTGTCGCCGCCTACATGCCGAACATGCCCGAGACGATCGTCACGATGCTGGCCGCAGCCAGCATCGGCGCCATCTTCACGTCGGCTTCGCCCGATTTCGGCGTGCAGGGCGTGGTCGACCGCTTCGGCCAGACCGAACCCAAGGTGCTGGTGGCTTGCGACGGCTACTACTATGGCGGCAAGACCATCGATGTACTCGGCAAGCTCGGCGAGATCGTCGGCCAGTTGCCGTCGGTGAAGCGCGTCGTGGTCGTGCCCTACGTGCATTACGAGCACGATCTGGCGGATGTGCCGCATGCGCGCATGTATGTCGATTTCATCGCGCCCTTCCACTTCGTCGACGACATCGAGTTCGCGCAGCTGCCTTTCGACCACCCGCTGTACATCATGTATTCCTCGGGCACCACAGGCGTGCCGAAGTGCATCGTGCATTGCGCTGGCGGCGCATTGCTGCAGCATCTCAAGGAGCATCGGCTGCATTGCGACGTCAAGCCCGGCGACCGGGTGTTCTACTTCACCACCTGCGGCTGGATGATGTGGAATTGGCTGGTGTCCGGGCTCGCGGCCGGCGCCACGCTGCTGCTCTACGACGGCTCGCCGTTCGCCGGCGACAACCAGATCATCTTCGATTATGCCGACGCCGAAGGCATGACTCATTTTGGTACTTCGGCCAAGTTCATCGATGCCTGCGCCAAGTTCGGCCTCGAGCCGCGCAGGACGCACAGGCTCGATACCGTATGCGCGATGATGAGCACCGGCAGCCCGCTGGTGCCCGAAGGCTTCGACTACGTCTATCGCGACATCAAGGCCGATCTGCAGCTGTCGTCGATCTCGGGCGGCACCGACATCATCTCCTGCTTCGTGCTGGGCAGCCCGGTACTGCCGGTGTGGCGGGGCGAGATCCAGTGCCGCGGCCTGGGCATGGCGGTGGATGTCTGGGATGACGAAGGCAGGCCGGTGCGCGGCGAGAAGGGAGAGCTCGTTTGCAGCAAACCCTTCCCGGTGATGCCGGTCGGTTTCTGGAATGATGCGGACGGCAGCAAGTATCACGCCGCCTATTTCGAGCGTTTCCCCAACGTGTGGTGCCATGGCGATTTCTGCGAGATCACCGCGCATGGCGGGCTCGTCATCTACGGGCGTTCGGATGCCACGCTCAATCCGGGCGGCGTGCGCATCGGCACGGCGGAAATCTACCGCCAGGTCGAGAAGCTCGACGAAGTCGTCGAGAGCCTGGTGATCGGCCAGGACTGGCCGCCGCAGAACCCGAACGACGTGCGCGTGGTGCTGTTCGTCAAGCTGCGTGACGGGTTCGCGCTGGACGATGGACTCGTGCAGCGCATCAGGCAGACGATTCGCGACAACACCACGCCGCGCCACGTGCCGGCCAAGGTGCTGCAAGTAGCGGACATCCCGCGCACCAAGAGCGGCAAGATCGTCGAACTGGCGGTGCGCAACGTGGTGCACGGACGTCCGGTCAAGAACCAGGAGGCGCTGGCGAACCCCGAAGCGCTGGCCCATTTCCGCGACCGCGCCGAACTGGCCGGCTGATATCGGGAGAGCGACATGCTGATGAACCGCGAAAAATCCGTACTGCTGATCATCGATGTGCAGGCCAAGCTCGCACCCTTCATCCACGACAACGAGAAGGTCGAGGCCAACTGCGTGTGGCTGGCCCGGGTGGCCGAACGCATGGGGGTGCCGGTCGTCGTCACCGAGCATTTCCCCGACAAGATCGGCGGCACGCTGGATTCCGTGCGCGCCGCGACGGCAGGGGCCCGCTACGTCGGCAAGCAGTGCTTCTCCGCACAGGCCGACGGCTGCCTGGCTGGCACGGCGGTGGACCAGCACCGGCAGGTCATCATGTGCGGCACGGAGGCGCATGTCTGCGTCCAGCAGACCGCGCTCGACCTGCGTTGGGCGGGGAAGGAAGTGTTCATCGTTGCCGAGGCGGCGGGGTCGCGCGATCCTGCCAACCGTGATCTTGCCTTTGCACGTATGCGTGGCCATGGCATCGAAATCGTTTCGCGCGAAATGGTCGCCTTCGAGTGGCTGCAGCGTGGCGGCACGGAACTCTTTCGCGAGGTGAATCGGGACTTCATCCGCTGAGGCTTGGCGGATCGATTCAGCGCGGCCGGCCGGAAAACCCTGTTTCCGGCCGGCCGAATGCTGCGAACGAAAGATTCAATCGGGCGGCATCAGCAGGTTCGATTGCCGGATCGAAGTTGTTTTGGGATGTCGCCGCATCCGCTGCCCCATGCCTTTCCGCCCCCGCGCAAGCCGGGGAGCGCGCTTTGCCAGACGCCCGCCGATCGTCGTAGTATTCATCGGGATTTCCATTTCCGCCCGTCCGGATTGATATCGGGTAATGCAGTCGTGGTATTCCAATCCGGGGCCGGACAGGTCGCCGGCGGGAAGGGATTTCCTTTATGGTCGTTCGGCAGTATCGCCAACAAAGCAACGGAGAGACGTATGAAGAAGTATGGTGCAGAGTTTTTTGGAACCTTCTGGCTGGTTCTTGGCGGATGCGGCAGCGCGGTGCTGGCCGCCGCGTTCCCGGATGTCGGCATCGGACTGCTGGGTGTGTCGCTCGCATTCGGCCTGACCGTGCTGACCATGGCCTTCGCCATCGGCCACATATCGGGTTGCCATCTCAACCCCGCGGTGTCGATCGGCCTTTGGGCCGGCGGCCGTTTCCCGGCAAAGGAACTGCTTCCCTACATCGTTGCGCAGGTCCTGGGCGGGATAGCCGCGGGTGGCATCCTGTATCTTATCGCCACCGGTAAGGCGGGCTTCGACGTCTCCGCCGGCTTCGCTTCGAACGGCTACGGGGACCACTCGCCGGGTGGCTACGGCCTGCAGGCGGCCCTGATCACCGAAGTGGTCATGACCATGATGTTCCTCATCGTCATCCTCGGTGCGACCGACAAGCGGGCGCCGCAAGGTTTCGCACCGATTGCCATCGGCCTGTGCCTGACGCTCATCCACCTGATCAGCATCCCGGTGACGAATACCTCGGTGAACCCCGCACGCAGCACGGGCGTGGCCGTTTTCGTCGGCGACTGGGCGGTTTCGCAACTGTGGCTTTTCTGGCTGGCCCCGATCGTCGGTGCCATCCTCGGCGCCGTGGTCTATCGTTTCATCGGCAGCGAAGAGAACTGATCGGGAAGTCCCGGTCGTGATGTACCAGCGGAGGCGGCTGCATGGCCGCTCCGCTGCGCGCCCGGACTGTCGGCCACGCAACTGGCCCCGTCCGGGCGCCTGCCCGTCGTTTCCTAGGGAAAACGCGGCTTCCGCTTTTCCGCGCCGTCGCCTAAGCTTGAAGCTTGTTCCACGGCGATGCGACACGGGTTTCCGACACGCGGTCCGTCGGAGTCTGCCGTGTTCCCGCCGTGACCTGATCAACAGCGGGGGGTGAGATGGAGAAGACGGAACAGAAGCGGCTGGCCGCACAGATCGACGCGGTCGTCGAGCAGATCGCCGGGCGCCTGCCGGCGGAGCAGGCAAAAGCGGTTGCCGGATTCGCGCTGCGCTTTTTTGCACAGGTCGATCCCGAAGACCTCGAGCCACTGTCCGTCGCCGATCTCTACGGCGCCGTGCTCAGCCAGTGGCACTTCATCTCGCGCCGCGGGCCTGTCAGCGCCGTCCGCGTGTTCAATCCGCGTCTTGATGAGCATGGCTGGGAATCCGCCCATACCGTGATCGAAATCGTCGGCGACGACATGCCTTTCCTGGTCGACTCTGTGACGATGGAGGTCAATCGCCAGGGCCTGACGCTGCACCTGATCATCCATCCCGTCTTGAAGGTGCTGCGGGATGCCGGCGGCGTCCTGCTGCGGCTGGCCGACGAGGGCGATGACGGCGCGGGCCATGAATCGGTGATGCACCTCGAAGTCGATCGCCGCACCGATCCGGCGGATCTGCTCTCCCTGCAGCAGGGGCTGGAGCAGGTGTTGTCCGATGTCCGCGCGGCAGTCGGCGACTGGCCGAGGATGCGCGAACGCATGCACGACATCATTGCCGGCCTGGAAAATCTTCCCCAGACGGTCGGTGCCGATGAAGCAGCCGAGGCCAGGGATTTCCTCGAATGGCTGGCATCCGACAACTTCGTCCTGCTCGGCTGCCGCGACTATGCGCTGGTACGCGGCGAGGAAGGTGACGAACTGCGCATCGTACCGGACTCCGGGCTCGGCCTGCTGCGCAGCGATGGCGAGGACGGCCGTTCGCGCTCGTTTGCCGCGTTGCCGCCCCAGCTCCGGGCGCAGGCCCATCTTCCGGGCGTGCTGACGGTGACCAAGTCGAACACGCGTTCCACCGTGCATCGTCCGGGCTATCTCGATTTCCTCGGTATCAAGACCTTCGGCGACGACGGGCGCGTGACCGGCGAACGGCGCGTCCTCGGCCTGCTCGCGTCCACCGCGTACGGCACCTCGCCGGCCCGGATTCCCCTGCTGCGGCGCAAGGTGGCGGCGGTGATCGAACGTGCCGGACTGCTGCCTGGCGGACATGCCGCGAAAACGCTGCAGACCATCATCGAGCAGTATCCGCGCGATGAGCTGTTCCAGATCGGCACCGACGAGCTCTACACGCAGGCGATGGGCATCCTGCGCCTCGGCGGGCGCCTGCGCACCCGGCTTTTCGTACGCTGCGATCCCTTCGCGCGCTTTGTCTCGTGCCTCATCTACGTCCCCCGCGAACACTACAACACCGACCAGCGCAAGTGCATGCAGGCGGTGCTGGTCGAGGCCTTCGACGGTGCGTCGTCCGAGTTCGATGTGCAGTTCTCCGATTCGGCGCTGGCCCGCATCCTGATCATCGTGCGCACCCGCGATTCCGTGATCCCACCCTTCGACGTCAAGGATCTGGAGCAGCGTCTGATCCGCGCCACGCGGCGCTGGGAGGACGATCTCCAGCAAATCCTGGTCGAGCAGTGCGGGGAGGAGCGCGGGCTTGCGCTGCTGCGGCGATACGGCGGCGGTTTCCCGGCTGGCTACAGGGAAGACTATCCGGCGCGCATGGCCGTGTTCGACATCGAGCAGATGGAGGCGCTGGCCGGGGGCGACGATCTCGGCATGAATCTTTACCGGTCGCTGGAGGCGCCGGTGGGGCGCCTGAATTTCCGCATCTATCGTCTCGGCGCGCCGGTGCCGCTGTCGCAGAGCCTGCCGATGCTGGAGCGGATGGGCGTCAGGGTGATGGACGAGCGTTCGTCGGACATCATGCGGCATGACGGCAGCACCGTCTGGCTGCATGATTTCGGCCTGGGTTTCGGCGGCGCGGAAGCGCTGGACATACACGACGTCCGGCCCTTGTTCCAGGATGCCTTCCAGCGCGTGTGGCGTGGCGAGATCGAGAACGACGACTTCAACCGCCTGGTGCTGCTGGCAGGTTTGTCGTGGCGCGAGGTCAGCGTGCTGCGCGCTTATGCGAAACACATGCGCCAGGCAGCCTTCACCTTCAGCCAGGCCTACATGGAACAAACCCTGGCGAGCTATCCGCAACTGGCGCGCCAGTTGTACGAACTGTTCCGCGCGCGCTTCGATCCGGCGCTGGAGACGGGGCGCGAGGCGCGTTGCGCCCAACTGGTGGCCGAGATCGAGAGCGGGCTCAACACCGTCGCCAACCTGGACGAGGATCGCATCCTGCGCCAGTTCCTGGCGATGATCCTGGCAACCCTGCGTACCAATGCCTTCCAGCGCGCTGCAGATGGCCGGCCAAAGTCGTGGCTGTCGTTCAAGTTCGCACCGTCGCGTATCCCGAATCTGCCGCAGCCCTTGCCGATGTTCGAGATATTCGTCTATTCGCCACGCATCGAGGGCGTCCACCTGCGCGGCGGCAAGGTGGCGCGCGGCGGCCTGCGCTGGTCGGACCGGATGGAGGATTTCCGCACCGAGGTGCTGGGACTGGTGAAGGCGCAGATCGTCAAGAATGCGGTGATCGTGCCGGTCGGCTCCAAAGGCGGATTCGTGGTCAAGAACCCGCCGGCAGAGGGCGGCCGCGAAGCGCTGCTGGCCGAGGGCGTGGCGTGCTACCAGATTTTCCTGCGTGGCTTGCTCGACCTCACCGACAACCTGGTGCAGGGCCGGGTGGTCGCGCCGCCCGATGTGGTGCGGCATGACGAGGACGACCCCTATCTGGTGGTGGCGGCCGACAAGGGCACGGCCACCTTCTCCGACCACGCGAACGCGATCTCGGCCGAATACGGCTTCTGGCTGGGCGATGCCTTCGCATCGGGCGGATCCGTGGGCTACGACCACAAGAAGATGGGAATCACCGCGCGCGGGGCGTGGGAGGCGGTCAAGCGCCACTTCCGCGAACTGGGCACAGACATCCAGAATGAGCCTTTCACCGTCGCAGGCATCGGCGACATGTCCGGCGACGTGTTCGGCAATGGCATGCTGCTGTCGAAGCAGATCCGGCTGGTGGCGGCCTTCGACCATCGCCACGTCTTCATCGACCCCGCTCCCGACCCGGCGGCATCGTGGGAAGAACGGGCACGGCTCTTCGCCTTGCCGCGCTCGAGCTGGGACGACTACGACAGATCGTTGATTTCCGAGGGCGGGGGCGTGTGGCCGCGTACGGCCAAGTCGATCAGCCTGTCGCCCCAGGTGCGCGCGGTGCTTGGCATCGAGGCCGGGGCGCTGGCGCCGGCCGAACTGATCCGGGCCATCCTCACCGCGCCCGTCGACCTGCTTTACAACGGCGGCATCGGCACCTACATCAAGGCCGCCAGCGAGGCCGATGCCAGCGTTGGCGATCGTGCCAACGACCCGGTGCGGGTCAACGGCGGCGCATTGCGCTGCAGGGTGCTGGGCGAGGGCGGCAACCTCGGCGCGACCCAGCTTGGCCGCATCGAGTTCGCGCTCAAGGGCGGGCGGGTCAACACCGATGCCATCGACAATTCGGGCGGCGTCGATTGCTCCGATCACGAGGTCAACATCAAGATCCTGCTCAACGGGGTCGTGGCGGACGGCGAACTGACGCTCAAGCAGCGCAATCAGTTGCTGGCCGACATGACGGACGAGGTGGCGGCGCTGGTGCTGCGCGACAACTACGCGCAGACGCAGATACTGTCGGTGACGCGTTCGCGCGGCGTGGCGCTGCTCGACGAGCAGGCGGAGTTCATGCGCCGCCTGAGCCATGCCGGACGGCTTAACCGCAAGCTCGAGTTCCTGCCGCTGGACGAGGAACTGGCCGAGCGCCAGGCCGCCCGCATCGGCCTGACCAACCCCGAACTGGCGGTATTGCTGGCCTACGGCAAGATCGAGCTGTACGACGAGGTGCTGGCGTCCGACGTGCCCGAAGATCCCTACATTCGCACTGCGCTCGAACGCTATTTTCCCGCGCCGCTGCGCGAACGCTTCGGGGCGCAGATCCAGCAGCATGCGCTGCGGCGCGAAATCATCTCCACGCACGTGATCAACAGCATGATCAACCGCGTCGGCCCGACATTCGTCGGCCGGCTCAAGTCCGAGCTCGGCGTGCCTGCGCCGGACGTGGTGCGGGCCTACATGGCGACGCGCGAAGTATTCGGGCTGGTGGACGTGTGGGCACAGATCGAAGTGCTGGACAATCGGGTGGACAACGCGGTGCAGATCGAACTGATCGGCGAGTGCGATCGGCTGGTGCAGCGCGGCACCTTGTGGTTCCTGCATCATCCGGCATGGCTGGAGGATCTGCAGGCGACGCTGGCGTATTTTTCGCCCGGCGTGGCGACGCTGGCTGAAGGCCTGGCCGAATTCGTCGCACCGGCTTATCGCGCCGAATTCGACGCAGCGATCGTCCGGCGGCTGGAGCAGGGCGTGCCGCAGGCGCTCGCCGAGCGGGTGGCGGCCCTGGACGAGCTGTACTCGGCGCTCGACCTGGTCGAGGTAGCCGCGGAGACGCGGCGAGCCGAGCCGCTGGCGGCGCAGGTGTATTTCGGCCTGGGCGGGGAGCTGGAACTGCACTGGCTCGGGCGCCAGGTTTCGGCGCTGCCGGCGGACAGCCGCTGGCAGGGGCTGGCACGCGGCGCCCTGCGCGGCGACTTGTCCGGCCTGGCGCGGACCCTGGCCGCGAACGCGCTGCAATCGGCGCCGGACGAAGAGGATGCCGCGAGCGTGCTGTCGTCCTGGCTCGCGCGGCAGGGTACGAGGCTGGAGCGCTATCGCCAGCTGCTGGCGGACATCCGCGCCGGGCAGTCGATCGACATGGCGATGGTGTCGGTGCTGCTGAGGGAGCTGCGCGGCATGGGCTGACGCCGGTTGCGTGGGGCCCGTGTTGGCATGGCCTGCTGACTTCGGTCGGGTGGATCGGTTATCATCGCGCTTTCCCGCAGCACTGTTCCCATGACCAAATACGTCTTCGTTACCGGCGGTGTCGTGTCCTCCTTGGGCAAAGGCATCGCGGCGGCCTCATTGGGGGCCATCCTCGAGTCCCGTGGCATCAGGGTCACCCACCTCAAGCTCGACCCCTACATCAACGTCGATCCGGGCACCATGAGCCCATTCCAGCACGGCGAGGTCTTCGTCACCGAGGACGGCGCTGAAACCGACCTCGACCTCGGCCATTACGAGCGCTTCACCAGCGCCAAGATGAGCAAGCGCAACAACTTCACCACCGGCCAGATCTACGAGTCGGTGCTGAAGAAGGAACGCCGCGGCGAGTACCTGGGCAAGACCGTGCAGGTCATCCCGCACATCACCGACGAGATCAAGGCCTACGTCAAGCGCGGCGCAGAAGGCGCCGACGTGGCCATCGTCGAGGTCGGCGGCACCGTGGGCGACATCGAGTCGCTGCCTTTCCTCGAGGCGATCCGCCAGATGGGCTTCGAGGAAGGGCGCAACGGCACCTGCTTCATCCATCTGACGCTGCTGCCCTACATTCCGACCGCGGGCGAGCTCAAGACCAAGCCCACCCAGCATTCGGTCAAGGAACTGCGCGAGATCGGCATCCAGCCCGACATCCTGCTGTGCCGTGCGGATCGCTCCATTCCGGTGGACGAGCGCCGCAAGATCGCGTTGTTCTGCAACGTGATGCCCGAGGCGGTCATCGAATGCCTGGATGCCGATTCGATCTACAAGATCCCCGGCATGCTGCACGACCAGATGCTGGACCAGATCGTCTGCCACAAGCTCGACATCCTTGCCCGCGCAGCCGATCTGTCGGTATGGGAGAAGCTGATCCATGCGCTCGAGAACCCGAAGCAGACGGTCAACGTCGGCTTCGTCGGCAAGTACGTCGACCTCACCGAGTCGTACAAGTCGCTGATCGAGGCGCTGAACCACGCCGCCATGCATACCGAGTCGAAGGTCAACATCCACTACATCGACTCCGAGGACATCGAGCGAGACGGCTGCGGCGTGCTCGAGGCCATGGATGCCATCCTGGTGCCTGGCGGCTTCGGCAAGCGAGGCACCGAAGGCAAGATCGCCGCGATCCGCCATGCGCGCCAGAACAAGGTGCCTTACCTGGGCATCTGCCTGGGCATGCAGCTTGCGGTGGTCGAGTTCGCGCGCGACGTGGCGGGCATGGAAGGCGCCCATTCGACCGAGTTCGAGCGCGATACCCGGTATCCGGTCATCGGTCTCATCACCGAGTGGAAGGACCGCAGCGGCAAGATCGAGAAGCGTACCGAAGCGTCGGACCTGGGCGGCACCATGCGCCTCGGCGGCCAGGCATGCCGCCTGAAGGAAGGCTCGCTCGCGCGTGCGATCTACGGTGAGGCCGAGATCGTGGAGCGCCACCGCCACCGTTACGAGGTGAACAACGCACTGCTGGCCACACTCGAAGACAAGGGGCTGGTGGTGGCGGGCCGCGCGCCGGCCACGGACTTGTGCGAGATGGTCGAGCTGCCCGCCGACGTGCATCCGTGGTTCGTGGGCTGCCAGTTCCACCCTGAATTCACCTCCAATCCGCGCAAAGGGCACCCGCTGTTCACCGCCTACGTGAAGGCTGCGATTGTCCGCAAGCAGGCTGCGGCCTGAAGGAGCGAAGCATGAACCTGTGTGGCTTCGAAGCCGGTCTCGACAAGCCCCTTTTCCTTATCGCCGGCCCGTGCGTGGCCGAGTCCGAGCAGATGTGCCTGGATATCGCCGGGCAGATGAAGGAGATCTGTGGCGAGCTGGGCATCCCGTACATCTTCAAGGCTTCCTACGACAAGGCCAACCGCAGCTCGGGCAAGAGCTTCCGCGGCCATGGCATGGATGCCGGGCTGAAGATGCTCGAAGCGGTGAAGCAGCAGCTCGGCCTGCCGGTGCTGACCGACGTGCATACCATCGAGGAAATCCCGGCGGTGGCGGCGGTGGCCGACGTATTGCAGACGCCGGCCTTCCTGTGCCGCCAGACCGATTTCATCCATGCCGTGGCCGCCAGCGGCAGGCCGGTCAACATCAAGAAGGGCCAGTTCCTCGCCCCGGGCGACATGAAGAACGTCGCCGACAAGGCACGCGAAGCGAACGGCGGCGCCGACACCATCATGGTGTGCGAGCGCGGCGCCTCCTTCGGCTACAACAACCTCGTCTCCGACATGCGTTCGCTGGCGATCATGCGCGACACCGGCTGTCCGGTGGTGTTCGATGCCACCCATTCGGTGCAATTGCCGGGCGGGCAAGGCACGGCCTCCGGCGGCCAGCGCGAATTTGTGCCGGTGCTGGCGCGTGCCGCGGTCGCGGTCGGTGTGGCGGGCCTGTTCATGGAAACGCACCCCGACCCCGCCAAGGCGCTGTCCGACGGCCCTAACGCCTGGCCGCTGCCGAAGATGAAGGCCTTGCTGGCGACGCTGAAGGACATCGACGCGCTGGTGAAGCGCGCAGGTTTCCTCGAGGCGACGCTCTGAGAGCTGCTTTTGAGGGGAGGTGGTACCGGACGGACTGATAAGCGCTATCGCCTGGCGCCGCTCACAAGGCGGTCATCGGGCGCGAGCATTCTTCCTCCCGGTTCACGTCCCCGCGTGATCGATTCGAATCATCCGTAACTTGCAACAGGACAAACATATGAGTGCAATCGTTGATGTGATCGCCCGCGAGATTCTCGATTCCCGCGGCAACCCCACCGTCGAGGCCGACGTGCTGCTGGAGTCCGGCGTGATGGGCCGTGCCGCCGTGCCTTCGGGCGCCTCGACCGGTTCGCGCGAGGCGATCGAGTTGCGTGACGGCGACAAGTCGCGCTTCCTCGGCAAGGGCGTGCTGCGCGCGGTGGAGAACGTGAACACCGAGATCGCCGAAGCCATCATCGGCCTCGACGCCGAAGACCAGGCCTTCATCGACCGCACGCTGATCGAGCTCGACGGCACCGAGAACAAGTCGCGCCTGGGCGCCAACGCGATGCTGGCGGTGTCGATGGCGGTGGCCAAGGCCGCTGCCGAGGAAGCCGGCCTGCCGCTGTACCGCTATTTCGGCGGTTCCAGCCCGATGGTGATGCCGGTGCCGATGATGAATGTCATCAACGGCGGCGAGCACGCCAACAACAGCCTGGACATCCAGGAATGCATGATCATGCCGGTCAGCATGACGAGCTTCCGCGAGGCCCTGCGCTGCGGCGCGGAGATCTTCCATCACCTGAAGAAGATCGTCGATGCCAAGGGTTACCCCACTACTGTCGGCGACGAAGGCGGCTTCGCTCCCAACGTGTCGGGCACCGAAGAAGCGCTCAACCTGATCCAGGAGGCCATCATCGCCGCCGGCTACGTGCCCGGCCAGGACGTGCTGCTGGCGCTGGACTGCGCCGCTTCCGAGTTCTACAAGGACGGCAAGTACGAACTGAAGGGCGAAGGCCTGTCGCTGAGTGCCGAAGGCTTCACCGACTACCTCGCGACCCTGTGCGACAAGTTCCCGATCGTGTCGATCGAGGACGCGATGGCCGAGGGCGACTGGGCGGGCTGGAAGCTGCTGACCGAGCGCCTGGGCAACAAGGTGCAACTGGTGGGCGACGACTTGTTCGTGACCAACACCAGGATCCTGGAGCAGGGCATCGAGCAGGGCGTGGCCAACTCGATCCTGATCAAGATCAACCAGATCGGCACCCTGACCGAAACCTTCGCCGCCGTCGAGATGGCCAAGCTGGCCGGCTACACCGCGGTGATCTCGCATCGTTCGGGCGAGACCGACGATTCGACCATCGCCGACATCGCCGTCGGCCTGCGCGCGATGCAGATCAAGACCGGCTCGCTGTCGCGCTCGGACCGCATCTCCAAGTACAACCAGCTGCTGCGCATCGAGGAAGACCTGGGTGACACGGCCTTCTATCCGGGCAAGCGTGCGTTCTACAACCTGCGCTGAGCCGGGTTCCGATCCGACCTGAGACACGTGCAAGGCCGGCGGACGATCCGCCGGCCTTTGTCGTGCATGCACAGACCGTTTTCCGATCATGCGTTGGCCCATCCTGATTCTTCTCGCCCTCGTCGTCGTGCTGCAGTACCCGCTCTGGCTGGGGAAGGGCGGCTGGCTGCGGGTGTGGGAGGTCGACCGCCTGCTGCAGGCGCAGCGCGCGGAGAACCTGCGGCTCGAGCAACGCAACGCCGGCCTGGACGCCGAGGTGCGCGATCTCAAGTCGGGCAACGAAGCGATCGAGGAACGGGCGCGTTTCGAGCTCGGCCTGACGCGGCCGGAAGAAATCTACGTGCAGGTGCCGCAGAAGTAAGCCGTGTTTCGGCGCCCGTCCGAACGGCGCCGGACACATTCCGCCGTGCGTGCCAGGACGAAAACGATGCGATTGGGGGCGCCGTATCGGCCCCCGCCGGATCTCAGTTCGATGCGACCAGCGTTCTCGCGCCGTCGATGCGCGGCGCGAAGTAGCGGTTGTCCAGCCGCTCCACGCGGACGCTGCCACGGCTGGACGGCGCATGGACGAAGCGCCCCTCGCCGATGTAGATACCCATGTGCGAGTGGCGGCGCTTGAGGGTATTGAAGAACACCAGGTCGCCGGGCTGGAGCTGGCTGACTTTTATCGGGCGCGTGCGGTCGGCGATCTGCGCGGCATTGTGCGGCAGGCGCTTGCCGCTGATGTTCTCCACGATCCACGCCACCATGCCGCTGCAGTCCAGGCCTGCTTCGGGATTGCGCCCGCCGAAGCGGTAGCCGGTGTCGAGCAGGCCGAGGGCGAACAACACCATCTCGCGTGCATGGGCCTCATCGTCGAGAGCGAAATACGGGGTGCTGCTGCGTGCCTGGCCCGGCGGCGTGTCGGCCGGGGAGCGGGGTGCCGGCGTCGAGCCGCAGCCGGCGAGAATGGCGGCCGCCAATGCGGCGATGGCGAGTGCGCCGCATTGGCGCCGCAGCGGCATGCGGCCGTTGGCCGTACGGGCGGCCATGCGCATGCTGGGGGTCGGCGATTTCGTCATGCGTGCAAACATAGTTCAGCATGTGCGGCGAGTCCAGCCCGGCGGAGGGCCTGCGACCCTCTTTCGTGGCTGGATTGCGACGCGCTTTTGCCGGCGATGTTCAGTCGAGCAGTTCGATGCGGCCACTGATGTTGACCGCCAGCTCGCTTTCTCCGCCTTCGAGCGGCGCTGGAGCATAGGCGGAATCGGCCATCATCGCGGGCGCCGCCTGCATGCGGACTTTCATGGGCGGATGGAAGCCGCTATCGCCGATCGACATGTTCACGATGCGGTAGCGCTTGCCCAGCGTTTTTGCGATCAGTGCCGCGCGCTGGTCGAAAGCCTGGATTGCGCTCACTGTGGCTTCGTCGACGATCTTGCGCCGGGTTTCCGGCGAAGGCTGCATCGCGACCCCGGACAGCGCCAGATCCGATTGCAGCTTGCCGATCAGTTCCGACAAGGCGCCGAGATCCTGGCTCTCGATGCGGATTTCCGAGCGCATGCGCCACGAGTCGATGCGGCCCTGGCCGTTTTTCGTATAGACCGGCCAGGTCGATACTCCGCCCGATTGGGCCTTCACGCTGGCAAAGCCGCGTGCAAGGTCGAGCGCCTTGCCGATACGCTGGTTGATTTCCTTCGACAGCGCGGCGGCATTCTTGCCGTTGCTCTCGGCATACAGCGTTGCGACGCCGAGATCGTTCGGCGCGGCCTGGCTGGCATTGGCGGAAAACTCGATCGTCTGCTGCGTGTCGCTGTTCTGTGGCGCGGCAGCAAGGGCAGGGAACGTCGCGAGGGGCGAGGCGAGGGCGGTGCTGAGGGCGATGCAGGGCCAGAGGCGAATCGACATGGACGAACTCCCGGAGCAGGTTTGCGGCACGGCCCGGAAGTGCCGGACCGTGTTCGAAAGGACGCCAGATATACCGCAATTCGCGCGCCCGCGGTTCGGTGGGCTGTAAGCGGGGATTACTTGTCGGCACCGATGATCAGGGAGACGGCTTGTCGAGTACCGTTGCGGGATCGATCGCCCGCAGTTCGGTTTCGTAGAGGCGCGCATTCTCGACGTAGTGGCCGGCGTTCCACTTCAGGTGCTCGATCTCGGCGTCCGACAATTGGCGGATCACCCGGCCGGGCGAGCCGACGACCAGCGAGCGGTCGGGGATGGCCTTGCCTTCGGGGATCAGCGCGTTGGCACCGATGATGCAATTCTTGCCGATCACCGCTTTGTTCAGGATCACCGCATTGATGCCGATGAGGCTGCCGTCGCCGATCGAACAGCCATGAAGCATCGCCATGTGGCCGATGGTTACGCCCGCGCCGATGGTCAATGGGACGCCGGTGTCGGTGTGCAGCACCGAACCGTCCTGGATGTTGCTGCCGTCGCCGATCGTGATCGGATCGTTGTCGCCGCGGATGACGACGTTGTACCAGATGCTGACGTCGCGGCCGGCGTTTACCGCGCCGATGACCGTCGCGTTGTGGGCGACCCAGGATCCTTCGCCGAAACGGGGCGTGCGATCGCCCAGGGCGTAGATGCTCATGTGTGTTCTCGCTGTCTCTGCCTGCCGGCGCGCGCCGGTGCTTGGGGGGCGCATCATAGCAAGTGCGACATGCCCTGCAAACCACGGGCAAACCCATTTGGAGGCGGCGATGTCGCTGATCTGGCGGGGAATTCGCCGTTGGGTTTAGCGGTTTGCCGAGGGCGGTGCTAGCATGCGTGCCGCAACCGGATATCCTTCATGCTCAGCTACCGCCACGCCTTCCATGCCGGCAATCATGCCGACGTCCTGAAACATACCGTCCTGCTCGAGCTGCTGTCGTACTTCAACCGCAAGGACAAGCCCTGGCATTACATCGATACCCACGCGGGGAGCGGCTGTTATGCGCTCGATAGCGAGCAGGCCGGCAAGACTGCCGAGTACGCGTCCGGCGCTGCGCGCATCTGGGATCGGACGGAATTGCCAGAGCCGCTGGCGGCCTACCGTGCGGCGCTCGCCCAGTTCAACCCACATGGGCGGCTGCTGTTCTATCCGGGTTCGCCTGCGCTGGCGATGACGCAGGCCCGGCCCCAGGACCGCCTGCGCTTGTTCGAGCTTCATCCGGCCGATTTCGAGTCACTCGTGCGTACTTTCGCCACCGAATCCGAGCGCGTGCAGTGCCGCAAGGCGGACGGCTTCGGCGCGCTGAAGGGGCTGCTGCCGCCGCCGTCGCGCCGTGCCGTGGTGCTGATCGATCCGCCGTACGAGGTCAAGGATGACTACCGCCATGTCGTCGATTGCCTGAAGGATGCGATTCGGCGTTTTCCGACCGGGACCTATGCGGTGTGGTATCCCATGCTTGCGCGCCCGGAAGCGCGTAGCCTGCCGGCGCGGCTTGCGGACCTGGGCGCCGAAAGCTGGCTCGACGTGCGCCTGGCCGTGCGCCGGCCGCCGCGCGACGGCTTTGGCATGTTCGGCAGCGGCATGTTCATCGTCAACCCGCCCTGGGTGCTTCCCGAGCGCCTGGAAGCTGTGCTGCCGTGGCTGGTGGAGGTGCTCGGCACCGATGACGGGGCCGGCTTCGACCTGGAGCATCGCATCGAATGAAGCCGGATTCGCTCGTGGTCCTGCGCGATCATCTGCGCCGTTTCGCGGCCGAACGTGACTGGGGCGGCTTCCATACGCCGAAGAACCTTGCAATGGCGCTTGCTGGCGAGGCCGGCGAGGTGATCGAGCATTTCCAGTGGCTGACGGCCGAGCAGTCCGCCGCGCTGAGCCCCGAGGTGCGCGACGCGGTGGCGCTGGAACTGGCGGATGTCCTGCTCTATCTCGTCCGCCTGGCCGACGTGCTGGAGGTGGATCTCGCCGAGGCCGCGCAGCGCAAGATGGCGATCAACGCTGAACGCTATCCGGCCGATCTGGCCCGTGGCCGGGCGGACAAGTATGACCGCCTGTAGCCGGTCCGGGATTGCTGTTCCGCTGCAGTGCGCAACCCGATGTGCAGCGCAGCATACGAATTTGGGGGCTTGTCAATTTTCTGAAACAATAGCGCCTTTCCAAATTCCGGAACACTCGACGTGGACCTGCAGCACATCAGCGAGATCGAACGTGCAACGCACCGGGGCCGGGGGGAAGTGCTCCGCCTCGGCATCGGTCTCCTCTTCATCGTCGGGGTCATGTTCTATGCCGCCGTGCGTGGCGGCGGCGGTGAGGGCAGCCTGATCCTCGTCATGGCCGCCATGGTGGGCGGCTACATGGCAATGAACATCGGGGCCAACGACGTTGCCAACAATGTCGGTCCCGCGGTCGGTTCCAAGGCGATGACCCTGGCAGGCGCATTGGTCATCGCCGCCATCTTCGAGGCGGCGGGCGCGCTCATCGCCGGCGGCGAGGTGGTCGGCACCATCCGCAGCGGCATCATCGATCCCGATCTCATCTCGGACGCCGATACTTTCGTGTGGATCATGCTGGCGGCGCTGCTCGCGGGGGCGCTGTGGCTGAATATCGCCACTGCGGTCGGTGCGCCGGTGTCGACGACGCACTCGATCGTCGGTGCCGTGCTCGGCGCCGGCATTGCCGCGGAAGGCACGCGCATTGTCGATTGGTCGACGATGACGGGCATCGTCGCCAGCTGGATCGTTTCTCCGGTGTTGGGCGGCATCTTCGCTGCCGCTTTCCTGTACCTGGTCAAGCGCAGCATCACCTACCAGCCCGACATGGCCGCCGCCGCGCGCAAGACGGTGCCGATGCTGGTCGGGTTGATGGCGTGGACCTTCGGTACCTACCTGATCCTGAAGGGCCTGAGCCGCGTCTGGACGGTCGGTTTCGGGGCGGCGGCAATCTACGGGGCGTTGATCGCGATCCCGGTATTCATGCTGACCAGGCGTTCGATGAATGCGCGCGGCGCTCAGCTTGCGAATACCAAGCAGAGCGTCAATCGCCTGTTCACCGTGCCGCTGATCTCCGCGGCGGCGCTGCTGAGTTTTGCGCATGGTTCCAACGACGTGTCGAATGCGGTCGGGCCGCTTGCCGCGATCGTCGACGTCATCACCAGTGACGGCATGGTGCACAAGTCGGCGCTCATCCCGACCTGGGTGATGATGGTGGGGGCGCTCGGCATCGCGCTCGGGCTTGCGCTGTTCGGCCCCAAGCTGATTCGCACCGTGGGCTCCGAGATCACCGAGCTCGATCAGATGAGGGCGTATTGCATCGCCATGGCGGCCACGCTGACCGTGATCGTGGCGAGCCAGTTCGGCCTGCCCGTCAGCTCGACGCATATCGCGGTCGGGGGTGTGCTCGGGGTGGGCTTCCTGCGCGAATACCTGAAGAGCAACTACGACCGCATGCTGGCCGAGATCAAGGCGCATCACCCCGAAGGGGATCTCGCCGCGATCGAGGCTTTCGTCGCCCGTTTCGAGAAAGCCTCGATCGAGGAGAAGGGGGAGATGCTGCGCGACCTGAAGGAGCGCGCGAAAAAGGCCGAGGACCCGGCGCATTTCTCGAAGGTCGAGCGCAAGGGGCTGCGCAAGGTGTATCGCCGCGAACTGGTGAAGCGCTCGCAGCTGATGCGCATCGCGGCGGCGTGGGTGGTCACGGTGCCGGCTTCGGCGCTGATGGCGGCAATGCTGTTCTTCATGATCCGTGGCATGATGCTGCCCTGATCCGGGGCAGGTGCCACATGACTTTCGTCGAACTGATCGCGGTGCTGGGGCTGGGCGGTATTGTCTGGTTCTGGTTCGACAGCCTCAAGGCGCGCGAGGCCGGGCTGGAAGCGGCGCGGCGCGCCTGTCAGCGCGAGGGCCTGCAGTTTCTCGACGAAACCGTCGTCGGGCATGGGCTCCGGCTCGCCCGCGACGATCTGGGCCATGTGGTGTTTCGCCGTGGCTTCGACTTCGAGTACTCATTGTCGGGGGACGACCGCTATCGTGGCGCGGTGGTCATCGAAGGGCGCGATGTCGTGCTGGTCGACACCGCGCAGCATCGTATCCGCGATCTGCGCCCGCTCTGAAGGCGGCGCCTGCCGGCTTCAGCCCGAGATCGCGCGCATGAATTCGTTGCGTGCCTGGGCGGAACGCTCGAATTCACCGCTGAAGGCCTGCGTCACCACGCGTTCATCCCCGCGCCTGTCTTCGCCCAGCAGCAGGCAGAGCTGTTCGGCTTCGATCACGCAGGCTGCGCCGGCAGCCTTGCCGTGCTGCATCAGCGCATCCGCGATGTCGCGCGTCATCCACTCCTGATAGGTGAAGCGATGGCCGATCGCATCCACGAGACGCGCGATGCGGCCGAAGCCGTGCAGGCGCCCGCCCGGGATGTAGGCGACGTGGGCGACGCCGCGGAAGGGCACGAGGTGGTGGGGGCAGACGCCATGCACGGCGATGCCGCGCACCACGACCATGTCGCGGCGCTCATCGGCGAAGCCGTCGCCAAGGACTTCGGCGGGGTCCAGATCGTAGCCGCCCAGCAGCCGTTTCTGCCACAGTTCGCGCACCCGTTGCGCCGTGCGGCCGGTGTGAGAGGAGTCCGCATCGATGCCGCTGGCACGCAGCAGGTCGCCGATGGCGCGTTCGAAAGCTGGGGCGTCGAAACTGCCCGTCCGCGCAATGCCGATCGTGCTTGGTTGCGGTTGGGCAGGATGTGTGTCGTGATCGTGTCGGGGCATGGCCGTGCTCCATGCGCGTCGGCGCTGGCTGGGGCGCCATGATACGCGGATCGCGCCGGTCCGTCCCCGTGCCGGCAGGACTTCAGGCGATGAAGACGGGGTCCGAGAACACCAGCGTGCCGTCCTTTCGCATCATCAGGTTGTTGGCATTGAGGATGTCGGGCAGGACCTGGTAGTCCTCGACGAAGTCCGACAAGGCCTTGAGCGCCTTCTGCAGGTTGTCGCTCGCGGCCAGGGGGTTCATCGCCATGTCGTACAGGGCGATTCGCCCCATGTCCATGCCGAGCCTGCTCCACTGCTGGCATGCCGACCAGTAGGTGTCGATGAGGCGCAGGGCGAGCTCTTCCGCCGGCGAGCCGTCGGCCAGCGGGTAGAGTTTTTCCATTTCGATCAGGTGCAGAGGGTAGCCCGACTGCGCACGTCCGACGATGCCATGATCGGCATGGATGACCGGAAAATGCTCGCCGCACGGACGGTCGTCCGCCGTATAGAGAAAGTAGTCGGCCGGCGAGCTGACGATCTTGTAGACCCGCTCGCCGTCGCCCTTGTCGAGCACGATCGAATACTCGCCGCGGCCGATTTCCTGCTTGCCGTCGAGCAGTGGATGCGCCGGAACCGGGTCCGGCAGCAGGATACTGGCCCGGCCTACCTGGGATCTGGCGGCGGCGAGATCGATCATGTGCGTGCTCCGTGCTTACGCCATGATGTTATACCCGGCATCCACGAAATGCACCCCACCGCTGATCAGCCGGCCGGCATCGGAGACGAGGAAGGCCGTCAGTGCGCCGATGTCCTCGGGGGTGACGAGGGCGTGCATCGGCGAGCGCTCGACGGCGGCTGCCATCAGGCCGTCGAAGCCGGCGATGCCAGAGGCGGCGCGCGTCATCAGCGGGCCGGGCGAGACGGCATTGACGCGGATGCCCTTGGAGCCGAGCTCCGCCGCCATGTAGCGCGTGGCGGCCTCGAGCGCGGCCTTGCACAGGCCCATCACGCCGTAGTTGGGGATGACCTTCTCGGAACCGAGGTAGGTCATCGTCACCAGGGCGCCGCCGCCGGCCTTTTCGAGCAGAGGCTCGGCTTTCTTGGCTAGGCGTACGAAGGAGTGGGTCGACACGTCCATCGCCAGCGCGAAGCCGTCGGCCGAGGTATCCACCACGCGGCCGTGCAGATCGTCGCGCTTGGCAAAAGCCATGCTGTGCACGGCGAAATCGAGCTTGCCATGGCGCGCCTCGATCTGCGCGAAGGCCGTATCCATGGTCTCGGGCTGGGTGACGTCGAGCAGGAACACATCCTCGACGCCGAGGCGGTGGATCACCGGTTCGATGAACGCGCGGGTCTTTTCGTTCTGGTAGGTGATGATCAGCTTGGCGCCGGCCTGGGCGCAGGCTTCGGCCACGCCGGTGGAAATGGATTTTTCGTTGGCGATGCCGGTGATCAGGCCGACCTTGCCTTCCAGATTGATGATGGGGGCCATGCTGTAGTCCTCGCAGTTGGGTTTTTGTGCGGTGCGTGCGCATCCGTCAGCGCATGTTGCGACAACATTCTTTCGACAATTCGTGACGAAAGCGACAGGTGCCGATCTGTTGGATTAGAGTATATTCTGCAATGCAGCATTTCAGAACCGCTGTCGTTCGCCTGACCGGCATAGAGAGTGCAACATGACACACAACGCATACATCTTCATGGATTTCGACGGCGTCACCCACCCGTGGGGCGAGGTCGAAGATTTTCGCTGTCTGCCGCTGATCGAGGCAGTGGTGCGAGAGTTCGAAGAGGCCCGCGTCGTGATCGCCTCGGACTGGCGCATGCTGTTCTCGATGCAGAAACTGGTTGCCCGTTTCTCCGAGGATGTCCGCCACCGGATCGTCGGTGCCACGCCGCACATGCTGCCCAAGCATGGCGCGGAGCTGCATGGCCTGCGCGAGCGTGAGGCCATGCTGTGGCTCGCCCAGCATGAGGCGGACCATCGCAATGCCGCATGGTGTGCGCTTGATGATGCGCCGGGCAACTGGATGACGCGTTCGCGCCTGCTGTTGACCGATTTCAAGCGCGGCTTCACCGATGAGGATGCCGTGGCCTTGCGCCGCATGCTGCATGGCTTCCGTGAAGGGGCGGAGTCCCGTCCGGAGGCCGCCGCGGCGGCCTCTCTGTGGGCGCGCAGCATTGCCTGAACGCGCCTGAGGCGCGCTGGCCCGATGACCGGGCCCGCATTGATTCGAGCGGTGTCGCTGTGCACAATGGGCGCCCATTTCCGACGACGGTGCCACCATGAGCGCGCACGATACCGCGATCTCTCCCGACCCGCTTGCTGTCCATGCCGACAGCCAGACCCAGCGCCAGGCCGCGCACATGGCGCAGGAGGCTTTTGCCCGCGTCTTCCGCCTCAGTGTCGGCGAGGCCGACGAAGCGCGCCTGCGGGGCGTGGCGCAATTGCACCGCGAACTCGATGACTGGGCCTGTGCAGGCGCGGATGACGAGGCTCGAGCCTTGCGCCGCGCGCTGCTGCTGTCCGGCATGGATCAGTGGGGCGTGGCATGGAGCCAGGCTTTCGGCCTTCTTGCCATCCCGGGGCTGACCGAACTCATCGGTGCCTTGCGAACCGGGCTGGATGCGCCTGACGAAGCGCGTTTCCTGCGCCAGTTCGAGGCCATCGGCCAGGCCGAGGAGAACGCCATCGACTTCAAGGTCGAGCTGCGGCGGGGTGTTCACCTCGCGCTCTGGCACTCGTCCATCGCCACCCAGGATCGGGACGAAGCCCTGCGTCTGGCTTCCCAACTCGGCGGGCGCCTGCTCGGCCTGATGACCCGCGAGATGCCGGTGATTGGCTGGCGGCTGGTGGCCGACGCGCTTGCATTCATCCAGATCCGCTGCCTTGCCGACGGCCTTGCCTCCGAAGGCGTGGGGCAGGAGGCGACCCAGGCCCTGTTCGGGGCATTGGCGCGTGAACTCCCACAGGCGCAGCGTGACAGGGTGATGGCGCATGCCGCACGTGCCGTCATCGCCTGGCAGCAGGCCAGCCGTTCGCAGGGGCAGGTGCACTGATGGCGCTGAAAGCAACGATTTTCAAGGCGGAGATCCAGATCGCGGACATGGACCGCGGCCACTACGCCGACTACAGCCTGACGCTTGCCCGCCATCCGTCCGAAACCGACGAGCGCATGATGGTGCGCCTGCTGGCCTTCGCGCTGTTCGCGGATCCTGCGCTGGGTTTCGGCAAGGGACTATGTGCCGATGATGAGCCGGACCTGTGGCAGAAGGACCTTACCGGCGCGATCGAGCGTTGGATCGATGTCGGCCAGCCCGACGAAAAATGGGTGCGCAAAGCCTGCGGCCGTGCCGGCAAGGTGGTCGTGCTGGCCTATGGCCGGGCGCTGGATGTGTGGTGGAACGGCGTGCGGGAGAAGCTGGCACGCCAGTCCTCGCTGCAGGTGATCGAATTGGCGCGTGAATCGAGCAGCGAGCTGGCCAGACTGGCCGAGCGCACGATGCGTCTGCAGTTCAGTATCCAGGATGGCCATGTCTGGGTGACCAACGGCCAGGATACGGTGCAGATCCAGCCGGGGTGGCTGCAGGGCGCAGATCGCGCCTGAGTGTTTCTCCACGCGCCTCTTGCCATTGGCAAGGGCGAAGCAGTCAGCGGATATGGCAACGTGACCGGCATGGCCGGTCACGGCCCGGGGGCGGGGCTTCAGTCGTCCCTGCGCTTGCGCGGCTTGCCGGCGGAGTAAGAGGCGCCCGGCGAGCGTGGAAAAGGCTTGCCCGCAGTTGCGCCGCTACGATCGTCGCGGCGCGCGCTGCCGCCCGGTTTCGGCCTGTCGCGTTCCCAGCCGCCGTAGCTGCTGCCACCATCCGGACGGCCCGGGCGGCGATCGAAACCAGATTTCGGCTCGGCGGGCTTCGATCCGGGCTTCTTCTGCCAGCCGCCGTCGCGGTGTTCGCTGCCGCGCGCATCGTCGCGCGGCGGGCGGCGGCGTTCTGGGGTTGCCGCGGCTTCCGCTGCCGAGAGCGCGCGGATGTTCAACTGCATCTGCCGTACCCGGGTGCGCTTCAGGATTTCCATCAGATCGGCGGGCAGGTTGGCGGGGAGTTCCACCGTGGAGAAATCGTCGAACAGGTGGATCTGGCCGATGAACTTGCCCTCGATCCCGCCTTCGTTCGCAATTGCGCCGACGATTTCCTTCGGGCTGGCGCCCTGGTTGCGACCGACCTCGATGCGATAGCGTACCAGCGCTCCGTCGGCGAACGAGCGGCGCCGTGCGAGGATTTCGTCGCGGTTGGGGCGCGGCGTGCGCTCCCGTGGCGCGCCGGTGGTGAAGTGCTCTTCGCGCGGTGCGCGGCCGCCGCTGCCGGGTTGGGCGGTGGCCAGATCCCAGCCGCGGCCGGATTGCTCGATCTGCAGCGGACGTTCGCGCTGGGCGAGGTAGGCAAGCGCGGCAGCGATCTCGTGAACGTCGAGTTCGTTTTCCTCGGCAAGGTTATTGACCACGTCCATGTAGAAGCCGAGCTCCTGTTCGGCGACGGTCTCGACCACCTGGCGCTTGAACTGTGCCACGCGCAGGTTGGTGACTTCCTCGCTGCTCGGAAGGGCGATCGGCGTGATCGGCTGGCGCGTGGCACGCTCGATCATCTTCAACATGCGCGTCTCGCGCGGTGCGACGAAGAGGATCGCGACGCCTTCGCGGCCGGCACGGCCTGTCCGGCCGATCCGGTGCACATAGGCCTCAGTATCGTAGGGAATGTCGTAGTTGATGACGTGGCTGACGCGCGGCACGTCGATGCCGCGGGCGGCGACGTCGGTGGCGATCACGATGTCGAGCGCGCCGGTCTTCAACTGCTCGATCACGCGCTCGCGCAGGCCCTGGGTCATGTCGCCGTTGAGCGCCGCCGCCGCATAGCCGCGAGCCGCGAGCTTGTCGGCGAGTTCCTCGGTGGCGATCTTGGTGCGCACAAAGACGATCGCGGCGTCGAAGCTCTCTTCGGCGTCGAGGATGCGGGTCAGCGCGTCGAGTTTGTCGACGCCGCGAACCAGCCAGTAGCGCTGGCTGATCTTCGACACCGTGGCGGTGGCGGCGCGGATCCTGATTTCTTCCGGCTCGCGCAAATGGCGGCGGGCGACGTCGCGGATCGCGTGCGGCATCGTTGCCGAGAACAGCGCGGTTTGGCGCTCTGCCGGCGTGTGCTCGAGAATCCATTCGACGTCGTCGATGAAACCCATGCGCAGCATTTCGTCGGCCTCGTCGAGCACGATCGCCTTCAAGGCGTCGAGCTTCAGGCTTTCGCGCTCGAGGTGGTCCATGACGCGGCCGGGCGTGCCGACGATGACCTGGGCGCCGCGCGACAACTGGCGCAGTTGCACCACCATGCTCTGGCCGCCATAGATCGGCAGCACGTGGAAGTTCTTCAGGTGGTGGGCGTATTTGGCGAAGGCTTCGGCGACCTGGATGGCCAACTCGCGCGTGGGCGTCAGTACCAGCACTTGCGGCCGCGTGTCGGACAGATCGAGGCGCGCCAGCATGGGTAAGGCGAAGGCCGCCGTCTTGCCGGTGCCGGTCTGGGCTTCGCCCAGAATGTCGCGCCCGGCCAGCAATTGCGGGATGCAGGCGGCCTGGATCGGCGACGGCGTTTCGTAGCCGACTTCGGCCAGTGCGGACAGAAGAGGGGCGGGCAGGTCGAGGTCGGCGAAGCGCAGGGCAGCTTCGGGGCTGGCGGGTTCGTTACGGGCGGATTCGGTCATGGCGGTCGGGCCGCGGAGGCGGCGATGTGCAGCAGCGCTGCGAAGTCGCGATTATCGGCGATTCCGGCGCAGCAAACGAATAAAGCGGCTCGTGGCCGCGGGGAGGGAAGCGGAATGGAAGCGGCGGGGGAGCCGGGCAGGCGGAAGGCGGCACAAGAAGCCGCAGAGAAAAAGCAAAAAACGCGGCGCAAGGCCGCGTTTCTGATTCGAATCAATCGGCGCCGATGGCGCCGGATCGATTACAGCGGGCGGATGTTGGCCGCCTGCAGGCCCTTCGGGCCGGTCTTGACTTCGAACTCGACGCGCTGGTTTTCGGCCAGGCTCTTGAAACCCTTGCTTTGGATTTCAGAGAAGTGCGCGAACAGATCGTCGCCACCGTTTTCCGGAGTGATGAAGCCGAAGCCCTTGGCGTCGTTGAACCACTTGACGGTACCGGTTTGAGTGCTCATTTGCGTTCCATATAAAAAATGACTGGGCGTAGTGCCCCAAAATGCAGGAACGATCAAGAAACGTAATCCAGAGGAATCAGACCGGCACGCGTTCTCGTAGAACACGCTGGACAACCACCAGAACAACCACTGCTTGAATCGACTGCAAGCCGCACGATACACGGTTTCCGAAGCGTGGGGAATTTATTTCGCGTGAAAGATGAAAAAAATCCTTGCCGCCGATTGCCAGGACGGGCGCGGGAAAGCGTGGTGCGTTGCACAATATTCCATCGCTCGGATCCGTGCCGCGGGAAGGCGGTGAAAAGGGGCGGGCGGTGGGATAATGCGAGCACTTCAAACATGGTGGTTCCAGCATGCCCATTCAGTGGTTTCCCGGCCATATGGCCTCGGCGCGAAAGAAGGCCGCCGAGGCCATGGCGGCCATCGATGTCGTCATAGAGGTGACCGACGCGCGCCTGCCCGAGGCGAGCAGCAACCCGATGATTGCCGAATTGCGGCGCTTTCGTAACCGCCCTTGCCTGAAACTGCTGAACAAGTCCGACCTGGCCGACCCGGCGGCGACCCAAGCATGGATGGATTTCTACAATCGGCAACCGGGCGTGAGGGCGGTCTCCATCTCGGCCAGGAATCCGTCCGAGGCCGCGCGCGTGCCGGCGCTCTGCCGGCAGCTCGCGCCGCACCGCGACGATGGCACAAAGCCTTTGCGCATGATGATCATGGGCATTCCCAACGTGGGCAAGTCGACGCTGATGAATGCCTTGCTCAAGCGCAAGGTGGCCAAGGTTGGAGACGAGCCGGCCGTCACCAAGCACCAGCAGACGCTGGACCTGGGGCCGGGCATGACGCTCACGGATACGCCGGGCATGATGTGGCCGAAGATCGACTACGATCTGGACGGCTACATGCTGGCGGCGAGCCACGCGATTGGCCGCAACGCGGTCATCGACGAAGAGGTCGCGGCCTTTCTCGGCGGCATCCTGCTGGAACGCTACCCGAGCCTCCTCGCCGCCCGTTACCGAATCGACCCCGCGACGCTGGATGCCCCGGCCCTGGTGGAGGCGATCGGGCGCAGACGAGGCTGCCTCGTGAAAGGCGGCGGGTTGGATCTGGAAAAGGCTTCTCTGATCCTGTTGCAGGATTATCGCGACGGTGCGCTCGGGCGCGTCAGCCTGGAAACACCGGAATCGCGGGCGCGCATGATCGCCCAGGTCGAGGCCGCCCGGGCAGAGGCCGGGGCGAGCGCAGGAAGCGAAGAAGCCTAGAGGGCAACGTTGCGCGGAGGCGGGGGCGAGCCGTTCTTACTTCGGCGTGATCTCGATCCAGCGCAGCCACTGTCCGCAAGCGTTGCGCGGCCCGCGCAGCGAGCCATGCCACGGGCCTTCGTTGCACGCGCCGCGGCTGTTCGCCGGGTCGAGGCGGACGGTGCTGCCGTCGTCGTCGAGCGTGCGCTTTCCACTCCAGCGGTTGCAGGTGGGGCAGCGGCGAAATTCGGCAATCGGGGTGGCGGCAAGCGGCGGAGAAGTCATCGATCGGGCAGGCCTGTCGGACCGGAAAAGGGGGTGTCCGGCAATGATAATCAAGCCGTCGCGAATCGTGGCGCCCCGGGCGGGGCGCCAGGGGGCTTTGCTATGATTCGTCCATGAAGATTTCCCGTTCCCGTTTCCTGTCTATCCGTGGTGTGCGTCTGCATCTGCGCGAATGGGGCCGCGACGGCGCGCCACGGCTTTACATGCTGCATGGCTGGATGGATGCGTCGGCCTCGTTCCAGTTCATGGTCGATGCATTGGCCGGCGACTGGCACGTGATCGCGCCCGACTGGCGTGGTTTCGGCCGCAGCGCGTGGAGTGGCGCCGACGGCTACTGGTACCCGGATTACTTCGCCGACCTCGATGCGATCCTGCGCATCACCGAAGGGGAGAATGAAGCGCCGGTGCGCCTCGTCGGGCACAGCATGGGGGGCAATGTCGCGCTGATGTATGCGGGCATCCGCCCTTCGCGCGTCGAGCGCGTGGCGGTGCTCGACGCATTCGGCTTGCCGGACCGGCAGGCGGCCGAGGCGCCCGGACGCTATCAGCAATGGCTGGAAGAGTTGACCGAAGTACCACGGCCGCGCATCTACCCAAGCCGGGAAGCGCTGGCCGAACGCCTGCGGCGCGATAACCCGCGCCTCGACGATGCCCGTTCGGCCTGGCTGGCAGGCGAACTGTCGCAGCCCGACGGCGAGGGCTGGCGGATTGCCGGCGACCCCGGGCACCGTCGGGTGAATCCGGTGCTCTATCGCCGCGCCGAAGCACAGGCCTGCTGGCGGCGAGTGACGGCACCGGTGCTCGCCATTGAGCCTCAGGACGCCGGCCTGCGCGAGCGCATCGGCGTCAGTGACGACGACCATGCGGCGGCATTGGCCTGCTTCGCTTCGATCGAGGTGCGCACGGTCGCGGATGCCGGCCACAATCTGCACCACGACCAGCCCCGGCGGATCGCCGGGATCGTCGAGGCGTTCTTCCTGTCTGACAGGGCATGACATCTTTTCTCCGGAGCCTTCAGATGGAACTCGCCGAGTTGCATGCGCTCAACGCCGACCTTCACTGCCATTCCACCGTGTCGGACGGCTGGCTCGAGCCCGCCGATGTGGTCAGGCGGGCCAAGGCGAACGGCGTCGAACTGCTCGCGCTGACCGATCACGACGAACTCGGCGGGCTCGCCGTTGCCGCGGCGACCGCGTCCGAGCTCGGGCTGCGCTTCATCCCCGGCGTCGAGGTCTCGGTGTCCTTCGCCGATGAAACGATCCATATCGTGGGCCTTGGCATCGATCCGCAGAACTCCGGCATTGTCGCCGGCCTGCGGCAGATCCGCTCGGGGCGCGACGCGCGCGCTGTACGCATCGGCGAGGCGCTGGCCGCGGCCGGCATCGGCGGCGCGCTCGAAGGCGCGCGCCGGTTTGCGCGCAATCCCGCACTCGTCAGCCGCGCCCATTTCGCGCGCCACCTCGTCGCCAGCGGCGTGATGCCGGATGTCAGGACGGTGTTCGATCACTATCTGGTGCGGGGCAAGCCCGGCTTCGTCGAGCATGAATGGGCGTCGCTCGAGGATGCAGTGGGCTGGATCGTCGGCGCGGGCGGCATCGCCGTTGTTGCCCATCCCGCGCGCTACCGGTTGTCCAATGCCGACATGGGCCGCCTGCTCGACCGCTTCGTCGCGGCCGGCGGCGAGGCCATCGAAGTCGTGTCGGGTGCGCACAGCGAAGACGAGATGCGCCGCTTCGCCACTGTTGCCCGGCAGCGCGGTCTGCTCGCATCGCGCGCGTCCGATTTCCACGGCGAAAAAGAAAGCCCGGTCGACGTCGGGCGCTGCAATCCCCTTCCGCCCGACCTCACGCCAGTGTGGTCGCGCTTCATCTGAGAAAAAACGATCGCCATGGCCCAGTTCTTTTCCCTCCATCCCGAGCAGCCCCAGCCGCGGCTCGTCCGCCAGGCCGCCGAGATCATCCGCGGTGGCGGGCTGGTCGTGCTGCCGACCGATTCGGCCTACGCCTTGGTGTGCATGGTCGGCGACGCCAGCCTGCTCGACCGCATCCGCCGAATTCGCGGCGTCGATGAGCGGCATCATTTCACGTTGATGTGCCGGGATCTGTCCGAGATCGCCACCTATGCGAGGGTGGACAACAGCCAGTACCGCTTGCTCAAGGCGACCACACCCGGCGCGTATACCTTCATTCTCGAAGGCACGAAGGAACTGCCGCGGCGCGTGCTGCACCCCAAGCGCAAGACGATCGGCCTGCGCATCCCCGAGCATGCGGTGGTGTCGGCACTGCTCGCCGAACTGGACGGTCCGATGCTGACCTCGACGCTGCTGCTGCCGGACGAGGCGCTGCCGCTGACCGATCCCGACGAAATCCGCGAGCGTCTCGAAAAGCTGGTCGATCTCGTGATCGAAGCCGGCTATTGCGGCCCCGAGGCGACGACGGTGATCGACCTGACCACGGGCACGCCGCAACTGGTGCGTGCGGGCTGTGGCGCGCTCGGCCCCTTCGGGCTGGAGGCGGATTGAGCGCCCCGGCAAGCACGGTGCCAGGATGGCGCTCTGCTAGAATGCGCGCTTTGCTGCCGATGCTTCCATGGATTCTCTGATTTCGACGCTGGCGATCTGGGCGCTGCCGGTGGTGCTCGCCATTACCCTGCACGAGGCTGCGCACGGCTATGTCGCCCGCCATTTCGGCGACCCTACGGCGGACCTGGCCGGGCGCATCACGCTCAATCCGCTGCGCCATATCGATCCGGTGGGCACGGTGCTGGTGCCGGCGGGCATTCTGGCCCTGAGCGCGCTGTTCGGCGCGGGTGGCATTCTGTTCGGCTGGGCGAAGCCGGTACCGGTCAACTTCGGCCGCCTGCGCAACCCGAAGGCGGACATGCTGTGGGTCGCCGCTGCCGGGCCGTTCATGAATCTGCTGATGGCGCTGGGCTGGGCGATCCTGTTCCGGATCGCGATGGCGGGCGAGGCCGGCGCTTACACCTTGCCGATGATGAAAATGGCCGATGCCGGAATGCAGATCAATGCCGTGCTGATGGTGCTGAACCTGTTGCCGATTCCGCCACTGGATGGCGGGCGCATCGCCGTCAGCCTGCTGCCGAGTCGCCTGGCCTGGGGCTTTGCGCGGCTCGAGCCTTATGGCTTTCCGATCCTGCTCGTCCTGTTGGTCACAGGGGTGCTCGGTACCATCCTGTGGCCGCTGATCGCGGGGTTCCGGTATCTGATCGGCGTGCTGGTCGGTATCTGAGGCGCATGTTTCCATGAGCCTGACGCTGGATCTGGCGCCGGTCGAAGCGCCCGGGGTGCTCGAGCACGTGGTGCGCATCTATGGCGAACCCCTGCTCGAACTGCCGAAAGACCTGTATATTCCGCCCGATGCGCTCGAGGTGTTCCTCGACGCCTTCGAGGGGCCGCTCGATCTGCTGCTGTACCTGATCCGCAAGGCCAACCTCGATGTGCTCGACATTCCGATGGCGCCGCTCACGGCGCAGTATCTCGAGTATGTCGACGCGATGCGGGCGACGAATCTGGAACTCGCGGCCGAGTATCTGCTGATGGCGGCGATGCTGCTCGAGATCAAGTCGCGCATGCTGTTGCCGCGGCCGCCGCGCGAAAATGCGGAAGAGGAAGACCCGCGCGCCGAACTGGTCCGCCGCCTGCTGGAATACGAGCGTATGAAGCTCGCCGCGGCGCGGCTCGACATGTTGCCGCGCGTGGAACGCGATTTCGAGTGGGTCGGCGTGTTCGTCGCCGAGAAGGTGGTCGAGCGCCTGCCCGAGGTCAGCCTGCACGACTTGCAGCTCGCATGGCTGCGGATCATGAAGAACGCCCGCCTGACGCAGCATCACCGTGTCGGGCGCGAACAGCTTTCGGTACGAGAGCACATGACGGCTATCCTGCGCAAATTGGGCAGTGGTAATTTCATCGTGTTCGATACGCTGTTCGACGCGAAGCTCGGCGCGGCGGGGCTCGTCGTGAGTTTTCTGGCGGTGCTCGAGTTGGTCAAGGAAAGGCTGGTGGACGTGAGCCAGAACGAGGCCTTTGCGCCGATCTACGTAAAGTTGGCCGATGCAGCACGCGACGACGCCTGAGGCCTGGTCGAGGGTCATCGAGGCCGCTCTGCTTGCCGCGCCGGCACCGTTGCCGGTGTCGGAGCTGCGTCGCCTGTTCGACGAGGATCCGGGGCCGGAACTGGTGCGCAAGCTGTTGGAAGAGCTGCGCGCCGAATGGATGGCTGCCGATCGGGGCGTCGAGCTCGTGCAACTGGCCAGTGGCTGGCGCTTCCAGACGCGCGCCGGATATCAGGTCTATCTGGACCGGCTGAAGGAAGAAAAGCCGCCGCGCTACTCGCGGGCGGTCATGGAAACGCTGGCGATCATCGCCTACCGGCAACCCGTCACGCGCGGCGACATCGAGGATGTGCGCGGCGTGGCGGTGTCGCCCAACATACTGAAGACGCTGGAATCGCGCGGCTGGGTCGATGTGGTCGGCCACCGCGACACGCCGGGCCGCCCGGCATTATTCGCCACCACCCGGCGCTTTCTCGATGACATGGGTCTGCGCAGCCTCACCGAGCTGCCTGCGCTGACCGAGATCGAAAAAATCATGGACCTCGTCGATGCCTCGCAAACCGAACAGCCCGTTCCGCCCCCCGCAGAAGAAATCTGACGCGATCGAGATTCTCGACCGTCCCGGACGTCGGCCGCGCGCCGCGCGAGACGGCGATGCACGCGACGAGGATGCCCAGCCGCGTGATCCCGATGCCCACCTCAATGCCGATCCGCGCGGTCCGCGTGCGCCGCGGGGCGGAAAGCCGGGAGGGCGGCCGGGCGGCGGCGATCCCGCGCGCAGGCCGGATGCGCACAAGTCCGCGCTGGGGCAGCCCGAACGCGGCGAGCGCGCGCCGAGGCCCCGGCCTCAGGGGCAGGGCGGCGGACGCAACGCACCGACGACGCTGACCGAGCCCGAGCGCCTGCAGAAGGTGCTGGCCCAGGCCGGTGTCGCCTCGCGGCGGGAAATCGAGGACTGGGTGATCGCCGGCCGTATCTCGGTCAATGGCCTGCCGGCCTCGCTCGGGCAGAAGATCGGGCCGGGCGACCGCGTCAAGGTCAATGGCAAGCTGGTGCCGCTGCGCTTTACCCAGCGCTCGCCACGCGTGCTCATCTACCATAAGCCCGAAGGCGAGATCGTGTCGCGCGACGACCCCGAGGGGCGTCCGACCGTGTTCGAGCGCCTGCCGGTGCTGCGCAAGGGGCGCTGGCTGGCGGTCGGGCGGCTGGACTTCAATACGTCCGGCTTGCTGCTGTTCACCAATGACGGCGACCTCGCCAACCGCCTGATGCATCCGCGCTACGAGTTGGAGCGCGAGTACGCGGTACGGCTGCTTGGCGAATTGAGCGAGGAGCAGACGACATCCCTGACCGAGGGTATCCAGCTCGCCGACGGCCCGGCCCGCTTCAATACCTTGCGGGACGAAGGCGGCGAGGGGGCCAATCACTGGTATCGGGTGACGATTTCGGAAGGGCGGAACCGCGAGGTGCGGCGCATGTTCGAGGCGGTCGGGCTGACCGTGAGCCGCCTGATGCGCGTGCGCTATGGCGCGGTGGAGCTGCCGACCCGCCTCAAGCGCGGCATGTGGATGGAAATGCCCGAGGACGACGCCTGTCGGCTCGCCGGTCTGCCGGTACCGCAGCGGCAGGTGCAGAAGGACGAGCGCGCGAAACGCCCGCCCAAGATGCATCGCACCACGCCCGTGGCGCGCTGATTTCGCCGCGGATTCGTCACATTCAGTGACAGGCCGGGCCGGATCGCCGCATTGCGGCGGTTTGCCCGGCTGTCGGTTTTGGCGCTATAATCCTGCGGCTTTGGTGGATGGCTTCTGCCCGTTCGCGTCTTTCGGCGGTGTGCCGGGCGAGCGCCGCCATTCGGTTGTGACCAGCGGCATGTTCCGGACAGGGGCGATGGGTTGATGGGCGTTAGGCCCATTTTTTATTTGTGCGCGGCGATCGCGCGCAGGGTGGAAGAAAGGCATGCGAGCAGGAATCGAGAATCTGATCGAACAGGTGGTGACCGGCCTCGGCTACGAACTCGTGGACATCGAGTTTTCGCCGCGCGGGCGTCTGTTGCGTGTCTTCCTCGATATCGAGCGGGGCATCACCGTCGATGACTGCGCCACGGTGAGCAACCAGCTGCAGCGCGTGTTCGAAGTCGAGAACATCGACTACGACCGTCTCGAAGTGTCTTCTCCCGGGCTGGATCGTCCGCTGAAAAAACTGGCGGATTTCGAGCGCTTTGCCGGCGAAGAGGCTCAGATCCGGCTGTCGCTGCCGGTCGACAACCAACGTAATTTTGCCGGTGTGCTGGGCGGTGTGCGCGATGGCGCCGTGGTGCTCACGACCGAGAAGGGCGAGCGCCTGCTGCCTTTCGAGGACATCGAGAAGGCACGCCTTGTACCTAAATTCTGAGACTGTGGATGTGGAGGTTTTCCTGAAATGAGCCGCGAGATCCTGCTGCTTGTTGATGCGTTGGCGCGTGAGAAGAACGTCGCCAAGGACATCGTTTTTGCCGCGCTGGAGTCCGCGCTGGCCTCCGCAACCAAGAAGCGCATCCATGACGACGCCGACGTGGTGGTTTCGATCGACCGCGAGACGGGCGACTACACCTCGTGCCGGCGCTGGATCGTCATGCTCGACGAGGAGGTCACGAACGACGAGGCCGAGATGGGCATCATCGATGCGCGTGACATCGACGCCGGCATCCAGCTCGGCGAGTACGTCACCGAACCGCTCGAACCGATCGATTTCGGCCGCATCGGCGCCCAGGCCGCCAAGCAGGTCATCCTGCAGAAGATCCGCGACGCGGAGCGCGAACAGGTCCTGAACGACTTCCTCGAGCGCAAGGAATTCCTCGTCTCCGGCGCCATCAAGCGCATGGAGCGCGGCAACGCCATCATCGAGGTCGGCCGCATGGAGGCCGTGCTGCCGCGCGACCAGCAGATCCCGCGCGAAAACCTGCGCGTCGGCGACCGCGTCAAGGCCTTCCTGGTGCGCATCGACCGCGGCGCCCGTGGCCCGCAACTGATCCTGTCGCGCACCGCGCCCGAGTTCCTGATGAAGCTGTTCGAGCTCGAAGTGCCCGAGATCGAGGACGGCCTGCTCGAAATCAAGGCCTGCGCCCGCGATCCCGGCCTGCGCGCCAAGATCGCGGTCAAGTCGAACGACCCGCGCATCGACCCGATCGGCACCTGCGTCGGCCTGCGCGGTTCGCGCGTGACCGCGGTGCGCAACGAGATCGGCGGCGAGCAGATCGACATCATCGTGTGGGCCGCCGATCCGGCGCAGTTCGTCGTCGCCGCGCTGCAGCCGGCCGAAGTCGTGTCGATCGTGGTCGATGAAGAAGCCCATGCGATGGACGTGGTGGTGGACGAGAACAACCTCGCCATCGCCATAGGCCGCAACGGCCAGAACGTCAAGCTCGCTTCCGAGCTCACCGCCTGGACGATCAACCTGATGAGCGAGCAGGAGTCGGCCGAGAAGACCGCTCAGGAACAGCAGGGCCTGCGCGCGCTGTTCATGGAAAAACTGGATGTCGACGAGGAAATCGCCGACATCCTGATCGAGGAGGGGTTCTCCTCCCTGGAAGAAATCGCCTACGTGCCGCTGGCCGAAATGCTCGAGATCGAAGCCTTCGACGAAGAGACGGTCAACGAGTTGCGCAACCGCGCACGCAACGTGTTGCTGACCGAGGCGATCGTGACCGAAGAGCAGTTGGAGAACGTCTCCGACGATCTGCTCAATCTCGACGGCATGGAGAAGTCCCTTGCCGCCAAACTGGCCCAGCAGGGTGTCCGCACCCGCGACGACCTCGCCGACCTCGCGGTCGACGAACTGGTCGAGATGGCCGGGATCGACGAAGAAAGAGCCAAGGCGCTGATTTCCGTTGCGCGCGCCCATTGGTTCCAGGAATGATGGGAGGGCAGTAATGGAAAACATGAGCGTGACCCAGTTTGCCGGCGAACTGAAGATGCCGGCCGCGGCGCTGCTCGAGCAGTTGAAGCGTGCCGGCGTCGACAAATCCGGCCCGACCGATCTGCTGACAGAACAGGACAAGGCGAGACTGCTGGAATACCTGCGCCGTTCGCACGGCGATACCGAGCCCAAGGGCAAGATCACCCTGACCCGCAAGCAGACGACGGAAATCCGCGCGACCGATTCGACCGGCCGCGCGCGTACGGTGCAGGTCGAAGTGCGCAAGAAGCGCACTTTCGTCAAGCGTGACGAGGCCGTTGCCGACATTCCGGTTCTCGATGCCGCAGAAAGTGTGGAAGAAGCGGCCGAGCTGCCTGAACAGATCGAAGTGCCGCTGCTCGAACCCGTGGCTGAAGTCGCCGCGGCACCTGCGCCGGCCGAGCCCGAAGTGGTGGAGCAGGCCGCTGCCGAGGAAGCCGAGCCGGCTGCTGTGGAGCAGCCCGCTCCGCCGCCGGTGGCCGAACAGCCGGCGCCCGAACCCGAACCGGAGCAGGCGCCCGTCCAGGCCGCCGAACCGGAGCCGAAATCCGAAGCATCCGCCCCGGCGGCCGCGGCCGTACCTGCGCCGCCGGCAAAGATCACAACCACGCTCGTGCGTTCCAAGCCCCTGCCCATCAGCGAAATCCTGAGCGACGAAGAAGTCGCCGCGCGCAAGCGCGACGAGGATCGCCTGCGCGCGCTCAGAGAGCGCCAGGCGGCCGACCTCCGCGCTCGCCAGGAGCGCGAGGCAGCGGCGCGTGCCGCGGCCGATGCCCGCCGCGCCGAAGAAGAAGCGCGCGTCGCCGCGGCGCTGAAGAAGCAGGAAGAGCCCGCCAAACCGGCTGCGGCCAAGCCCGGTAGCGGCACGCTGCACCGTCCGGCCAAGACCGAGGACAAGTCGGGGGCCAAGGATGCCAAGCGGGGTGCGGCTGCGCCCGCGCGCGATGCGGACGGCGGCAAGCGCCGCGGCGGTCTCAAGACCCGTGGCGAAGTGGGCGCGAACGGCAACAACTGGCGCGGTGCGGGCAAGGGCGGCGGCCGTCATGGCCGCCACCAGCAGGACGACCGCAGCAACTTCCAGGCGCCGAGCGAACCGATCGTGCGCGAAGTGCACGTGCCCGAGACCATCACTGTGGCGGATCTCGCCCACAAGATGGCGGTGAAGGCCACCGAGGTCATCAAGGCCCTGATGAAGATGGGCACGATGGTCACGATCAACCAGGTGCTGGACCAGGATACGGCGATGATCATCGTCGAGGAAATGGGGCACACCGCGCTTGCGGCCAAGCTGGACGATCCGGATGCCTTCCTCGATGAAAGCGACGAGCACAAGGACGTCGAAGTCCTGCCGCGCGCGCCGGTGGTCACCGTCATGGGCCACGTCGACCACGGCAAGACCTCGCTGCTCGACTACATTCGCCGCGCCAAGGTGGCGTCGGGCGAATTCGGCGGCATTACCCAGCACATCGGCGCGTATCACGTCGAGACCTCGCGCGGCGTGGTCACCTTCCTCGATACCCCGGGCCACGAAGCCTTCACGGCGATGCGCGCGCGTGGCGCCAAGGCGACGGACATCGTCATCCTTGTGGTGGCGGCGGACGACGGCGTGATGCCGCAGACGCGTGAAGCCATCCACCACGCCAAGGCGGCCGGCGTGCCGCTGGTAGTGGCGATCAACAAGATCGACAAGCCCGAGGCGAACCCCGAGCGCGTGAAGCAGGAACTGATCGCCGAAAGCGTGGTGCCGGAAGAATACGGCGGCGACGTCATGTTCGTGCCGGTGTCGGCGAAGAAGGGCACGGGCGTCGACGAACTGCTCGAAGCCATCCTGCTGCAAGCCGAAGTGCTGGAGCTCACCGCGCCGGTCGAGGCCCCGGCCAAGGGCCTGATCATCGAAGCGCGCCTCGACAAGGGGCGTGGTCCGGTGGCCTCGCTGCTGGTGCAGTCCGGCACCCTGCGCAAGGGCGACGTGGTGCTCGCCGGCGCCACCTTCGGCCGCATCCGCGCGATGCTCGACGAGAACGGCAAGCAGATCGACGAGGCGGGGCCGTCCATTCCGGTCGAGATCCTCGGCCTGTCGGACGTACCGGCCGCGGGCGACGAGGCGATCGCGCTCGCAGATGAGCGCAAGGCGCGCGAAATCGCCCTGTTCCGCCAGGGCAAGTTCCGCGACGTCAAGCTGGCGAAGCAGCAGGCCGCCAAGCTCGAGACGCTGATGGAGCAGATGGCCGAGGGCGAGGTCAAGAGCCTGCCGCTGATCATCAAGGCCGACGTGCAAGGTTCGCAGGAAGCGCTCGTGCAGTCGCTGCAGAAGCTGTCTACCGACGAGGTCCGGGTCAACGTCATCCATGCCGCGGTGGGCGCGATTTCCGAATCCGACGTCAACCTGGCGCAGGCATCGGGGGCGGTCATCCTCGGCTTCAGCATCCGTGCCGATGCTGGTGCGCGCAAGCTGGCCGAAACCTTCGGTGTGGACATCCGCTACTACAACATCATTTACGACGCCGTGGATGAGGTTAAGGCGGCGCTGTCCGGCATGCTGGCGCCCGAGAAGCGCGAAGAAGTCATCGGCATGGTCGAGATCCGCCAGGTGTTCACCATCTCCAAGGTGGGCTCGATCGCCGGCTGCTACGTGCTCGAAGGCATGGTCAAGCGCGGTTCCCACGTCCGCCTGCTGCGCAACCACACGGTGCTGTGGACCGGCGAGCTCGAATCGCTCAAGCGTTTCAAGGACGACGTCAAGGAAGTCAAGTTCGGTTACGAGTGCGGCCTGCAGCTCCGCAACTACAACGACATCCAGGAAGGCGACCAGCTCGAGGTGTTCGAGATCAAGGAAGTGGCGAGGACTCTGTAAGCGATGCCAAAGGAGTACTCCCGCAGCCAGCGCGTGGTGGAGCAGATCCGCCGCGAGCTGGCCGAGCTGATCCGGCTCGAGGTCAAGGACCCTCGGGTCGGCTTCATCACGCTCACCGACGTCGAGATCACCCCCGACTATGCCCATGCGAAGGTGTTCTTCACCTCGATGACGGGCGAAGGCGACGTGCCCGAGATACTGAAGGGCTTGCGCCGGGCCAGCGGCTTCTTGCGCCGCGAGCTCGGCCGCCGCATCCGCATCCATACGATTCCCGAACTGCATTTCAATTACGACCGCTCGGTGGAAGAGGGGTCGCGCCTGTCCCGCCTGATCGACGAAGTGGTGCGGGAGGACGAAGCGCGCCATCAGGACGGGGACGAGCCCGGGCAGGACACCGCCGGGTCGGCGGACGATGACGGCAACGCAAGGCGCTGAGGCACAGGGCGCCGCGCCCGGTGCGCGTCCGCGCCGGCCGAAGCAGGTGCAGCGCAAGATCGTCCGGCGTGCCGTGGATGGTGTGCTGCTGCTCGACAAGCCGCAGGGCATGAGTTCGAACGGTGCGCTGCAGGCGGCGCGCCGCCTGTTCAATGCCGCCAAGGCGGGGCATACCGGCACGCTCGATCCGATGGCCAGCGGGCTGCTGCCGCTGACCTTCGGCGAGGCGACCAAGTTTTCGCAGATGCTGCTCGATGCCGACAAGACCTACGAGGCGGTCGTGCAACTGGGTATCGAAACCGATAGCGGCGATGCGGACGGCACGGTGCTGGCCACGCATCCGGTCGACGTCGACCGCGCCCGGCTCGACGCCGTGCTCGGACGGTTTCGCGGCGACATCGAACAGGTGCCGCCGATGTATTCGGCGCTGAAACGCGACGGCAAGGCTTTGTACGAATACGCGCGTGCGGGCGTCGAGATCGAGCGCGAGGCGCGCAGGGTGAGCATCCATGCGCTGGACCTGCTCGCTTTCGCCGACACGCGCTTCACCATCCGGGTGGCCTGCAGCAAGGGCACCTACATCCGCAGCCTGGCGATGGACATCGGTTCGGCGCTGGGCTGTGGCGCGCATCTGTGCGCCTTGCGCCGTACGCGCATCGGGCCGTTCGGCCTCGACGGCGCCGTCACGCTCGATGCACTGGAAGGCTGTGCGCCCGAGGCCCGTGACGGCATGCTGGCGCCGGCCGATGCGCTGGTGGCGGTCTACCCCGAGTGTCGTCTCGATGCCGAGCAGGCGCGGGGGCTGTTGCAGGGCAGGGTCCTGACGCTGGACCGGACGGGCGTCGAAGGGCTGGTGCGCGTCTATGGGCCGCGGGGCTTCCTCGGCCTGGGGCAGTGGCAGGAGGGCGGCAGACTTGCCGCGCGCCGGCTGATTGCCACCGACGGGGGTGCGTTTGGCGCATCCGCATGATATCGATTGAGTTTTTGGTGCGGCTTTGGGTATAATCCGCCGCTTCTGATTGGCAGAAAAACACGAGTAAAGACACACATGGCTCTTGACACCGCATCCAAGTCGCAGATCGTCTCCGACTTCCAGCGCGCCCAAGGCGACACCGGTTCGCCGGAAGTCCAGGTTGCGCTCCTGACCGCCCGCATCAACGGGCTCGCTCCGCACTTCAAGGCCCACGGCAAGGATCACCACTCCCGCCGCGGCCTGCTGAAGATGGTCAGCCAGCGCCGCAAGCTGCTGGACTACCTGAAGGGCCGCAACGCCGAAAGCTATCGCAATCTGATCGAGCGTCTGGGCCTGCGCAAGTAATTGCGTCCATGACCAGCCCGACAGCGCCGATCAGGGCGAAGTAATCGATCGAAGCCGGTGCGTGCCCCTGCGGCACGGCCGGCTTCGTGTCGTTTGAAGCCTCCAGGGCTGGCTGGTCGTTCTGCGGCGGGATGATTCGATCCGCAGCCGCCCGCAGTTGTCGTTCGCTGCATTCATCGTTAAAGGAATTCCCTTGCTGAACGCTATCAAGAAAACTTTCGCCTACGGCGCGCATACCGTCACCCTCGAAACCGGGGAAGTCGCCCGCCAGGCCGGCGGTGCCGTCATCGTGAACATGGACGAGACCGTGGTGCTGGCCACGGTGGTTGGCGCCAAGGAGGCGCGTCCGGGCCAGGATTTCTTCCCGCTCACCGTCGATTACGTCGAGAAGTTCTATGCCGCGGGCCGCATCCCCGGGGGCTTCTTCAAGCGTGAGGGCCGTCCGACCGAGAAGGAAATCCTGACTTCGCGTCTGATCGACCGTCCGATCCGCCCGCTCTTCCCCGAAGGCTTCATGAACGAAGTCCAGGTGATCGTGACCGTGCTGTCGCTGAATCCGGAAGTCGATGCCGACATCCCGGCGATGATCGGCGCTTCCGCCGCCCTGGCGATCTCCGGCATTCCGTTCGACGGCCCGATCGGTGCCGCCCGCGTCGGCTATGCCGACGGCCAGTACATCCTCAACCCGACCGTGACCGAACTGCAGGCCAGCCAGATGAACCTGGTGGTCGCCGGCACGCAGGCCGCGGTGCTGATGGTCGAATCCGAAGCGCAGGAACTGCCCGAGCAGGTCATGCTGGGCGCGGTCGTGTTCGGCCACGAGCAGATGCAGGTCGCGATCAAGGCCATCAATGAGCTGGTCGAAGTCGCCGGCAAGCCCGAGTGGGACTGGCAGGCGCCGCCGGCCAACGAGACGCTGATCGCCCGCGTCACCGAACTGGCCAAGGCCGACATGGAAGAAGCCTTCCGCATCACCAGCAAGCAGGAGCGCTCGACCCGCCTGGCCGAGATCCGCAGGCGCGTGGCGGCCACGCTGGCCGAGGAGAGCGAAACCCCGCTGTCGTCCACCGAAGTGAAGGATATCTTCTTCAACATCGAGTCGGGCATTGTCCGCAGCCGCATCCTGAACGGCGAGCCGCGCATCGACGGCCGCGACACCCGGACCGTGCGCCCCATCACGATCCGCACCGGCGTGCTGCCGCGCACCCACGGCTCGGCACTGTTCACGCGTGGCGAAACCCAGGCGCTGGTCGTCGCCACGCTGGGCACCGGCCGTGACGAGCAGATCATCGACGCCATCGCCGGCGAGTACAAGGAGCGCTTCCTGCTCCACTACAACTTCCCGCCCTTCTGCACCGGCGAAACCGGTCGCTTCGGCGTTACCAAGCGCCGCGAAGTGGGCCATGGCCGCCTGGCCAAGCGCTCGCTGGTGGCGATGCTGCCCAAGGCCGAGGAGTTTTCGTACACCGTGCGTGTCGTGTCCGAGATCACCGAGTCCAACGGTTCGTCGTCGATGGCTTCCGTCTGCGGCGGTTCGCTGGCGATGATGGATGCCGGCGTTCCGCTGAAGGACCACGTCGCGGGCATCGCGATGGGTCTGATCAAGGACGGCAACCGCTTCGCCGTGCTGACCGACATCCTCGGTGACGAGGACCACCTCGGCGACATGGACTTCAAGGTCGCGGGTACCGAGAACGGCGTCACCGGCCTGCAGATGGACATCAAGATCCAGGGCATCACCAAGGACATCATGCAGGCTGCGCTGGAGCAGGCCAAGACCGGCCGGCTGCACATCCTCAGCATCATGAAGGAATCGCTGGGGACCTCGCGCGGCGAAGTGTCCGAGTATGCGCCGCGCATGATCAACATGAAGATCAACCCCGAGAAGATCCGCGATGTGATCGGCAAGGGCGGTGCGGTGATCCGTGGCCTGCAGGAAGAGACCGGTACCGTGATCGAGATCGAGGACGACGGCCAGATCACGATTTCCTCGGTCAGCTCCGAGGGCGCCCAGGCCGCGAAGGCGAAGATCGAGGCGATCACCGCCGAAGTCGAAGTCGGCAAGGTCTACGAAGGGCCGGTCGTGCGCCTGCTCGACTTCGGCGCCATCGTGAACATCATGCCGGGCCGTGACGGGCTGCTGCACGTGTCGCAGATCGCCAACGAGCGCGTCAACAACGTGGCCGACTATGTGAAGGAAGGCCAGGTCGTGCGCGTGAAGGTGCTCGAGACCGACGAGCGCGGCAAGATCCGCCTGAGCATGAAGGCGCTGCTCAACGAGAACGCCGGCTGATGCCTGGTGGCGGGCTTCGGCCCGCCTTGAGCGGCAACGACAAAAAAGGACGCCCAGGCGTCCTTTTTTGTCGTGTGCTGCGGCGCTGGCCTTACTTGGCGACCTGGCGCTCGCGCATTTCTTCCAGCGTTTTGCAATCGATGCACATGGTGGCCGTCGGACGGGCTTCCAGGCGCTTCAGGCCGATCTCGACGCCGCAGCTGTCACAGTAGCCATACTCGCCTCCATTGAGGCGACCGAGCGCTTCGTCGATCTTCTTGATGAGCTTGCGCTCGCGGTCGCGGTTGCGCAGTTCGAGCGCGATGTCGGACTCCTGGCTGGCGCGGTCGTTGGGGTCGGCGAACACGGTGGCCTCGTCCTGCATCGTGTGCACGGTGCGCTCGATGTCTTCCATCAGCTCACCCTTCAGCGAGCCCAGGATCTCGCGGAAGTGGGCGATCTGCTTCTCGCTCATGTATTCCTCGCCAGCGGCGGGAACGTAGGGCGGGAATTGTTTGTGCAGTGTATCGTCAGCCATGAATCAACTTCCGTAGGTTGGTGAATAGTGGAGGCGTCTTAATAGCAGAATCGGGGGGAGGCAGCAAGCCGAGCGGCCTGCGCTGCCGGTGCGCGCGGCACATGCCCGGCGATGTCGGCACATCGGGGCAGGTGGCCTGCCGGGGCGGTGAAAGCGCCGCAGGCATGCGAGAATCGCGGCCCCCGATTGCAGCGAGCCACCTCCATGTCCTCCGTCGAACACACGCTTCGCCATCTCATCGTCCATCGTCTGCGCAAGGCGTCGGGCGCCCCCGCCATGCTGGGCCTGCGCGCCGTGGCGTGCCCGCTCGACGATGCGGGCCTGCGCCTGGTCGAAAGCCTGAGCCGCCAGTACTCGAACCGTTCCGCCAAGGGCTTCGGCTGCTTCGAGGAAGACGAGGAGCGCTTTCCCTTGCCGCGATGGCTGCGGGAACACCTGCTGGGGCAAAGCCCGGATTTCGTTGCCTTGTCGCACCAACTGGCGCAGCGGCTGCAGGCGGTCGCCGACGAGGAAGAGGCGGAAGAGAGCGGCGTGATCGTGGTCGCCCAAGTACAGGAGCCGCAGGCCGACTGCCTGTGGGTTGCGCTGATCGGCGAGGCCGAAGGCAGTATGGTGTCGGGATCGCTCGATGTCGTCGACAGCCTCCATCTCGACCTGTCGTCCCTGCAGGCGGCAGGGCGCATCGACCTGAGCGCCTGGCAGCGCGGCGATGGGCGCTACCTGAGCTTCCTGCGCGGGCGGGGCAAGGCCGGCAGCTATTTCAAGCGCTTCCTGGGCTGCAGCGACGTCGTGGTGGCGGTTCAGGAAACGAAGAAGCTGGTACTGGCGCTGAGCCAGTTCGCCGACCGCCAGGAACTCGAACCGGCGCGGCGCGATGCCTTGCTCGAACGCGCCCACGCCCATCTCGACGCGTTGGGCGAGAACGGTGAGCCGGTGGTGTTCGGCGAACTCGCGCAGGAGGTCTTCCCCGAGCGGCCCGAGCGCCTGGATGCCGTACTGAACGCGGCGGAAACCAGGCTGTCGAGCGGCTTTGTGCCCAACAGGCGTGCCATTCGCCCGCTGGTCCGTTTCAGCGCGAGCGGCGAGCAGTGGAAGGTGGAGTTCGATCGCAGCGGGCTGCATTCGGGGGCGGTGCATTATGACCGCGAGACCGATTCCCTCGTGCTGTCCGGCCTGCCGGATTATCTGAAGCAGATGCTGCTGGAAGAGTGAGATGCAGCGGATGCTGCGACGCGCAAAAGAAAAAAGCCCGGACGCCGTGAGGGTCCGGGCCTAAATCCACACCAAAGGAGGAGGGTGGAGGAGACGGTTCGAATAATAGCGATCTTTGTTGTGCAACGCAACAATTCCATGAGCAAATTTTTTTATCGCCTGAGATGGCGCTTTTTGGCCAGCGGAGGGAATGAAGCGGTCAGGCACGGATGCCGTGCGGCTTCAGGGTGGAAGTGCGGGTTTTCCCCAGCCGATGGGGACAGACTTGTGAGCGGGACTGTGGATAAGTGGCTGCTGCCCATGATGGCAAAGGATTCGACGGTGTTGCCCAATCATGAGGCAGGCGGGCTGGCACCCCGATGAGGGCAAGGACCGGTGGCTGAAGGCGAGGGCAATGATAAGCGTTCCCCAAGGCGCGACCGAGGAATGAGAGGCAATCTCGATAAATCGCCATAAGGCATTGCTGGATAAGGAAAATTTGCCTTGATCACGGCATTGCTCTGCTTCAAACTCCGCACCCGGAAAGGTGCGGGCGATGCGTCCGGCCACAACGCAAGGCGGAGAGTCCATGAAAGGCAATACCAAGATCATCGATGCGCTCAACACGATGCTGGCTTACGAGATGACGGCATCCGACCAGTATTTCGTGCATGCCCACGTCTATCAGGACATGGGCTTGCTGTATCTCTATGACCGCATCTATCACGAGCACCAGGAAGAGCTCACCCATGCCAAGGTGTTGATCGAGCGGATTCTGTTCCTGGAAGGAACGCCCGACCTCGGCCAGCGCCTGCCGGCTAACACCAGCCGCGACGTTCCCCAGATGCTGCAGCACGACCTGGACACGGAGATGGCGGTGATCCGGCAGTTGCGCGAGATCGTCGTGCTGTGCGAGCAGGAGCAGGATTTCGTCACGCGCGACAGGCTCATGCCCTTGCTGCTCGACACCGAGCAGGACCACATCCATTGGCTCGAACAGCAACTGCGGCTGATCGGCATGGTCGGCCTGCAAAACTACCTGCAGAGCCAGATGAAGCCGGGAACGGCAGGCTGATCCGGTGTGGCCTGGCTTTTCCGCCAGGCCCGTCGCGCTGTGGACGGCTCAGTACTTGAGCCTCAGCGACACGATGGCGTTGCGCGGCTCGCCATACCAGTTCCCGCCGATCGTGTTGCCGACGTGCTTGTAGTATGTCTTGTCGAATACGTTGTTGATGTTGACCGCGAGGCTGGCGTTCTGGTGGAGCTGATACCCGATGCGCACGCTCCATATGGCGTATCCGCTTTGCGTGAACGCAAATGCCTGGCTCGGCCCGTCGAATTCGCCCGTTGCCGTGTCGAGGGCATTGACGGTGCCGCTGACGTAGTGCCTGCTTTGCGCCGTCACCCCGCCGCCCACGCTCCAGGGGCCGGCCAGCGGCTTCCAGTTGCCCCATAGCTTGAACAGGTGCTTGGGCGTGACCGAATGGTAGCGCACGCTGGTGACGTCGTTCCGGTTGCTGTTGAAAGTGTAGCCCGCCGTCAGTTGCACGTCGGGCAGCACCTCGCCGGAAACTTCGACATCGAACCCCTTCCAGGCGGCTGCCGCCCAGCAGCCGCGCAAAACCCTCGGCTACGCCATAGCTGCCTTGCAGCCCGCGGCTCTCCTGGCCTGCCGTCAAGCGGCCTGCCGTCAAGCCGGCGTCGAAGGACAGGACGACACCGGCGGCGCCGGCGAAGCGGCTCAACACCGTGCCGAGCGGGCCGGCGGGGATGTCGTATGCCCGTTTGGTGGCCTGCGGCGGCGTCTGGGCATGGCCGGGGACGGGCAGTGCAGCAGGCATGGCCAGGGCGAGGCCGACGCAGGTCCGGCGCAAGGCGGCAAGGAGCGGGGTGAGGGCCTGGCCGTGATGGCGAGGAGGGCGGTTCGAGTGCTGCATGGGCTTTTCCTTTTCGTTCGATGGGCAGGTTTTCCCTTGGGGGTCGAACGAGACTCGAAAAAGGACAATGCCCGGCGGTTTTTTCCCGCGCTGCGCTGTTTCGCCTTATGGCGCCCATCCTATACCATGAGAACAGTTCTCATTTTGTGCTCATTCACAACCATGCTTCCCGTCGACGCCTCTCCGCCACAGGACTTGCAGACCCTTTATCGAGACCATCACGGCTGGCTGCAGGGCTGGCTGCGCGGCAAGCTGGGGAATGCCTGCGACGCGGCCGATCTGGCGCAGGACACCTTCATGCGGGTGTTGCAGAGGCGCGAAGCCGAAACGCTGCGGGAGCCGCGCGCCTACCTGAGCACGATCGCGCGCGGGCTGGTTGCCGATTTCTTCCGCCGGCAGCGCCTGGAGCAAGCCTATCTCGACGTGCTGGCCACGTTGCCGGAACCGGAGGCACCCAGCCCGGAAACACGCAGCATCATGCTGGAGGCGCTGATCGCCATCGACACCATGCTCGACGGCATGAAGCCGGCGGTGCGCCAGGCCTTCCTGCTGTCGCAGCTCGAAGGGCTGACCTACGCCGAGATCGCCACCCAGCTCGGCGTCACCAAGCGCACTGTCAGCAACTACATGTGCCAGGCCATCGAACAATGCTACCTGCTGGCGCCATGACGCAATCCTCTTCCGATCCGGCCACGGCGGGGCCCGCCACCAGCGGCAACGGCCTTTCCCAGCGCGACGAACAAACCCTGCGCAAGCAAGCCGTGGCCTGGTACGCGCGGCTATGCTCCGGCGAAGCCACCGAGGCCGACCACCAGGGCCTGCGCGACTGGCTGCAGCAACATCCCGACCACCAGCGCGCCTGGGAACGCATCGGCGCCATCCGCCAGGCCATGCAGCGGGTGCCTGGCAACATCGCGCTGCCCACCCTGCAGGCAGCCGGGCGCGGCCGCCGCACGATACTGCGCGGCATCCTCCTGCTCGCCACCACCGGCTCCGCCGGCTGGCTCTCGTACCGCGCGGCGGAAGACCAGGCCCTGCTCCAGCCCTGGCTGGCCGACTACCGCACCGGCGTGGGTGAACGGCGCAGCGTGGCGCTGGCCGACGGCTCGCGCATCGTCCTCAACACCGACAGCGCGGCGGACGTCGCCTTCACCGACGCGGCGCGGACGATCACCCTGTGGGCCGGCGAAATCCTCGTCGAAACCGCCGCCCACCTGCAGGCCGCCAACGATCCGCGGCCCTTCCTCGTCCACACCGCGCACGGCACCGTACGCGCGCTGGGCACCCGCTTCGTCGTGCGCCACCACGGTGAGCGCACGCAGGTTTCGGTACTCGAACACGCGGTCGAGCTGCGCCCGCGGGACGGGCAACAGGCCCAGGTACTGCGGGCCGGCGAATCCGCCCATTTCACCGCCACCGCCATCTCGCCGCCGCAAAGCGCCGGCAACGCCGCCGCACAGTGGGAGCACGGCAGCCTGGTGGTCGGCAACGCACGCCTCGGCGACCTCATCGCCGAACTGGCCCGCTACCGCCCCGGCCGCCTCGTCTGCGACCCCGCCGTAGCCGACCTCCGCGTCTCCGGCGCCTACCCCATCGACGACACCGACCAGGCCCTGCGTGTGCTGCTGCAATCCTTCCCGCTGCGCATGACCCGCATCACGCGCTACTGGGTCCGGATCGGGCCGGCCTGAGTCCATCCGCATCCGCCCCTCGCCCCTCGCGGAGAGGGGGCAGGGCGCAAAAGAAAGCCGCGCGGCCATCGCCTTCCACCCGGCCAGCAACCCGCGCTCCGCAGAAAGACAAGAATCATTTTCATCTTTTCGCGTTTCGTTCGGCCTACCTGACAGAAGCATCCCGTTCAACGTTCCATCGAGGGCTCCCATGTCAGTATGCCGTTCCTCCCTTTCCGTCCACCCGGCCCATCCCGCCCGCCCCGGACTGTGCCCCCTGGTGCTGGCCGTGCAGCTTGCCACGGCGGCGCTGGCCATCAGCGCCATGACGCCGGATGCGGCACTGGCCGCCGATACGGCGGCGGCTGCCGAAGCGGCCGGCACCCCCCGCAGCTACCGGATTCCCCCCGGCCCGCTGACCGACGCGCTTGGCCGCTTCGCCGCCGAGGCCGGTGTCGCCCTGTCGTTCGACCCGGCGTGGACGGCCAGCCTGCAATCGCGGGGACTGCAAGGCAGCCATTCGGCCGAAACCGGCTTCGCCACCCTGCTGCGCGGCACCGACCTGGCCGCCGAGCGCCAGCCGGGCGGCGGTTTCGTGCTGCGCCGGATTTCGACTGTTACCGGACAGGAGTCGGCCTTGGCGGCGGTGACGGTGACCGCCGCACGGGACGGCGCGACAGAAGGCACCGGCAGCTACGCCCAGACCGGCCCCAGCAGCAGCGCCACCAAGCTGGGCTTGACGCTGCGCGAGACGCCGCAATCCATCAGCGTGGTCACCCGGCAGAAAATGGACGATTTCGGCTTGAACTCGATCAACCAGGTGATCGAGCACACGCCGGGCTTGACCATTCACACACTCGACAGCGAGCGTCCCGATTATTCCGTACGCGGCTTTTCCGCGAACTTCCAGTACGACGGCATTTCTGTTCCCTATAACTCGGCCTACGCGGCAGGCAATACGCTCAGCGATATGGCGATTTATGACCGGGTGGAGGTGGTCAAGGGCTCTACCGGGCTAGTGAATGGCAGCGGCGAACCCGGTGCCACGATCAACCTGATACGCAAGCGGCCCACGCGCGACTTTCAGGGCCATGCGGCGCTGAGTGTCGGGCGCTGGAACAACTACCGGGGTGAGCTCGATGTGTCCGGCCCGCTCAATGAGGCAGGCAGTCTGCGCGGTCGGGCCGTGGCGGCCTACCAGGACACGGAATCGCACCTTGACCACCACCGGCGCAAGGTGCCGGTTTTCTATGGCGTTCTGGAAGCCGATCTCACACCCAGCACCCTGTTGACCGTTGGTGCGGACTATCAGGATACCGACCCGCGCGGCTCCACCTGGTCCGGCATCCAAATTTTCGACAGCAATGGCGATTTCAACGACCGGCCGCGTTCATTCAATCCAGCCACGCGCTGGAGCCGGTGGATCCAGGAAACGCGCTCCGCATTCGTCAAACTGGAGCACCAATTCGACAACGAATGGTCAGCCAGGCTGCATTTGAACCACCAGATCAACAGCCAAGAGGCTCACCTGGGCACTTACAGTTTCGGTAATCCGAATCCTGCCGACGGTTCTGGCGCGAATTTTCTGGATGAGAGTCACGTTGGAAAAACACGCAGCAATGCAGCGGATATCTACGCAAGCGGGCCATTTCAACTACTTGGCCGGCGGCACGAACTGGTCCTTGGGGCCAGTATCAATAAGCGGCGCTGGTCAGACACGGGTAGCTACGACCCTGCTGGCTACACCAATCTCCCAAACTATTACGACTGGGACGGTGACGTGCCCGAATTGACGCAACGGGTGCCTTACGACTACCGTCAGGAAACCACCCGCGACAACGGCCTCTACACCACCGCACGCTGGAACCTGCGCGATGACCTCAAGCTCATCACCGGCCTGCGCGTGTCCAACTACAGCAGAAGTGGAGACACGACCATGCGCGAGCGCGGCGTGACCACCCCGTACCTGGGCGTCGTGTACGACATCAACGACACCTTCTCCGCCTACGCCAGCTACACGGATATCTTCAAGCCGCAGTCCGTTCAGGACGAGCAGGGAAAGACGCTCGATCCACTCGTCGGCAAAAACTACGAGGCGGGGCTGAAGGGCGAGTTCTTTGGCGGGCGCTTGAACGCCAGTGCTGCCATCTTCAGGCTCAAGCAGGACAACTACGCCCAGCTTTCGGGTGGGCTCACCCCCAGCGGCGGGCGCGCCTACCGCGCCATCGATGGCGTCGTCACCAAGGGATACGAACTGGAGTTGTCAGGCGAACTGACGCCGCAGTGGCGCCTCCAGGGCGGGTTCACGCACCGCGTCTCGCGCAGGCATGACGAGAAGGTCGGTACGACCAGCCCGGAAGACCAGTTCTCGTTCTTTGCCAGCTACCAGCCCAGCGGTGTGCTCAACCGTCTGACCGTTGGCGGCGGGGCGCGGTGGCAGGCAAAGACCTGGGATAACGTCCGCAACCCGGTGCAGGGCACGGTCAAACACACCATGCCGGCCTACTGGCTGTTCGATGCCATGGCCAGCTACCGCGTGAACGACAAGGTGACGGCTTCGCTCAACATCCGCAACCTGTTCGACAAGAAGTACTACACGCTCTTCCCTGCGTACAACACCTACATGTGGGGCGCACCGCGTAGCTACAGCGTGAGCCTGCGCTACGACTTCTGACGGCACGCCAGAGCCGGAACGCAACGGCCCCGGACGGAAAACCCGCCGGGGCCGTTTCTTGCGCAGCGTCCCGCAGCCAGACACAGGGCGCCGCGATGCCTGGACCGGCGCTCAGCCCTGGTCGAACACCTCGTTCAGCGTGCGGGCGTCCACAAAGTTGTCGGCCCACTGTTCCAGTTCGGCGGACGTGGCTTTTTGCAGGCGTTCGCTGACGGCGGCATCGAGTGGGCCGAAGCGGCGGGTGAGCTGGCGGGTCAGCACGATGAGCTCGCCTTCGCTGCGTCCCATCTGCATGCCTTGCAGGATGCCCTGCTGAATCCCTTGCTGCCGGCCTTCGGTAAGAAACCGCTCGCTCAGTCGTTGTGTCAATCCGGCCATGGTGTGATCCTCCTGCGCGTAACGTTCCGCGTAAATCCGTTTTTCATTATCGTCGAGCACTCCGTAGATGTCGACGAAGTCGATGTATTTGAGGCGTTTTTCGGTGTCCGGTTCGAGGTCGAGCAGGCCGCGCACGGCCTGGGCGTGGACCTCGACGCGCAGGCGCCTGGGGTGGCGCATGTTGGGCAGGTTGAGGCGGGCGACGAGGTTGGTGCTGTGCAGGTGCGCTTCGGCCGGCAGGTCGCCGAGGATGCAGCTGAGATAGGTAAAGGACAGGAAAGAGAACTCTTCGCTGCCCAGTTCGAGCCGGCGGCAGATACGTTTGCTGCCGCGCAGGAAGACGACCACCGGGATGATGCGGTCGGTGGCGTACAGTTCGGCCAGGCTGGCGCAGTAGATGACCAGGCGGTGGATGGAGAAGCGGGCCGGGTCGCTTTCTTCCTCGACGATGAACAGCAGCGCCTCACGCCGGCCGTCGGGCCATTCGACGAGCAGCGGCACGTCGAGTTCGTGGAAGCGGTCGCCCAGGCGTTCCTTCAGCTGTTCCTGGCGGATGGGGGTGATGATGACCGAATCGTCGAGATGCCGGGCTTCCTCGGGGGCAAACAGTTCGAGTGCCTGGCGCGGGTAGTCGAGGATCAGGTTCTTGAAGTTCTGGTCGTGGCTGACGGGGGACATGGACGGGCCGTGCGTGGGATCGCAAGCCAATTGTCATTAAATGTAATGATATAGTCAATATTCGTGCTGTTCCACCGGACCTTCACGGTTTCGGGGATGACCTTGGCTCCCAGCCCAGCAGCTAGACCAAGCGCTCTTGCCCGGAAGCTCACTTCCCCTCGCTCTGCATCCAGTGACGGACGAAGGTGCCGCCGGCTTGGCACTGCGCGGTTCATGCACCGTGTCGACGCAGGGGGTGCCGCCCTCGGCGCGGTCCCCTGCGGCGCATCAGAAGGCGTATTTCATGGAAAGCATGGTGCTGCGCGGCGCCGCATAGTTGCTGTAGCTGCCGGGCCAGCTGTAGTAAGTGCGGTCGAACAGGTTATCCACGTTGAGCGAGACGCTGAGGTGGCGGTCGATCTGGTAGCGTGCCATCAGGCTGGCGATGGTCTGGCTGCCCTGCCAGACATCGTAGCTGCCGGTTTTGCTTTGCCAGCGCAGGCCGCCGCCCACGGTCAGGCCCCGGAGGGCGCCGGGCAGGCGGTAGCGGGTGTACAGCTTCAGGCTGTTGCGCGGCAGGAAGGTGTTGAGGCGCTCGCCGTCCGCGTCGGTGGTACGTGTATGCGCATAGCCGGCGGCGAGTTGCCAGCCCTCGGTCAGTTCGCCGTTGACTTCGAGTTCGATGCCCTTGGAGGTGGTGTCCTGCTCGGCGGAGTAGATGAGTCCCACGCCCGTCCACACGGGGAGGTTGTCCTGCCTGGTGTGGAACAGCGCCGCGCTGGACTGCAGCCGGCCGCCGAAGTGGCCGCCCTTGATGCCGATTTCGTAGCCCGTGCCTTCGAGCGGGTCCAGCGTGCTGTCGCTCTCGTCCTTCACCCAGGAGCTTTGTGGGTTGAAAATCTTGGTGGCACTGGCATAGGCCGACCATTCCTTGTTCAGGGCATACACGGCGCCCACGTAGGGCACGACGACATTTTCGCGCAACGACTCCAGGCTCGCGCTGCCGTCGTCGCCCCAATTGCGTTCGTCCTGCTCCCAGCGCACGACGCGGGTGCCGAGGATGAGCTTGAGGTCGTCGGACAGGTGGAGGCGGCTGCTCAGGTAAGCGGCGTTGTTGCGGGTCTTGGTGGACGAGCCACCGCTGGCGGTGAAGGCCGGCGCGGCATTGCTGCCGTCCCAGGTGAACAGGTTGTCGATGGCGCCGGCGGGCGAACTGGCGTAGTCGTACTGCCAGCCGCCGTAGGATGGCCCGCTCGTTTTGTAGCGCGAGAGCGTGAGGCCGCCGATCAACTCATGCTCGCGGCCGAACAGCCGGAAGGCGCCGGTCAGGTACAGATCGAGGTTGTGCTGCGTGGGTTTGCCCTTCCAGCGCGTGGGCAGCAGGCTGAGGCCGCTGCCGTCGCGCTGCAGTGCGCCATTGAGGTAGGTGGCGACGAAGTCGTAGTCGACCTCGGTGTAGGTGTACTCGGCCTTGCCGCTCCAACCATTGCTCCATTCCCGCTCCACGGAGACGAAAGCGCTGGTCGTCTTCTGATCGTTGTAGGACCAGCCCGGCGCGGCGTTCGTGGAGCGGGAAAGGCGGGTTCTGCCGCCGTCGGCATAGAAGCCTGGCAGGCCGGAGCGCAGCGGGGAGTCGATGTCAGTGCGCTGGTGGCTGAAGCCCGCGGTCAGCAGCGTGGCGTCGTCCAGATCGGCCTCGGCGATGCCGTAGAGCGTGCCCGACTCCTCCTTGTAGCGGTCCAGCCAGTTGCCGCTGCGTTTGGCGTCGCCCACCAGCCGGCCGCGCACGCTGCCGCTGTCGTTGAGCTTGCCCGAGACATCGAAAGCTGCGCCGCGGCGGCTCCAGTTGCCGGCCTCCACGCTGAGGCTGGCCTGCGGCTTGAGCGTCGGGCGCTTGCGGATCAGGTTGATGGTGGCGGCCGGGTTGCCCATGCCGCTGATCAGGCCGGTGGCGCCGCGCACGATCTCCACGCGGTCATAGATCGCCAGGTTCTGGCTGAAGAGCTGCAGCCCGTCGTTTGTCGGCACACCATCGATCTCGAAGTTGCGGATCTCGAAGCCGCGTGCGTAGTAGCCGTAGATCTCGTCGCCCACGCCTTCCTTGGCCACATGGACGCCGGGCACCGTGTCCAGCAGTTCGGTCAGTGTGGTCACGTTGCGGTCCTCGATCTGCTGGCGCGTCACGACCGTCAGCGACTGCGGCGTCTCCTGCGGCGCGAGGTTCAGGCGGGTGGAACTGCTCGAAGAGTAGGTGGTGTAGAGGCCGGTGCCCTCGGTGATGGCGCCCGGCGCCTTGCCGGAGATGACGACGGCTGACAGTTGCGTATCGGGAGGCGCGGCGGCGGGGCTTGTCGCTTTGCGTAGCACGTAGTTGCCTTCGCCGCGGTGAATCGCTTCCAACCCGCTGCCGGCGAGCAGGCGGGCCAGGCCGGCGTCCGGCGTATAGCCGCCATTCAGCGCGGGGGCGTGCAGGTTTCGCGTCTGCGACGCGTCGAAGGAGAGGGTGATGTTGGCCTGGGCGGCAAAGGTGGTGAGCGCGCGGTCGAGCGGGCCGGCTGGAATGTGGTAGTTGCGCGGCGCCGTTTGTGCCTGGGCCGATGTGCTCATCAGTGCCGCCGTGGGGCCGGCGAGAGCGAGGCCCAGCAGCGCGGCGCGCAGGGCATGGACCAGCGGACGCGGGTGGGACGGGAAAGGATGTGCCATGACGAGAATTTCCTCTTTTCCGGATTGGCCATAGAAAAAGGCGCGGAAAGCGCCTCCATCTGGTTGGCCGTTCGAGATGGAAAAAGAGCAACCCCCTCGAAAAGAAATAGTGCTTATCCCGTTTTTTCTCGCGCCGCTTCGACCTTGACCCAATAGCGGGTCAGGTGGCGCAGTCTGACGGGTAGCGATTCTGCGATGGTTTCGAGCACGGCATCGGTGTCGTGCAGGCGGAAGGTGCCGGACAGGCGCAGGCCGGCGACTTCGGGCGCACAGGCGATGCGGCCGGGGCGATGGCGTTCGAGTTCGGCCAGGAAGTCGTCGAGCCGGCGGTCAAGGGCGATGAGCTTGCCGTCGCGCCAGGCGCCTGCGCCGGGTTCGAGCGGTGCCGGGGCGGATACGCCGTGTGCGGAAAAAGCCGTCTGTTGCCCGTGGTCGATGCGTACGACGGGACCGGTATGGGGGCGGATTTCGACCGCGTGTTCGAATACGGCGATGTGGGTTTGCCCATCGTCGCGGCGGACGCTGAAGCGCGTGCGGAGGGCGCGGATCGCGCCGTGTTCGATATGCACTTCGAAGGGGCGCGGGTCATTGGCCGTCTGCACCATGATTTCCCCGCTCAGCAGGCGCAGCAGGCGCAGATCGGGGCCGTAGTCGATGTCGACCGCGGAGGCGGTATTGATGTCCAGTGTGCCGCCGTCGGCCAGCTCGATGCGCCGCCGCTCGCCGGTGCCGGTGCGCTGGTCGGCACGGGCGATGCGCCAACCGGTTTCGATGTCCGGCAGCAAGGCGCCGACGGTGCCGGCCGACAGCAGCAGCGTCAGCAGCTTGACCGTGCGCCGGCGCTTGGCGCGGGCGGCCGAGGCCGTGCCAAGGGTGGCTTGCGCGACGTCGCCGGGCAGGCTGTTCAGCCGCTGCTCCAGCGCCTGCATGCGTTCCCAGGCTTCGCGATGGGTGGCGTCGGCGGCCAGCCAGCGTTCCCAGGCGGCGTGCTCGTCCGGCCGCGCTGCTTCATCGTTCAACTGGACGTACCAATGGGCGGCGGCTTCGAGTACGTCGCGCGGCAGCGCGCAGCGGCTCATCTCAGCTCTCGCTCAGGATCAGGCATTGCGCCAGGGCGCGGGCCAGGTGCTTCTTGACGGTGGTTACCGAGACTCCGAGCTGCTTGCCGATTGCCGCATACGTCAAGCCCTCGAACTTCGCGAGCAGGAAGATCTCCCGCGCGCGCGTGTCGAGCTGGTCGAGCATGCGGTCGATGGCGACCAGGGTTTCGAGGATCAGGGCGCGGGTTTCCGGCGACACCGCCAGCGGTTCGGGCCGGGCAGCGAGGGTTTCCAGCCAGGCCTCTTCGATGCTCAGGCGGCGGAAGCGGTCGACGACCAAGCCGTTCGCGATGGTGGCCAGGTACTTGCGCGGTTCTTCGATCGCTGCCGCGTTGCGGGAGGCCAGCACGCGCAGGAAGGTATCCTGGGCCAGGTCGGCGGCGTCGAACTGATTGCCCAGCTTGCGTCGCAGCCAGCCGTTGAGCCAGCCGTGGTGGTCGGCATAGAGTTCGGCGAAGAGGCGGTCCGAAGGTGGAATGGCGGTGCTCAAACGGAGGCTCCGGGCAGGCGCTGGCTGAGCCGTCTAGGCATTGCTGGCTATAATTGAGAAAGCTTCTCATTTTTCATGTTTTGAACAGAAGCGTCAAACGGCTGCCAGGTCGAACACCGGGCGGCCGACGCAAAGGAGCGCGGAAATGCGTACGAGCTTCCCGATCCGCGCCGGCAGGGCCGCCGCCGCGGTCCTGCTGGTGCTGTCGTCTGCCTGCACGTCGATGGAGAAGGCCGACGGGCCCGTCGATCTCGCCCAGGCGCTGCAGCAGCGCGGCTATCGGCTGGGCGAGACGCTTCGCTCGCTGCCGTCGTTCGCCTTGTCCGGCTGGAGCTACATCGACGAGCATCACATCCAGATCGACGACGGCCCCGGACGCGTCTACCTGGTGAAGTTCACGTCGCCATGCCCGGAACTGGCCTGGGCGGACCGCATCGGCTACACCACCACGGCGGGCACCTTCAGCCGCATGGAGCGCATCCTGGCGCGCGACGCGGGGCGCCCGGTGAGTTGCCCGGTGGGGGAGCTGTATACGCTGGAGCGGATGGAGAAAGCGCCGGGGCCGTAGTAGTGCCGGGATGTGGCGCCGGAGCCGGCGCGGGCGTCTGCAGGGGGGCGGGTGCGGATTTGTAAGTGCGGCAGTGTGACCCTTGACGGGCTTCACGTTGGTGAGAAACCCGTCAAGGGAGTGCCGCGTATGTCGGTCAGAAGTTGTAACGCAGATTCAGCGCCACGCTACGCGGCGCGCCGTACATGCCGGAGTACCACCAGTCGGATACCGAGGCGATGTACTTCTTGTCGAACACGTTGTTGACGTTCAGCGTGGCCGACAACTGGTCGTCGAAGTCGTAGCGCGCCATCAGGCTGACAACGCTGTACGGCTTCTGCTCCCAGTACAGATTGCGGCCGATCTGCCAGGCGCTGACTGTCGAATACACTTTGCTCTGCCAGTTCACGCCGCCGCCCACGGTCAGGCTGTTGAGCTCGCCGGGCAGGCGATAGGTGGTCCACAGCTTAGCTAGGTGGCGCGGGAAGATGGTGCGGATGCGTTCGCCCTTGGCGTTTTCCGTCTCGCTGTAGGTCCACGAGGCCGAGATATTCCAGTTATGGGTCAGGGCGCCAGAAACTTCGACATCGACACCTCGGGTTTTGGCACCTTTGACGGCGCGAGAGGCTCGGTTCGTGGTACCGGGGACGAAGTAGCCGGGGTCGGACTCGGACAGGTTGTCCTGCCTGATCTCGTACAGCGCCACGGCGCTGTTTAGCCGGCCGCCGAGCCAGCCGCTCTTGAGGCCAATTTCATGGTTTGCGCCCTCGCGTGGGTCGAGCAGCGCACCGTATCGATCCTGAGCGGTCTGGGGTTTGTAGATGGTCGAATAGCTCGCGTAGGCCGTGTGCGTACCGTCGATGTCGTAGACCAGCCCGCCGTAGGGCGTCCATACGCTGTTTTCGGAGGCCGGTGTGGCGCTGTAATAACCGGCGATGTTCTGCGTGATGGCGTTCGAGTCGTAGCTGAAGACCTTGGTCCCGGCGATGAGCCTGAGCCGGTCGCTCAACTGGAAGCGGCCCGCAGCATACAGGCTCTTCTGCCGCCTCGGGTTGTCGAACGTAACGAAAGTTTCTTCATACTGTCCCGTACCGGAACGGTCCCAGGTGTGCAGATTTGCTGCGCCGTATCGTCCGCTTTCGTCGAAGCTGCCTTTGGTGTAGTTGGTGAAATCCTGGTAGTCGGCGCCAAACACCAGATCGTGCTGCCGGCCGAACAGGGACAGCGGGCCGCGTACGTTCACGTCGAGGCTGTCGATCTCCAGACGGTGGTTGCGGCGGTCTGCGTTGAGTGAAAGGCCATCGCCAGTCACAGGGTCTGCGAAGCTGGAATTGCTGCTGAGGTAGATCGCTTCCTCCAACTGCGATGAGCGCAGACGGTTGGCGGATACCTTGAGCCTCCAGTTGCCGCCCAGTGCCTGGTCCAGCGTGGCGAAGGCGGCCGTGGTCCGGCTGTCGAAGCGATTGTCGCGGCTGGCGGGACTGAAGGCGCGTGGCAGGTCCGTCCGTGCGCCGTTGCTGTACCACAAGGGAAAACCGAGGTAGGCGAAAGAACCCTGCGTTTCGCCGCGCTGGTGCTCGACGCCCACGGTGAGGCGAGTGCTGTCCGTCAGATCGGCTTCCAGCACACCGTAGAATACTTTTTTCTCGTTGCCGTAGTGGTCGATGAAGCTGTCGCCGTCCTGCCATGCGGCGACGAAACGGCCGCGCAGGCTGCGCCCTTGGTTGACCGGGCCGGACAAGTCCAGCATCCCGCGTTTGTTGCGCCACGAGCCCAGGCTCCCTTCGATGGCTCCCTGGAATTCGGCGGTCGGTTTCTTGCGCACCATGTTGATGGTACCCGACGGATCGCCGGCGCCGCTCATCAGGCCTGAGGCGCCGCGCAGTACCTCGATGCGATCATAGATGGCCATGTCGGCCGCGCTCTGGGAGGCTTGTGATGCCAGCCCTTCGTTATGGGAAGCGGTGTTCACGCCATCCAACTGATAGTTGTCGATCGCGTAGCCGCGCGCGTTGAAACCGGCCCGCTCAGTGCCGAGCGAATACTGGGTGATGCCCGGCACCTGCGCCATGACCTGTGACACCGTTGTCAGCCCCTGATCATCCATGCGCTGCTTGGTCACCACGCTGACCGACTGCGGTGTTTCCCTGACCGTCAGACCCAGCGGGGTCGCGGTGCCGATGGGGCCGGCCGGGGTGTAGCGGCCGGTGCCTTCCGTCGCACCGCCGCGGTTGCCTTGCGCGGTGACGGTCACCGGCGCCAGCCGCACCTCGCCGCCGGGGCGGGCGGTGACCACATAGGCCCGGCCGCTGCCGCTGGCTTCGAGGCCGGAGCCGGCGAGAATGCGGGCGAGTCCGTCCTCGATGGCGTAGCTGCCTTGCAGGCCGTTGCTGGCCTTGCCGGCGACGAGCGCGGGCGGGATGGTGAGGCTGATGCCGGCGCGCGCGGCGAATGCGGTGAGCACCTGTTCCAGCGGTCCGGCGGCGAGGTCGTAGGCGATGCGGCCCTGGCCGGCCGTGGGTCGGGTGTCGGCGGCGCTGGCCGGGGTACTGAAGACGCTGCTGCCAGCGGTAAGCAACGTCAGCGCCAGCAGAGCGTGGCGGACGGCGTGTGCGGAGCGGGTGAGCCGGGTGGGGCAGGCGGGCCCGTGTGCTTGGTGCATTGCGGTGTTTCCTGTGTGTGGATGAAAGGGTTTCCGTTCATTCACACGCGAGCACCGCGAAAAGGGACAGCGCGCAGAAAATTTTTTTCAGTGCCTGGTGCCGGCCGGGGTCAGCGTGACCCAGTAGCGGCTGCGGTAGTGCACCTGTATCGGGATGGCCCGGGGCAGGCTGGCCAGGATGGCGTCCGTGTCGTCCAACTGGAAGGCGCCGGAGATGCGCTGGTCGGCCACCGCCGGATCGCAGCGCAGCAGGCCGGCGCGGTGGCGCGCCAGTTCGGCGGCAAAGTCGCCGAGGCGCATGTTGCGGGCGATCAGCAGGCCGCGCGTCCACTCCGCGCCCTGCGGGTCGGCGTCCTGCGGGGTGCCGGGGGTGGTTTGGGTGAAGCGGGCCTGCTGGCCGGGTTGCAGGATGAGGTGTTCCTGGCTGCCGGCGGGCTGGATGCGCACCGCGCCGGCCAGGACGCTCACCCGGGTGTGATCGGCTTCCTGGCGGAGCGTGAAGCGGGTGCCCAGCGCGTGTGCGGCGCCGTGGCGGGTTTCCACGCGCAGCGGGCGGGGCGGGTTGTAGGAGTCCAGGGCGGTGTCGACCAGGATTTCGCCGGCGTGCAGTTGCAGCACGCGGGCGTGGGCGTCGTAGCGCACGTCCACCGCCGAGGCGGTATTGAGGTGCAGCCGGGTGCCGTCGGCCAGGGTGATCTCGCGCCGCTGGCCGGTGGCGGTGCGGTGTTCGGCGAGCCGTTCGCGGGCCGGTTGGCTGTTCCACGCCAGCCAGCCGGCCGGCGCGGCGCACAGCAGCAGCGCCAGGGCCTTGGCGGCGTTGCGGCGGCCGTTGGCGCGCTTGCGGTTGAGGGTGGGCAGGGCGAGTTGCGGCGGCAGGCCGGCCAGGGTCTTGCCCAGCTGTTCGGCGCGCTGCCAGGCCAGTTCGTGGCGTGGGTCGGCCGCGCGCCAGGCGGCGCAGGCGGTCTGCTCGTCCGGTGAGGCGCCTTCCTGGAGGCGGAAATACCACTCCGCTGCGGCAATGGCGATGCGCTCGTCCATGGGGGAGACGTGTGCCGGGGCATTCATGGCGCGAGCACGATGCAGCGTGCCATGGCCTGCACCATGTAGCGTTTGACCGAGCGCTCCGAGAGCTCAAGGCGCACGGCGATTTCAGCGTAGCCCAGGCCTTCGATCTGGGCCAGCAGGAAGGCCGCGCGGACCTTGGGCGGCAGACCGTCGAGCAGGGCATCGAGTTCGTTCAGCGCTTCGAGGATGAGCAGATGCTCCTCGGGTGACGGCATCAGGGCTTCGGGCTGCTGCGCCAGGGCTTCCAGCCAGGCGGCTTCGAGGCTTCGGCGGCGGTACAGATTGGCCACCAATCGGTTGGCCACCACCGACAGATAGGCACGCGGCTCGCGAAGCTTCCAGCCGGCCTGGCGCTCTGGCGTGTCTTCGCGCGAGCACATCAAGCGCAGGAAGGTGTCCTGCGTCAGGTCGGCCGCATCGCCGGCATTGCCCAGCTTGCGCTTGAGCCACCCCTGCAGCCAGCCGTGGTGGTCGCGATAAAGCGTGTCGAGCGGATCGGGACGGGCAGCGGTACTCACGCGGGGCTCCGGGAAGTGGGGCTCTGGCTGGGACGCTGGTGGCGGACGTAGCTGGCCGTTAAGAATGTTTCTCATTCTCCGATGTGTGGTGCCGGGGGTCAATGCCGGCGCGCGGCGCAGAGCACGTGCTTGTGTTGCGGGCCCTTTCCCCCACAGCGTATCCGCAATATGATTAGTCGCCATATTATATGCCGGCCTCAATTATGGATCTTGAACAGAAATACCAGGCGCTTCTGGGAGAAGCGCAGCGCCGCGGACTGCCCGATGTGGACGGCATCCGCCTGTGTTTCCAGGCACTTTCGCTGACTGCGGCAATCGACCGCGACTGCGCCTCGCGACTGGCGCCTCATGGTTTGTCGGAAGGCCGCTTCGTGCTGCTGTTCCTGCTCGATTCCGCACGCGGTGGACTGGCTCCGAACGTGCTGGCGGAGCAGGCCGGCGTTACCCGCGCCACCGTCACGGGGCTGCTCGATGGCCTGGAGCGCGATGCCCTGGTCGAGCGCCATGCAGACCCCGGCGATCGCCGTGCCTTGCGCATCCGGCTGACGGCGAAGGGCAGCCTGATGGCGAGACGGCTGTTCGACGAGCACAGCCGCTGGATCGCCGGCCTGTTCGGCAAGCTGTCGACAGACGAGCGTGGGCAACTGGCGGCACTGCTCGCTAAGGTGGCGGATAACCTGGATGCGGGCAACGCAGGGAGAGCGGCATGAGCGCACAGGCTTCACGCAAGGGCGCGACCCGGACGGCGGACATCCCGGCGGACGTGCTGCATGCCTTGTCGAGCGGTGAAATACAGAGCGCCACCTTGGCCGAATGCCTGGCGCTCGACCACGGCCGGCTGTTGCGCATGGCCTTTCCCGGCCTGCCGGCACAGGCGCTGGATGTCGCCGAGGCCGCCTGCGGGCTTGGCATCGTCAAGCGGATGGCGGGCATCGGCGAAGTGCTGCTGCAGGCTTTGGGGGAGAACGGCATCGACCGCTGCCGGGAACATGGGTCGGACACCGTGCGCGGCTGGGCCTGCTTCATGATCGGCATGCAACCGGGGCTGGATCTGCCCGCCCGGCTGACCGCCATCCGGCCCTTGGCGGACGACGCGCACTTCGGCGTGCGCGAGTGGGCCTGGATGGCCGTGCGCCCGCATCTGGCGCGGGAACTGGATGGTGCCATCGAGCTCTTGGCGGCGTGGACGGCGTCGCCATCCGAGCGCCTGCGCCGCTTCGCCAGCGAGGCACTGCGCCCGCGCGGTGTGTGGTGCGCCCACATCGCGGCGCTGAAGCTTCGTCCCGAGCGCGGCCTGCCGATTCTTCTGCCGCTACGCGCCGATCCGTCGGCCTATGTGCAGGACTCGGTGGCGAACTGGCTCAACGACGCGGCAAAGGACCAGCCCGCCTGGGTGCAAGCTCTCTGCGGCCAATGGCTGCGGGACGAACCGGTTGCCGCCACCCGGCGCATCTGCCAGCGCGCATTGCGCAGCATCAAGTGAAGGCCGTGGCACCCCTCTCGTATGCCGGCGTCGGATGCTGATCGCGCTCATGTGGGGCGCTTCCATTCTACGTGGCGGAGGACGGCGGGCGCCGCCGCCTGTGCCCTACTGCCGCCAGGTCAGCGTCAGCATGGCGCTGCGCGGCGTGCCGAACCAGTTGCCGTTGGTGGTATCGCCGATGCGCTCGTAGTACTCGCGGTCGAACAGGTTGTTGACGTTGAGCGCCAGCGTCCACTGCGGGTCCAGGCGGTACTGCACCATGGCATTGACCACCGCGTAGCCGCCCTCACGGAAGTCGTAGGCCCGATCGGCGCCATTGATGGTGGCGCTGCCGCTGACCAGGGTCCTGCTCTGCACGTGCGCGCTGCCGCCCACCTTCCAGCGCGACCAGTCGCCCGGCAGCGTGTAGGCCGTGGACAGCTTGAGCAGATGGCGTGGCGTGATGGTGCTGAAGGTGTTGCCGGCGTTCTCGTCGCGCGTGCGGTTGTAGGTATAGCCCAGCGCGATCTGCCAACCGGGTAGCAGTTCTCCGCCGATCTCCACGTCCACGCCGCGGCTGGTGACCTTGCCCTGCGGCAGATAGCAGCAGTTGCCGGCCCAGGCGTCGTAGTTGGAGGGATAGCGGGCGTCGAGCAGGGCGGTGCCGGTGCGTTCGACGTTGAACACGCTGAACGTGGCGTTGAGGCGGCCGCCGTACAGTTCGCCTTTCAGGCCGGCCTCGTAGCTCTTGCCCTTGACCGGATCGAGCGAGCCGCTTCCCGGCGGCGGACCGGCGAGCATCAGCGATTGGGGCTTGTAGATGCCGGCATAGCTCAGGTAGGCGGACCACGCGTCGTTCAGATCGTAGATCACCCCGCCGTAAGGGGTGATCTTGGTCTTCAGCGTGAACGGCAGATCGGAGGTGGTGGTCCACGGCGCCGAGGCCGAGGACGCGGAGGAAACGCGCTGGTCGAAGTCGTAGCGGCTGGCGCGTACGCCGGCGACCACGTGCAGGCGATCGGTGGGATGCAGGCGCAGCACCGCGTAGCCACCGACCTGTTCCTGGCCCCAGGGGCCGTAGCGCAGGTGGTTGCGCAGGGATACGTCGCGGTCCGGATTCCAGTTGCCGCCACTGTCGAGCACATCCGCCGGATCGCTCCAGTGGCCGGGGAAGGTGGAAGCCACCCAGCGGCTCGTCACACGTTGCCAGTCCGCGCCCACCAGCAGTTCGTGCGTGCGGCCGAACAGCTTGAAGTTGCCGCTGAGGTTGAGGTCGACCAGATCCTGCTGGTTCTCGTACTCGTAGTGGCCGCCGGCCCAGACGCCCAGACCAGTGGCGGGATCGACCGGGCCGCCGACGAAGGCGGTATTGGCTTCCGTGTCGGTTTCGCTGTGGGTCAGGTTGAGCTTGAGCGCCCAGCCGTTGGCGAAGGTATGAGCAAGCTGGGCGAATACCTCGGTTTCGTCGCTGTCCTTGTAGGCCCAGGGCTGGGTCAGGCTGGTGCTGCGCTTGAGATCGAGCGCGCGGCCGTCGGCATAGCGCGGCAGGCCGCTGCCACCGCCGGTTTCCTTGCGGCGGTTGAAGCTGCCGCCCAGCGTGAGCAGGGTGTCGTCACCCAGGTCGGCCTCGACCACGCCGTAGAAGGCCGGGCGCTCGGTGCTGCGGTGGTCCAGGTGGTAGTCGCGGTTCTCGTAGAGCACCACGGCACGGCCGCGGATGTGGCCGTCCTCGGTCAATGGGCGGCTGAAGTCCGCCATTGCGCGGTAGTGGTCCCAGCTACCGGCGGACAGTTCCAGCACGGTCCGGGCCTCGGCCAGCGGCTTCTTGCGCGCCAGGTTGATGATGCCGCCGGGGTCGCCCATGCCGCCGAGCAGGCCAGAGGCGCCGCGCATGACTTCCACGCGGTCGTAGAACGCCATGTCCTGCAATGGGCTATAGGTATAGGCGCCGAGTGCCAGCGGGGCGCCGCCGTCCACCTGCATCGAGGTGATCTGGAAGCCGCGCGAGTAGAAGTTGAAGGAATTGTCGTTCATCCGGTTCACGGTGACGCCGGGCATCAGCTTCAGCGCGTCGTTGATGTCGACCAGCTTCTGGTCGTCAATCTGCGCGCGGGTGAGCACGGAAACCGATTGCGGAATCTCGCGGAAGGCCATGTCGGTCTTCGAGGCGATGCTGGTCACCCGGCTGGTGTAGGCGCCGCTGTCTTCCGTGGTGCCGTCTCCGGCCCGCCGCGCGAGGACGCGCACCGCCGCCAGCCGGGTGGGCAATTCGGCATTGCCTGAGGCCGGCGCCTGGCGCAGCAGGTAGCCGCCGCGGGGTTGGGGCACGGCTTCCAGCCCGCTCTGGCGGAGCAGTTCATGCAGCGCGGCGGCCGTGGTGTAGCGGCCCTGCAGGCCGGGGCTCTGGCGGCCCGTGGTGAGTTCGGTGGAAAAGGACAGCAGCAGGCCGCTTTCCACGCCGAAGCGGTTCAACACATCGGTGAGGCTGCCGGCCGGAATGGTGTAGGCGCGGCTTTCCTCCTGCTGGGCGTGCAGGGCGACCGGCAGCAGCGTGGAAGCCAGGGCTGCGCCCAGCGCTACGTGGCGCAGCGTGCGTGCCAGTGCATGCATGCGCAGGCGGGAAGAGTGGTGGGCGGTGCCGCTGGAACGCGCGGGTTGCTTCATGAAATTCCCCTTTCGTGGATGGGCAGGAAAACGCAGGTCTCGTTATCCATGCCCCGCGAAAACGGAATCGGGATCACAGGTGCTCAAAAAAATGTGCGTCCCCCGCCATCGGCGCTTTCCGGCCGGCATCGCCCGTGCGCGCTCAGGCCGGCGACAGGCGCGTTTCCACGCTCCCCCACCAGCGCTTGCGTCGTTCCAGCTGCACCGGCAGCGCGGCGGCGAGCAGATCGAGCACGGCCTCGGGATCGGCCAGTGGATAGGTGCCGCTGACCGTCAGGTGCGCCAGCGCCGGATCGCAGCGTAGCGCGCGGCCGGTGAGGCGGGCCAGTTCGGCGGTGAAAGCGGGCAGGGGCATGTCCTCGGCCACCAGGATGCCGCGCGTCCACGCGGCGTCCTTCTCGTGGGTGGCCGTGGCCGGCTGCACGGCCTGGGCGGTGAACCGGGTCTGCTGGCCGGCGGGAAGCAGGACGGCGGCGGCCTGTTCACCGCTTGCGGGTTCGATGGCGACCGTGCCGGCATGGACGGCCACGCGGGTTTCCGCCTCGCCCACGCCGCTGCGCACGGTGTAGCGCGTACCCAGCGCACGGGCGCGGCCCTGCGGGGTGTCGACGAAGAACGGGCGCCCTTGCGGGTCGGGCGCGGTGACGATGTGAATCTCGCCCTGATGCAGCACCAGCCGCCGGACTTGCCCGTCGAAGCGCAGGTCCAGCGCGGTATCGACGTTGAGATGGATCCGGCTGCCATCCTCCAGCGCGATCTGCCGGCGTTCGCCGCGACCGGTGCGCAGGTCGGCGGCCAGCGCCGGCAGATGGTGGGACTCCGCCACCATCCAGGCACCGCCGCCGGCGCCGAGCAGCACCGCGAGCGTCTTCAGCGCGCGCCGGCGCGATGCGCGCGGCGCCAGCGCCGCATGGGCCAGTGCGGGTGGTAGCTGGCGCAGGTTGGCACCGAAGGCTTCGATGCGTTCCCAGGCCTGGCGGTGCTCGGCGGAAGTGTCGTACCAGCGCTGCCAGCGCGCGCGCAGTTCCGCGTCGTCGCCGCCGGCCTGCAGTTCGACCAGCCACAGCGCGGCTTCCAGGCGGATGTCCTGAGCGTTGCCGGCGCGCTGCGCCTCAGTCGGCATCGGCAAAGCAGCACGCCACCAATGCCTTGGCGACGTAGCGTTTCACGGTCGGCACGGAGACGCCCAGGCGGGCGGCGATTTCGGCCTGCGGCAGGCCGTCCAGCTGCGAGAGCAGGAAGGCGCGGCGTACCAGCGGGCCGAGTGCATCGAGCTGGCGGTCGATGGCGATCAGGGTTTCCAGGATCAGCGTGCGCGCCTCGGGCGAGGGGGCTTCGGCCTGCGGCAGGCGGGCCAGGGTTTCCAGCCAGGCCTGTTCGATCTTCTGGCGGCGGAAATGGTTGGCGACCAGCCCCTTGGCGATGGTTGTCAGAAAAGCGCGCGGCTCCTGCGGGCGAACCAGCCCCTCGCGGTCGAGCAGGCGCACGAAGGTATCGTGCGCCAGATCCGCCGCGCGCTCCGAGCATCCCAGCTTCTTGCGCAGCCAGGCGTGCAGCCAGTGGTGGTGGTCGGCGTACAGCTCAGCGACGGGATGAGCGGTGGGCACGGGAAGCTCCAGGGAGACCGTTAACGGTCCTTAGGGTAATTTTGTATTGATATCGATTCTTATTTTGATGCGTCGAGATTGTCACCGTCAATCGTCTTCGCAAGCAGGCGATTTCCCTGTTGGCTGTTCCGGGCAGCCGAAATCCCTGCGCAATGCGGCTATATCCCAAGACGGTTCGATCAGGTCATCACTGAAATGCAGACCATCGATGGGGCAAGGGCCGCCAGCCGGCTCTCGATCGCCAGAGATTTCCCTTTGATGAGGTAGCTGGCGGTATCGGTATCGAGCATGTACAGCATGGCTATCTCTTTCCGCCGTCGCTGGTCTCCGCCTCGTCGTCAAAGACGCCGCGTTCCGGCGGCGGTCTGTTCAGCGGCCGTTCGGCCATGAGATCGGCCGGTACCTCGACGACGTGCAGCAACTGGAGGCGGTGGTTTGCAGTGGGTCGAAGCCGCCGTCGCGACCAATCGTGAGTGGCTCCGATAAGCGCGAGGACCATGGAGCCGCTATGCAAGCCACATTAGAAAAACGGCGCCTGGGCCGGCGCCGTCTGATTGTGCTGCCCTGACTGAATCAGAAGCTGTACTTGGCGGTCAGCACGAAGTTGCGCGGCTCGCCGAACAGGCTGGCGTTGTCCGGGTAGCCGACAGACCGGTAGTACTCCTTGTCGAAGACGTTGTTGATGTTGAGCTGGAAATCCAGGTTCTTGGTCGGGCTGTAGCCGGCCATCAGATTGACGATGCCGTAACCGCTCTGCCGCACGGTGGCGTAGCCGGCGATGGTGCGCTTGGTCTTGCTCTGGATGCGCGCCGAGGCGCCGATGCGCCAATTCTGGAACCGGCCGGGGAGCTTGTACAGGGTGGAGAGCGTCAGCAGGCGGTGCGGGATATTGGTGCTGAAATCGTCGCCGCTGTTGCCATTCATCGAGTCCTCGACGTATTCCGCTTGCTGGTAGGTGTAGCCGGCGAAGGCGCGCCAGTTGTCGGTGAGATTACCCGACAGTTCCAGTTCGATGCCGCGGCTGCGCACTTCGCCCGCCGCAGCGTAGCATGACGGCAGGGTGGGGCAGCTCGTGGCCGGCAGACTTTCCGGCAGGTTTTCCTGGTTGATCTGGAAGAGCGCCGCACTGGCGTTCAACCTGCCCTGCAGGTATTCCCCTTTGATGCCCAGTTCATAGTTGGTGCCTTCCACCGGGTCCAGCAGGCTGCCGCTGGTGGAGGCGTAGTTCTGTGGGTTGAAGATGCCGGTGACCGAACCATAGACGGTGTGATGGTGGTCGACGTCATAGCTCAGCGCAAGATAGGGCGTGAACTCGGAGCTTGCATCGTAGGCCGTGTTGCCGAGGAAGGTACCGCTCTTGATCGTCTGCTCCAATTCGAACCAGCTCAGCCGGCCGCCGACGAAGAGGTTCAGCGGATCGCCGAGGCTGAATTTCGCCGTCGCATAGGCGCCGTACTCCACCTCTTCCACATCCCGGCTCCAGACATAGTCGATGCCGGGCCCGGGGGGATCAATCGTGTTCTGCCAGTTCGACGGATCGAAGCTGTAGTTGTAAGAGCCTGCGTTGGGCCATCCGCCCGGACCGTCGTCGTAATCCTTGCGCCGGTAATTGGCGCCAATGGCCAGTTGATGCTCGCGGCCGAAGAGGGCGAAGGGGCCGCTTGCCCGGAGATCCACCGAGGTCTGCTTGTGGTGGTAATCGTACTTGCCGACGTTGTAGGTGAAGGTATCGGCCGCGCTGCGCGCGATCAGCGAGGTACCCAGCATGTCCAGCTTGCTGTCGAGGTAGCTGCCTTTCAGCGAGACGCTCCAGTCGTTGGCGAAGCTGTGCTTGAGTTCGCCGAAGACGTTGGTGTTCTCCTTGTTCCAGTATGACCAAGACGGGCTGGCGCGGACGGAGCGCTTGAAGTCGTAGAAGCTGCCGTCGCTGCGGGTGGGCAGACCGTTCCAGTCGGCGCCGGGGTTGTCCTCGGTGTTGTGGTAGGCGCCCAGCGTCAGCAGGGTTCTGTCGCTCAGGTCCGCTTCCAGGATGCCGTAGAAGAGCCGGCGTTCATGGCTGTAGTCCTTGGTGAAGGTATCGCTGTCCTGCAGCGAGACGACGGCGCGGGCACGCAGGCTCCCGGCTTCGTTCAACGGGCCGCCGATGTCCAGGGTGCCGAGGTAGTTGTCCCAGCGGCCGACCGAGGCGGATACCGAGGCTTGCAGGGTATCGGTGGGGCGCTTGCGCAGGAGGTTGATGGAGGCCGAGGGGTTGCCGCTGCCTTCGAGCAGGCCGGTGGCGCCGCGTACCACTTCCATCCTGTCGTACATCGCCAGGCTGGCCGAACCCAGGGTGTCCGAGTCGTGGCCGAGGGCGAGTCCGTCCACCATGATGTTGGTCACGCCGAAGCCGCGGGCGCTGTAGGTGCTGCGCTCGCCGGCGGTGGCCAGGATGGTGAGGCCGGTGGTGTAGGCCAGCGCATCTTCCACGGTGGTCATGCCGCCATCCTCGATGCGGTCGCGGGTGACGACGCTGACCGATTGCGGCGTTTCACGCATGGAGAGGCTGAGCGGGGTAGCGGTATTCATTGCGCCGGAGGTGTAGCTGCCGCTGCCTTCCGTGGTGCCGCTGCGGTCTGCTGCGGCGCTGACCGTCACAGGCGCCAGCCGGGTGTCTTCCCCCGGTGCGGGCCTGGGGGCCACGCGCAGCACATAGGTGCCATTGGCGCGTTCCACGGCTTCCAGCCCGCTGCCGGCGAGCAGGCCGGCCAGCCCGCTGGCGGCGCTGTGCGTGCCGCTCAGGCCAGTGGTGCGCAGCCCTTCCACCAGCCGTGCGTCGGCCTGCACGGAAACACCGGCGCTGGCGGCGAAGCGGGCCAGCGCCTGGGCCAGCGGACCGGCGGGGATGTCGTAAGTCTGCGGCGACGATGGCGCCTGGCCGGTAGTCTGCGCAGCCGCGTGTGTGCCGTAGCCGGTAGCGAGCGCCATGCCCAGCAACAAGGCGCCAAGGCTGGGCCGGCGGCTGACCGGCAGCCGGGGGTGCGCAGAGGCGCGTAATGGAAGAGCATGGGGAAGCGAGGTATTGCGGGGCATGAATGTGTTCCTTTCGTGAAGTCTTGCCGGGTGCTACTTGGGCAATGACACGCGAACTTTCGAAAGGGGACATGCCGCCGAGACTTTTTTCATCGCCGCCCCACCTCCGGAGGCAAAGCGCCCCCTGAGGCGGGCAGGGGGCCGTGGGATACTGCTCCGGCCTGCCTGCGGAACAGGGGGAGGGCAAGGCCGGTATTTCTGCCGTCGCAGATGTGGCAAGCGAGGGTTATTTTTCCGCCTTGGGCGCCGTGATGCCGACCCACCAGCGGGTGCGGTAGACGATGCTGACCGGCAGCGTGTCGGGCAGGGCGGCCAGCGTGGCGTCGATGTTGTCGAGCTGGAAGGCGCCGGTGATGCGCAGGTCGGCCACCGCCGGGTCGCAGCGCAGGATGCCGGGGCGGTGGCGGCCGAGTTCGGCGGCGAAATCCGCCAGCCGGAGCTTGTCCGCCACCAGCAGGCCGCGCGTCCAGTCGCCGGAGTGAGTGGCGGCGGCCTCGACCTTGCCGATGGCCGCGGCGCCGAAACGGGCCTGTTCACCGGCCTGCACGACGAGCGTGGCGGCCGAGGTATGGCGCGGTGCAACCTCGACCGCGCCTTCGATCACGGTGAGGTGAGTATTGCCCGCCGCCGCGCCGCCTTCGGTGCGCACCACGAAACGCGTGCCGAGCGCGCGCAGGCGGCCGTGCGCGGTGCGCACGGTGAAGGGGCGGGGCGGCGTGCGGGCGTGATCGGGCGCGGTTTCGATCAGGATCTCGCCATCGTACAGGCGGATCTCGCGGCGATCCTCGCCATAGGCGATGTCGACGGCGGTAGCGGTGTTCAGATGCAGGATGCCGCCATCGTCCAGCACCAGGCGGCGGCGCTCGCCCGTGGCGGTGTGCTGGGCGGCGGTCAACTGGCCGACCAGGCCATCGTCCCATGCGCGCCAGGTGGCGTAGCTGACCGGGGCGGCGATAAGGAGCACGAGCAGCGTCTTGGCGAACTGCCGCCGCCCGCCGCGGTTGCCGCGGCCCAGCACGGCCATGCCGGCCGCGCCGGGCAAACCACTCAGCATGCCGGCCAGCCGCTCGGCGCGCTGCCAGGCCTGTTCGTGTTCCGGTGCCTCGGCGCGCCAGCGCTGACAGGCCGCCAGATCGGCGGGGCCCGCTTCGCCGGAATGGATCAGCGCCAGCCAGCCGGCGGCGGCGCGCGCGACCTCGCGGGTGAGCGGCGGGCTGCTCATTCGAGGCTCATCAGGCATTCTTCGAACGCCTGCGCCATGTAGCGTTTGACGGTGCGCACGGTGACCCCCAGGCGTTCGCCGATCTCGGCGTAGCCCAGGCCTTCGAGCTGGGACAGCAGGAAGGCGGTGCGCACCTTGTGCGGCAGCGCGTTGAGCAGGGCATCGATTTCGTTGAGTGTGTGGAGGATGAGCAACTGTTCTTCCGGCGATGGCGAGACAGGCTCGGGCATTTGTGACAGCGCGGCCAGCCAGGCGTCTTCCAGCGTCCGGCGGCGGTAATGGTTGGCGACCAGCCGGCTGGCCACGGTGACCAGGTAGGCACGCGGTTCGCGGAGGATCTCCGCTTGGGCGTTGGCCTGCGTCCTGAGCACGCGCTCGAAGGTGTCCTGCACCAGGTCCGCGGCGTGGTGCGAGCAGCCGAGCTTCTTGCGCAGCCAGGCCCGCAGCCAGTTGTGGTGCGCCGAGTAGAGGGCGGCGACGTGCTGATCCTGGGGGCTGGCGGTGCTCAAGCGGATTCTCCGAGGCGATGCGGGCGATGCCAGTGCTTTGCATCGCGGTTTGACGTGCTCACATTTAATCAATAATCGTTCTCATTTTCCAGGAGTTTCCAGGCAAAGACCTTGCCTGGATGCGACCGGCATCCGATTGCCACTGATCGTTGCCGGTGTATTCGTTTTTGAATATATTGAATACATCAGCAAGGTCTTGAGGACTGCCGCCATGCCCCGATCTACGACTACGACCATGACTGTGCGCCTCAGCGGAGCCCTGAGCGACTTCGTCGCCGCGAATGTGGGAGAACACGGTTCCTACGAGAACGTCAGCGAATACATGCGGGACCTCATCCGCCGCGACAAGGAGCGTACCGAACGGGAAGCGCTCGACCGGCTGAAAGCGGAACTGGCCCACGCCTACGCTGCCCCGGAGTCGTCCTATCAGCCGCTGACGGCGGCCGAGGTGATCGCACGCAACCGGGCCTGACGGCATGGCCACCGTGCCCGTCCGTGTCCAGGAATCGGCGTCCTACCGAATCGACGAAATCTACCGCTACACACGCGACCGCTGGGGCGCTCAGCAGGCCGATCGCTACATCGTCGGCCTGTTCGAGGTTTTCGATAGCATCGAGACCCGCGCGACGCCATCGCGGCCCATTCCGGCCGAGTTCGGCATCGAGGGTTATTTCTTCCGCTACGAACGGCATTTCGTCTACTGGCGCAGGTTATCGAATGGTGACATCGGCATCGTGACGATCCTGCACGAGCGGATGCACCAGATCGAGCGCTTCCGCGAAGATTTCGGCCTGGGAGCCCGCCCTGCGGGAAGCTGATGTCCCATACCGTTCGGGCTGCTCTTGAATGCATGAGCATGGCCTGCAACAGGCTCAGGGCGAGCGGTGGCGGGCTGCGCTGCATTCAGGGTTGCAGGAGCGGACCTGGCCGGTGGTTCTCCCGCCGGCCCGAGCCGGCTCAGAAATCGCCGATCACCAGATCGACTGCGGGTTTGATCTTCATCCGGTCGTCCATGCCAAGGCTGCCCACAGGGTTGCGGAGCCGGGTGTTGTCGATGGCGAAGATTTCATCGGCGGAGAGGACGAACGCGCCATGGCCGGGGACATCGACCAAGGGATTCATGACCTCGATGGGCGCTACGCCGACGCGCAGTGGGATGACCACGGACGCGCCCGTCCGGCTGGAAATATGATCATTCTGGACCACCACCAGGAAAGGGATGTCCCTGCGATGGCTGCCGGGATTCGGGTAGATGCCGTACTGCACCCGCTCAAATCCTGTCGAACTCGGTACCGGCCAGGCCGGTCCGTGCAATCGCCCGGCCGTGTTCGCATAGCGCCCCGGCATTGCGCTCGACCCATTTCCGGCGCTCGACGCGTTCGGCGATCGTGCGGAACAGATGCTCCGCCTCGGCGGAGAAATTGACCTCGTCGCGCAGGGGCTCGATGCGATCCAGCACCTCCTGGCTGATCGACAGCTGAATTCTTCCCTTGCGCGGGGAAATGCAAGGCTTGGTGGTGTCCATGGCAGCCTCCTGAGTATGCGCATGATTGTGCGCATCACATGGTGTGGCGTCAAGGAGCGCTACGGGGGCCGCTACTGGAGGACAGTATGGCCCCGGCGGGTTTTTCGCCGGGGCCGTTCGTTCATGAGGCGGTCGAGACACGGCCTGAATGACGGCCCCGGAGCTAGTCAGAATTTATAACGCAACGTCGCCAGAAACTCCCGAGGCGTTCCCCAGATGGTTTGGCCATACCAGTTGACGGCACGCTGGTATTGCTTGTCGAAGACGTTGTTCACGTTCATTTGCAGCGACAGTGCCGGGCTGAAGTCGTAGCTCGCCATCAGGCTGGCGAGCGCGTAGGCGTCTTGCTGCTGGCGTTCGCCATTCGGTCCGACCTTGTCGTAATACACCCGGCTTTGCCAATTGACGCCGCCGCCCAGCGTCAGCCTGTGCCATTCGCCGGGCAGGCGGTAGGTCGTGAACAGGCGCAACAGCGTGCGTGGGTGGCTGGTGTTGACGTCCTTGTCCGACGCATCCTTGGCCGAGAAGTGGGAAATGCCCAATGCCACTTGCCAGCCGGGCTTCAATTCGCCGGACAGTTCGGCCTCGAAGCCCTTGGACACCGCGCCCTGGGCGCCGTAGTAGGCGGTACTGTCGGTGCCCGGTATCAGATGGCCGGCATCCTCCTGGGCCAGGTTGTCCTGCTCGATGCGGAACAGCGCCAGCGAGGCGTTGAGCCTGCCGCCCAGGAATGCGCCCTTGATCCCGGTTTCATAGGCCTTGCCCGTCACCGGGTCCAGCCAGGCGCCACTGCGGTCGCGGTAATCCTGGTAGTTGAAGATGCTCGTGTAACTGCCATAGACCGAGTACGTGGCATTCAGGTCGACCACCAGTCCGGCATAGGGTACGAATTTTTCGGCGTTGTAGTCGTACTCGCCGCTGGAGGCCCAGCCCGCGCCCTCACGGTCGTAGCGGGTGTAGCGCCCGCCCACGATCAGCTTCAACGGGTCGGCCAGCGACAGGCGCAGCGCGCCGTAGGCCGCCGTCTGCCGGGTGTGATTGCGCTCGGACAGCTCGCGCGTGCTGTAGTCCCATTTCGGCTCGGCAACGGAGCCGAAGTCATGGATAGCCAGCGGAGAATTCCAGGCGGTGCTGGGGCCGACCCAATCGAAGGCATACCGGTGATCGATATGCGCCACGCCCACGATGGCCTCATGCTCGCGCCCCGCCAGCGTAAAGGGGCCGGACAGCCGGGCATCGATGCTGCTTTGCTTGCGGTAGCCCGGGAAGCGTCCAATGGACGGCTCATCCGCGATCAGGTTCGACTCCGGGTCGGGAAAGCCCCAGACGAACAGCCGCTGGTTGTCCACGGTGCTTTTGCTGCGCATCAGCCGCAATTGGGCTTTCCAGCCATTGTCGAACTGATGATCGAGATTCACGAAGGCATTGCGCACCTTGGATTCTTCCCTGTTCCATTTGGGGGCCACCGTGAAGGAGCGGCTGAAACGGGCCGGCGTGCCGTCGCTGTACCACGACGGTACGCCGCCATAGGTCAGGCCTTGGGCATCGTTGTGCTGATAGCTCGCGCCCACGCTCAGCGTGGTGGCAGGCGTCAGGTCGGCATCGACGACGCCATAGAACGTGCTGCGCTGGCGCTCGTAGCGATCGAAGAAGGCGTCCTTGTCCTCATGGGCAGCGACGATCCGGCTCCGGATGCGGCCGTCCTGCGTGAGCGGCGTGGAAACGTCCAGCGTGCCGCGCCGGTTGTTCCAGGAGCCCAGGCCGAGGGTCGCTTCGCCCTTGAAGGTCTTGCTGTCCGCATGCTTGCGCACGAGGTTGGCCGAGGCCGAGGGTTCCCCGGAGCCTGCGAGCAGGCCGGTGGCGCCGCGCACGACTTCGATGCGGTCGTAGAGAATGGAGTCGAGTTCCGATTCGCCGATGGCGTAATTGCTTTTGTAGTAGGTGGAGATGCCGTCGTACTGCAAATCGGACATGGCGAAGCCGCGTGCGGCGAAGACGGTGCGTTCGCTGTCCAGCTGCTGCGCGGAAACGCCGGTGGTGTTCAGCAGGATGTTGCCCAGGTCTTGCAGCCCCTGGTCGTCGATGCGCTGGCGCGTGACCACGCTGACCGACTGCGGCGTCTCGCGCGGCGAAAGATCCAGGCCGGTGGCTGCTGCGGTGCTGCGCGTGGTGTAGCTGCCGCTGCCTTCGGTGATGCCGCTGCGCTCGGCGGCGGCGGTCACCGTGACGGGCGCCAGGGCGGTATCGCCGGCGCCGCGGTGGCGCAGGGTGTAGCTGCCGTCGGCGCGCAGGATGGCCTCCAGCCCGCTGCCGGCAAGCAGCCTGGCGAGCGCTTCGCCGGTGGTGTGCGTGCCTTGCAGGCCGGGGCTTTGCAGGCCGTCGGTGAGGGCGGGGTCGAAGGACAGGGCCACGCCCGCGCGGGTGGCGAAGGTGGCCAGGCTGTGGCCCAGCGGGCCGGGCCGAATCTCGAAGGCCTGCGCGGCGGGTTGCGCCGCGGGCGTGCCTTGCGCGAGCGCGGGGCCGCTCAGGGCCAGGCTCAGCAGGGCGGCGCCCAGGGCGCGTTGCAGCGGGGTGGGGGCAAGCTTGCGGGGGTGTGCGTACATGCGTGTTTTCCTCGGGTGGCAAACGGGCTTCAACCTGCTTGCCAGCCGACGGCGGCGGAAAGTGTCAGTACGCGGAAATTTTCTTCAGTTGCGCGGATCGACGCTGATCCACAGGCCGCCGAGACGGCTGCTGATGTCCAGCGGGTGGGTGCCGGCGAGCATCGCCAGCGAGCGCTCGGTGGACGCCGCGCTGCCGACCGGGAAGGCGCCGCTGATGCGCAGGGCGGCGACGGCCTCGTGGCACTGGATCACGCCCATGCGGTAGCGCGACAGTTCGGCGACCAGTTCGCCGAGTGGCATGTCGTCGGCCAGCAGCATGCCGCGCGTCCAGGCGGTGGCGTTGTCGCCGGCCGGGGTGACGGGGCCGGACGTGTCTCGCGCAAAGCGGAGCTGCTCCCCGGGTCGCAGTATCTGGGTGGACGCCGTGGCGGCGGGGGCGATGCGCACCTGGCCTTCGAGCACGGCAACGCGGGTGCCGGCCTCGTCGAGGCGGACGCTGAAACGGGTGCCGATGGGGCTGGCGATGCCGTGCGGGGTGACGACGTGCAGCGGGCGCCCGGCGGTGTCGCCGTGCCCGGTATGGACGAGGATTTCGCCTGCGCGCAGCAGGATGCTGCGGGCCGTGTCGCTAGCGTGCACGTCGAGGGCGGTGGCGGTGTTGAGCGTGAGCCGCGTGCCGTCTTCCAGCAGGATTTCGCGCTGTTCGCCCGCAGCGGTACGGTAGTCCGCCCCCAGTCCCTTGCGCTCCAGCATGCGCCAGCCGTTCCAGCCGGCGGGCAGCAGGGCCAGCAGCACGGCCAGTTTGCCGGCCTTGGCCAGCAGGGCCCGGCGCCCCCGCGCAGCGGGGCGGCCGAGCGTGGGCAGGGCCAGGGCGGGGGGCAGGGCGCCGAGCTTGCCGAGCAGGGCTTCGGCGCGTTCCCAGGCGCGGCCGTGTTCCGGGCTGCGTGCGCGCCATTGTTCGAAAGCGTCGCGGTCGGCGCCGCCTTCCTGCATGAGCAGCAGCCAGTCGGCGGCCTCGTCCAGCACGTCGGCGGGAATGGGAGAAATGGGGGGCGGGCGTTTCACGAGCGCTCGGCCATGATGTCGTCGAAGTGCTGCAGGCAGTGGCGGAAGGCCTGGCGCATGTAGCGTTTGACGGTGGCGAGCGAAACGCCGAGTTCTGCGGCGATGTCCTCGTACTTGTATTCGGCCACCTGGGCGAGCAGGAAGGCGCGCTTGGCGAGCGGCGGCAGGGCGTCGAGCAGGGCGTCCAGCTCGTTCAGGGCATCGAGGATGAGGTAGCGCTCTTCCTCGGACGGCGCCAGCGCCTCGGGCTGCGCGGCAAGGGCTTCCAGCCAGGCTTGTTCGAGCGACTGGCGCCGGTACCAGTTCACCAGCACGCCTTTGGCGATGGTGGTGAGGTAGGCGCGGGGTTCGTCGATGCGGGGCAGGGTTTCGTGCCTGAGCAGACGGACGAAGGTGTCCTGCATGAGATCGGAAGCCTGATGCGTGCAGCCCAGCCTTCGCCGAAGCCAGCCCTGCAGCCAGCCGTGATGTGCGGAGTAGAGGCTTGCGACGGTGTGCTCGGTGGTCTGGTCGTTGGGGGCGGCGGTGCTCAAGCGGGCGCTCCGGGAAATGCAGGGGCTGGCTGTACCGCTATCCGAGGGGCGGCTTGGCGGGCTTTTTAATCAATAATCGTTCTCATTTTCCTGGTGAAGCCCGGGGGAGTCAATCGCTCGCTCCGGAAGGCGATGGGCATGGTGCATGGGGTGGGCGCCAGGGTATGGAAACGTTGCGCTGAAGGACGGGTTCGATGCGCATCCTTCACCATGGTCCGGAATCCAAGGAAAAACGGCACCTTGGCCAGGTGCCGCCGGGTGTCTTCTGGTCGGCTGGATCAGAAGCTGTACTTCGCCGACGCCATGAAGTTGCGCGGTGCGCCGAAGGTGCCGAAATTGCTGGCGACCGTCGAAAAGTATTGCTTGTCCAGCGCATTGTTCAGGTTGAACGAGACGGACAGATTCCGGTTGACCTCGTAGCGCGCCATCAGGTTGACCAGCGCAACGCTGCCCTGCCTGTAGTCGATGGCGGCGCCACTGCGGATGGTGCTCTGCCAGTTGACGCCCCCGCCCAGCGTGAGCTTGTTCCACGCACCCGGCAGATGGTAGGTGGTGAACAGCTTCAGGTTGTGGAGCGGCAGCCGGGTGAGCGTACGCTGGCCGTTCTCATCCTCGGTCCGTGCGTAGGCGTACCCTGCGCCGGCCTGCCAGCCTTCGGCCAGTTTGCCGTTCACTTCGAGTTCAACGCCCCGTGTCTGGGTTTCGCCATGGACTTCGTAAAAGCGGGTGTCGCGATTCCAGAAGGCCAGGTTCGAGACGTCCATCTGGAACACTGCAAGGTTGGTGGTCAACTGGCCGTCGTTGAGGCTGGCCTTGATGCCCGCTTCGTAGCCTTCACCCTGTTCGGGGTCGGGCGAGGCACCGGGACGGCCGTACAGGAATACGACTCCGTCCTGCGGCTGGAAGATCTTGGTATAGCTGCCGTACACCGACCAGATGTCGTTCAGCGCATGAACCAGCCCGACGTACGGGACAAACACGTCTTCCGTGCGCTTGCCCGAACCTTCGTCCAATTGCCAGTGCGCGCTGCGGCCGCCGAGCAACAGGCTGGTGGCATCACTGAGCTGGAAGCGGGCATTGAGGTACGCACTGTATTGGCGTTCGCGGAAACCTCCCTTGCCTGTTCTGAAGAAATCCGGAGCGGGGGCGGTGTCCTTCCAGTCGCGAAGGTTGAAGTCGGCCGGGTAGTTCATCCAGTCGTAGTCGTAGAGGTTGGTACTGGAGCGGCTGCGCGACAGCGTGACACCGCCGATCAGTTCGTGATCGCGCCCGAACAGCGAGAACACGCCGCTCATGTAGGCATCCAGGTTGTTCTGGCGGGTTGTGCTGCTCCAACGGTACGGCCAGACCTCCACGCCGTTGCCCGTTGCGGCATCCACCGAGTCCGGGATGCCCACCGTCAGGGCATCGTCCTCGTACCGTGTCTGGCTGTACTCGACCTTGCCGACCCAGTTCGTGCCGAAGCGGTGCTCAAGCGAGGCGAACAGGTTGTTCGACTCGTGATCGTAGTAGCTCCATGCGGGTGTGCCATCGTCCGATGGCGAAAGTTTGGTGCGCTGGCCGTTGGTATAGAACAAAGGGTTCCCGAGGATGGTGGAGTCCGTTTTCTGGTCCAGATGGTTGAAGCCGATCGTGAGCTGGGTTTGATCACTCAGGTCGAATTCGGCGATGCCGTAGAGCGTGAGGTTTTCCTGGTCGAAGTGCTTCACCCATGCGCCTTGCCGGTCGTAGTCGGCCACGAGGCGGCCACGCGCCGTGGCGCTCTCGTTCAGCGCGCCGGAGAGGTCCATGCCGACGCCGTGGCGATCCCAGTTGCCTGCCTGGGTGGTCACCGACTTCTGCGGCGTGGCGGTCGGGCGTTTGCGGATCAGGTTGATCGTCGCCGCGGGCGATCCCAGCCCGTTCATGATGCCGGTTGCGCCGCGTACCACTTCGATGCGGTCATAGGCCGCCGTGTTTGACAGAAAGGGACCGACCGCGAGTGACGTTGGTACGCCGTCGATCTGGTAATTGCGCAGCCGGGAGCCCCGAGCGTAGATGTCGGTACCGTCCTGGCCCTCGCCGATCAAGGTTTTCTGGACGATGATGCCCGGCACGGCCTCCAGCGCATCAACGAGATTTCGCAGATTCTGGTCGTTCAGCCGTTGGCGGGTCATGACGGTAATCGCCTGCGGCGTCTCCTGCGGCGTCAGGTTCAGACGCGTCGAACTGCTGGTGGACCAGGTGGTGTAGGAGCCGCTGCCTTCGGTCGTCGAACCTGCGCCCTTGCCCGATACGGTGATGGTGGACAGGGTGGTTTCACTCGGCCAGGATTGCGGCAATTTGCGCAAGGCAAAGTCTCCCGGGCTGGTCTGCACCGCCTCCAGGCTGCTTCCCGCCAGCAGCCGGTCGAAACCCTGCTGCACGGTGTAATTCCCCTTCAGCCCCGGCGACTGGATCTGGCGCAGGCTGGCGGCGTCGAAGGAGAGGGCGACACCGGCGCTGGCGGCGTAGCGGGCAAGCACTTCGCTGAGGGCGCCAGGAGGAATGTCGAAGACGCGGGGGGCGTTCCGAGCGGAGGCCGTGTCCGGTTCGGCGGCGTGCGTTGCCGGTGGCAACGCGGCCAGGCCGGCGAGGCAGAGCAGGGCGCAGAGGCGGCGTTTGAACGGGGGCTGGTGGTGGTTGATGGACATGGCTTTCCTCGGTGAAAAACAGGGGTGTTCACCGGGGAGCCGAAGCAGTGGAAAAAAAAGTGCACGCGGCGCGGAAATTTCTTTCCGGCCAGAGAGTCGCCCTGCTGTTCCTTGCCTGACACCGCGCTGCGCGACATCACACAATTGCTCGAATTGGGCGTGCTGAAGAAATCGCCCGGCGGCGGACGCGGCACAGGCTACGTGTTCGCGCGCCCGCAACCCGATATCGGCTAGCAAAGCAATGCCGTCAGGCTGGATGCACTTCCACCCAGTAGCGGGTGCGGCTGACGGTTTGCAGCGGGAAGGTTTCGGTCAGCAGTTTCAGCGACCGTTCGGTGTCGTCGAGCGGGAAGGCGCCGGAAATCCGCAGGCCGGCGACCGACGGAGCGCAGCGGAGGATGCCGTGGCGATAGCGGGCGAGTTCGGCGAGCAGTTCGGCCAACGGCATGTCCAGGGCGACCAAGCTGCCGCCGGCCCAGGTTCCGGTGGCCACGGCGGCGGGCTCGATGGCGCCGCCGCCGGTGGCGTCGAAGCGCAGCTGCTGGCCGGCGTTGAGCATCAGCGGGCGGTCGGGGTGGGCGTTGGGTGTGACGCGGACGATGTCGTCGAGGACCGCGACCTGGCTGCCGACGGCGTCGGTGCGCACGGTGAAACGGGTGCCCAGGGCTTCGCAGGTGCCGTGCGCGGTGGCGACGAGGAAAGGCCGGCCGCTGGTGTTCAGCCGGGCTTGCGGATCGTCGGCGGTCGTGACCATGATGCGGCCGCGGCGCAGGCGCAGCAGGCGCCGCTCCTGATCGAAGGCGACGTCGACGGCGCTGTCGGTGTCGAGGCTCAGGCTGCTGCCGTCGGCCAGTTCGAGGGTCCGGCGTTCGCCGACGGCAGTGCGCAGGTCGGCGGTGAAACCCTGGGCGGCCGCGGCCCGGTAGCCGAGCCAGGCGAGCGGCGCGGCGGTGGCGATGACGGCGAGCGTACGCAAGGTCTGCCGCTTGCGGGCGGAGACGCCGCGCAGGGCCGGACCTGCGAGATGGCCGGGGAGGCCGCCGAGGCTGGTGCGGACATTTTCGACTTGCTGCCAGGCGCTGCGGTGCAGTTCCGAGGCGTTCAGCCAGACCTGCCAGGCGGCATGCTCGTCGTTGCCGAAGCTGCCCGAGCATTTGCGCGCAAACCAGGCGGCGGCGCTGCGGATGGCTTCGCCTTCGTCGGCGGCGATGGTTTCGGCCGCAGGGGTCATGCGGTCGTTGCGGCTTGCCGCAGGCGGTAGAGGCAGCAGTGTTCCATGGCCGCGGCCATGTACTTGTTGACGGTGCGCAGGGCAAGGCCGGTGCGCATTGCGATCTCCGGATAGGTGAAACCGCCGCACTGTGAAAGCACGAAAACCTGACGGATGCGCTCGCCGAGGCCGTCGAGCATGGTGTCGATCTCGATCAGGGCCTCGACGGCCAGTGCCCGCGTTTCCGGCGAGGGCCATTCGGGCTCGGGCAGGTGCGCGAGGGCTGCCAGGTACTCGGCTTCGAGTGCGCGGCGCCGGAACAGATCGACCACCAGCCCCTTGGCGATGGTCGTCAGGTAATGGCGAGGCTCGCGAATCGATTCGGCGTTGCGCGCCTTGAGTACGCGCAGAAAGGCATCTTGGGCGAGATCCGCGGCATCGTCGGCATTGCCGAGCCGGTGGCGAAGCCAGCCGCGCAGCCAGCCGTGGTGCTCGCGGTAAAGATGGGAAAGCGTGTCGGATGCGGTCGTGCGGCTCAAGGGAAGTCCCCGGAAACTCAAGCAACTGGCTTGCTATTAAGAACGATTCGCATTGTTGTGGATTTTTGCAGGAAGTGTCAATTTCTTGGGGAAGTCCGCAGCCGGTCACGGTTCCCGTGAAAAATGTCCGCTATCAAGATATTTTTTCTGCTGCGGTGAATTGATGGTCCATGCAGGACAATGGGTTGGGCAAAGGGATTCGGTGTGGTGCCGTGGCGGCCAGTGGTCGAACAGAGGCTGGGACAGAAGATCGCCGCGACGATATGCGGCGGTGGCGTGTCATGGGAGGCTGGAAGGCAGCGCGGCTTGTCGATTTGAATCTGTGGCCGGACCCGCTGCCTTCAGCAGCTAAGCTTGGACGCTTGCGGCATGCCAGCGCTTGGCGCTTTGCTGCGCCTGCCACATCCGGGCATAACGGCCATCGCGGGCCAGTAGCGTTTCATGCTGTCCTGCTTCAACCACTTTGCCACCATCGATCACCAGAATCTGGTCAGCCGCTGCGATGGTGGACAGACGATGCGCAATCACGATCACCGTACGGTCACGCACCAGTGCGTCGATGGCCATTTGCACCGCCACTTCGCTTTCGGTATCGAGCGCGGCAGTCGGCTCGTCCAGAATCACGATGGGCGCGTTTTTCAGCATGGCGCGGGCAATACTGATGCGCTGGCGTTCGCCGCCGGATAGCCGCCCGCCAATGTCGCCCACACGGGTGGCATAGCCGTCCGGCAGGCGGGTGATGAAGTCATGACAATGCGCGGCACGGGCTGCGGCTTCGACCTCTGCATCGCTGGCATCGGGCTTTGCCATGCGGATGTTGGCCAGGATGCTGTCGTTGAACAGGTACACGTCCTGGAATACCACCGACACCAGGGCATTCAACTGTTCCGGCGCGATGGCGCGTACATCCACGCCGCCAATGGTCACGCGGCCAGCTTGCGGGTCGGCATGGCGCATCAGCAGCCGTGTCACCGTGGTTTTGCCCGATCCGGATGGCCCGACCAGTGCGGTCAGGCTGTGTGTTGGCAGCCTGGCATTCAGGCTGTCCAGCGTGGGCGCATCCGTGTTGGCGTAACGGAACGTCACATTCTCGAATGCGACCTCGAAGGTGGTCGGCATCTGGGCAGGCTGCTGTTGTGGCAATGGCGCAATCGACAGCATGGCGTCGATCTTCCCCAACGCCGCTTCGATCAGGTCGATCACCTTGGCGTAGAGCACGAAGGTGGCCAGCGGCTCGGCGAAGCGCACCACGATCACCATCAGCGCCGCCAGAATCGCGAGCGCCATCGAGCCCTGCACCACGAACAGCGTGCCGACAAACACTACCAACAGGATCGCCAGCTCCATTACCGAGGCCAGAATCAGGTTCGGCTTGGCGCCGCGTTTCTGGCCGATGCTTTGGATGGTCTCCAGGTGCTGGAAGCTGGCCTGCAAGGCCTGCGCCTGCTGGCCCACGCAACAGGCCGCACGAAATACCGGCAGCCCCTGTGTGTATTCCAGAATGTCGCTGCTGGCGCGCGCATTGGCATCGGCCAGCATGCGCATGCCGCGCCCATAGGCCGGGCGTCGCCAGCGGTACAGCGGAATCAGCAGCGGGAATACCAGTAACAGAATCAAACCCATGCGCCAGTCTAACCACAGTGCCGCCAGCGCCACGACCACCGGCGTGATCAGCGCATGGGCCATCATGCCTGCGACCGTCAGCAGATAACTGAGGTTTTCATCCACGCTGCCGAGCAAGGTGGCATTGACCTCTCCGGCGCGCTTGTCCTGCAACTGCTCCAGCGGCACCCGGCGCAATTGTTCGCCCAGGGCAGTGCGCAACTCATGGGTGTTCTGCACCATGTCGCCCCGGTAGTCGAAGCCCTGTGACCACCATTGCACGGTCATGCTGGCTAGCATCAGGCCCGTCATCGCCGCCAGCCAAGGCAGGGCATTTGCCCACTCCGGCCGGGGCATCAACGCTTGAAACAGCGGCATCAGACAGGCCAGCGCCAGCCCTTGCAGCATGGCAGCGATGGCCAGGCCAATCAGACTGGCCCGCAATCGTGGGGCGCGGCTGCGCGCACTCGTCATCAGTTGGCGCCAGGTATCGCGCAAGGGGGTGATGGTCGGCATGGGTTGCGGTGTGCTCATGCCTGCCCTCCTGTCTTGCCTGCCGTCAGTGCCCAGTCCCGGGCTGTTTCATAGTTGCGCCACAGCCGGGCATACACGCCGTCTTGCGCCACCAGTGCATCGTGTTTGCCGCGCTCGGCCAGCCGGCCCCGGTCGAATACCAGAATCTGGTCGGCATCGCGGATGGTGGATAGCCGGTGCGCTACCATCAGCACCGTCTTGTCGCGCATCAGGTTCGACAACGCCGCCACCAATGCGGCCTCGTTTTCCGGGTCGGCAAAGGCGGTGGCTTCGTCCAGCACCAGAATGGGCCGGTTCTGCAGAATGGCCCGTGCAATGGTGATGCGCTGGCGCTGCCCACCGGACAGGAACAGGCCGCGTTCCCCGGCCTGCGTGTCGTAGCCCTGCGGCAAGGCCATGATGAAGTCGTGTGCCTGGGCGGCTTTGGCGGCGGCCATCACCTCATCCATTTTTGCGCCCGACAGTCCCAGCCGAATGTTGTTGGCGATGGTGTCGGCAAACAGAAAGGTGTCCTGGAATACGAAGGCTACCTGCTGCATCAGCATGGTGGGCAGCATCTGCCGTACATCCACGCCGCCCACCAGAATGCGCCCGGCACTGACATCCCAGAAGCGCGGGATCAGCCGCGCCACCGTGGTCTTGCCCGCGCCGGACGGCCCAACCAGCGCCGTCACGCTGCCCTGTGGCACCTCAAAGCTCACGTCTTCCAGCGCCATCGGCCCATCGGCCGTGTAGCGAAAGCCCACCTGTTCAAAACGCACGCTGCCATCCTTGGGCGGTCTGGCAGCGGCTTCATCCGGCATGGGCAGAGGCGGCTCCGCCAGCACTTGATGGATGCGGTGAATGCTCATTTGCGTCTTGCCGACCAGATGCTTGAGCGACACCATCGGCAGCAGCGACTCCGCCATGCCGGTGCCCACCAGCAACACCGCCAGCCAAGTGGCGGCATTCAGCGTATCGTGCGTCAGCAGCCAGGCGCCCAGCCACGCCAGCACGGCCAGCGTGGGCAGCGGGCTGAGGATGATCTGCGACAGCCGCGATGACACGCCTGCCATGCGATACCAGCGTGTCACCACGTCGCGGTAAGCCTCCAGTGCCCGCTGATAGCGGCCGAAGGTCATGGTGCCGATATCGAAGGTGCGCACCACCGGCATGGCCTGTACGTATTCGACCACCGCGCGGCTGACGTTCTCGCCCGCCGCGTTGTACTGCTGCATCATCGCGCTGCTGCCGCGCGTTGCCGGCGACACTACCGCCATGCCGACGGCCAGCACCGCCGTGGCGGCCAGCGCCAGCCGCCAATCCAGCCAGAACAGCAAGGCGAAGGTCAGCACCGGCGACACATAGGCCCGCGCATACAGCGGCGTGCTGTCGGCCACGAACACATGCAGCGCCTTTACGTCATCCATCATCACCTTGGTCAAGGCACCCGAGCCGGCCTGCTGCACATAGCCCAGCGGCACCCGTGCCAGGTGTTCCGACAGCGCGCTGCGCAAGCGCGTTTCCAACTTGAAGGCGGCAAAGTGCGACTGGTTGAACGCCGTCAGCCGCAACACATAGGCCAGCACCGTCAGCGCCGCCGCCAGCAGCAGGGCCGGCCAGGGCCATTGACCCGCCACCATCAGCAAGGCGTGTACGGTCCATGCCAGGGCGCACAATGCACCCAATGAGGCAGTGGCTGCCAGGGCGGACAACAGCATGGCAACGCGGATCTGCCCGCGCACCGGGCGCATGATGGCCCATGGCCCCGGCACGGTTTGTTGACGGCTTGCGCTCATGCTGCGGCCTGCCTCGTTGCCATGGCATCCAGCGCCGGCGCCTTGTGCCGCACGACAAACACCGCCACCACGGCCGATGCCGCCGCCAGCGCGAAGCACACGTTGTAGCCCAGATGCTGCGACAGCCAGCCACCGGCCACGCCGCCCGCCATGGCCAGCAGCGCATCGGCGCTCTGGAACACGGTGAAATCCACCCCGGACTGCAAGGGTGAGGTCAGCCCCATCAGCGCCGAGTACAAGGCCACCCAGACAAAACCCAATGCGGCAAACATCAGCCCCACCAGCACCATCAACACCGTCAAGGATGCCGTAGGTGCCGCCAGGGTCAGTGCCAGCAATACGCAGGCCTTCAGGCTGACGGCAATCCATACCGCTCGCCAGCCGGATACAGCGCGCACCAGCACGCCGCCCAGGACGGCCCCGCTCAGCCCCGCGCCGATATGCAGCGAACCGAACAACCAGCCCAGTTGCTCAAGGCTCAAGCCCTTGTCCAGCAGGAAGGGGCCGAACATGCCCAGCGTCAAGCGCACGCCGATGCTCGACAACAGCATCAACAGCAGCCCCGTACGCACCTCCGGGCGGCGCAAGGCATGCAGCAGGGCGGGGCGGTGATCCACCGCCAGCGCCGCATCACGCGGCGGTTCGCGCAACAGCAGCATGGGCACGCTCAACAGAACGATCGCCAGGGCCGCTGCCAACAGCGCCTGCGGCCAGCCCAGTGTTCCGGCCACCAACAGAAAGCCACCGGCCCCGATCATGGCGCCCACATAGCTGCCGCCTACCTGCGCCACATTGCCCCAGCCGCGCTGCTGCGCAGCAAGTTGCTCGACCGTAAAGCCATCGCTGGCCACGTCCGTCGTTGCCGCCACCAGCGCCGCCGCCAGCAGCCCGCCCAGAATCCACCCGGCATGGTCTGCCAGCGACAAATACCCGTTCAGTGCCGCCACACCCAGCAGCAGCAATACGGCAGCGATCAGCCATTGCCCGGCCAGCACCAGTGTGCGCGAACGTCGCTCCAGCCGTCCGGCAGGCAAGCGCCAGCGTTCCACCGCAGGCGACCACAGAAAGCGAATACCCCAGGGAATCCACAGCAGCGCGGTCAGCCCCGCCACCTGCAGCGAAGCACCGGCATCGCGCAGCAGCGAAGGCAGCGCCTGCGTGGTCAGCGCGGTGATGACCGTCTGGCTGATGTAGATGCCGGCAATGGCGGGCAGAACGCGCCAGGCGCTCAGGCGTGACAGCAGGTGGGAAGCATTCGACATTTCAGGCAATCCACGGCACCAGGGCCTTCTCGTTCAGGGTTCGGGTCATTCTCGATTGCCGATTTGCGTCTTGCCGGTACGGCAGGAATCAGCGAGAATTGTTGAGAACGAATATCATTTCCGTTGTTGCGCATATTGCGCTAATGGTTTACGGAAAAAATTTGATGTTTTCAGGAAAAATTCATGGCGGGAGTGACCGCAAAGGCCTCGGGTCAGCCTGCCCTTGACCCTGGAACCATCGAAGCGAAAGGGCTGGCAGGCGTACAGGAAGACTGGCGCCACGCCATGCACATGTATCGCCCCTGCGAAGGGCTGCACATCAACTGCATCCAGGGACGGCCCCGTCGTGAATGGGCTTTCGAGGCCGAAGGCCCGGCCGCCTTCAGTCTCAACATCCTGCTTGAAGGTCGCCTCCAGACCGCCTTTGATCAGGGCGCGTCACTCAACGCCCAGGCAGGCTCGACCATCCTGATGGCCGCTGCCCAGCCCGCAGCCGGGTGGGATGTGCTTGACGCCAAGGCCGATGGCGCGTTCCGCATGCTCAGCATCCACATTCCACAAACCGCCCTGGAAGACCTCACCGGGCTGCATATGGATGACCTGCGCCACCGGCTTTGCGGTGGCACGGACGAACCGCGTGGCACTTGCGCACTGCTCAAGGTCACGCCCGCATCCAGCAGCCTGCAACGTGTCGCCAGTGATTTACTGGGTTATGGCTGCGCCAGCCCCGGCCCCTGCATCTCGCGAGATATCTACTTGCGTGGCAAGGCATTTGAAGCCATTGCCTGCTTCCTCCGTGACAGTCTGGCGCCCCGGCAAACACCGCTGCCGGTGCCTGCTGACCGCTCCCGTCTGCTGGAAGCCCGCCTGCTGCTGGAGCAAGGCTACGATCAGGACTGGAGCGTGCAATCCCTGGCGCGCGCCGTAGGCCTGAACGAAAAACGCCTGCAATCGGGTTTTCAGGCCTTGTTCGCTTGCACGGTGCACACTTGCCTGACCCGCATCCGCCTGGATGCCGCGGTCGCGCTGCTGCAATGCGGCACCAACGTTACCGAAACCGCTGCCAGTTGTGGCTTTGCCAGCCTCAGCCACTTCAGCCGGGTGTTCCGCAGCCATACCGGCATCTCGCCCAAGCAGTGCGCGCTGGGGCATTCGCCAAGGCGTAATGACATTGACAGTACGTCTGGCTGCAATTGACGCAATGTCAGGAGATTGCCCCATGCCCACGTCCACCAATACCACCCCCGGTAAGCGCGAAACATTGGCCGATCTGCAGGCCAGCCTGTAGCGCAGCAAGCCTGAGGATGCGGGTACGCAAAATATTCCCGAATCGTCAAGTTCTTGCCGTAAATCGTTAGCGGCTCTGGCGTGCTTTCGTGATCATTCCCCTGTTTGGTCACTGTGTCAGTTTCCATCACGGTCTTTTCCGAACACGCCTGCGTTGTGGACGTGGTATCGGGCAGCCGGGCAGGAAGCGGCGCAGTGCTATTGGCAGGGGGTAGTTGTGAGCTCATTTATGACTACATCTCATTCGTATTTTTATTATTGATTGAAGGTGGTTCAGATGAAGCGGCACACACACGGAGGGAGCAAGGACATCACGACACGCGACAATCGCAGCAGCACAGCGTCAGCAGGCGTGGCGGTGGAACATTCAGGCGCATGGGTGAGGCCTGCCCTGCAAGTCCGCCAGGTGTGCCTGGCCGTTGCACTGACCCTAGGCCCGCTGCATGCGCAGGCTCAGGAGTCTGATGCCTTTGCCGCACGAGATGTACATGACGTGAGCACGCTTGCTCCTGTCGTGGTGTCAGCCAGCAAGCGTGGTGAAACCCTGGATCAACTCAATGGCGCCGCCGGTGTGGTTGATCGCCTGACCCTGGATGATGCCCAGGTAAGTTCGACCATGGAACTGGATCGGGTCTTTCCCGAGCTGTACATGTCGCATAGCGCGACGTTCCTGTTCCCGATCATCACACTGCGCGGGGTGACTTCGGCGCAGGATTTCTACAACCCGGCCCTGACGGTGTATGTGGATGGCGTACCGCAACTGCCGAACTTTGCCGCCCAGTCATTACTGGGCATCGAGCAGGTGGAACTGCTCAAAGGGCCGCAAGGTACGCTGTATGGCAAGAGCGCTCAGGGCGGCGTCCTCAATATTGTTTCTCACAAGCCGGACAATACCGCGCAGTTTGCCGCCCGCGCCGGGGTATCGAGCCGCGATGGCTACCAGTTGCAGGCCGAGGGATCCGGGCTGCTGGTCGAGGATCTGCTCTATGGCTCGGTGTCGCTGTTGGGCAATGACGTCAATGGGGATATTCGCAGCGATGTCATCGGCAGCGACAAGCTGGGTGGCGTGCGCTCTCGGGCCGGCAACGTCAAGCTGCGTTTGGCACCGACCGGCAGCCCATGGGAGCTGGGCCTGAGTGGCGGGCGAGATTGTGCAACGGGCGACCAGGAGGTCTATACGCTGTTCGACGACTACAAGTCCCGCAGGGCCTATGTGTCGCCGAATCTGCCGGAAGCCTACCGGGATTACTACCAGAAGCGTTGCGCCAACAGCTTTGCTGCCAATGGGCAGTACGATTTCGGCCAGTGGCGTCTGAACGTGATTGCCAGCAGCCAGCGCGTGCATACGTCACGGCACTGGCCGATCGACATTTATTTCCCGCAGTTCTCCGAGCACTGGAAACAGAATACCCAGGAAGTGCGCCTGTCGACACGGGTGGATGAGACTGGTGGCGTCTCTTCACGCGCTTGGGATGCCGTGTTCGGCCTGTACCGCCAGGAAGTGGATATGTCGCGGGGCTACCAGTTCGACATGGTGGTGCCCAGCTTCTACCGGGTGGTGGATTCCGCATCGACCAACCGCACCGAGTCCCTGGCTGCATACGGTGACGTGACCTGGCACCTTACCCCCAAGGCGGATGTCACGACCGGCCTGCGATTCACCCGTGATGAAGCCAGAACCCGCTTCGAAGGCGAACAGATGGGCAATGGCTTCCAGGGCCAGGCGTCATCGAGCCAGAACACCTGGCTTGGTCATATCGCTGCGGGTTATCAGTTCGCGCCGCAATGGCGCGGCTATATCAACGTGGCTCAGGGCTACAAGCCGTTGGGCTACAACCTGGCGCCATCCAGCGTGGACGATGCCAAGGGTTATGGCCGAGAACGCTCGATCAGCTATGAGGCGGGCGTGCGCTTTAGCGGTGATGCGGTGCGCGCCAGCATGGCCCTGTACCGTGTGGACAGCAGGGATGTGCAGCTCTATGGCGATGGCGATATGGGCAACCAGACCTTGCGTAATGTCGGCGATACCCGTTCGGTGGGCGTGGAGTTCAACACAGAATGGGATGTCACCCGGCAGTGGACGCTGAGTGCCGGAGGGTTTGTGAATGACGCCACTTTCCGCCGCTTCGAGGATTCCAGTGCCTGCACCGGCTGCAAGCACAACGACGTGCCGATGACTCCCCGCTATGGCTTGACCCTGGGTGCCAAGGGCAATGTGCGGGTGGGTGATACCGTACTGCGGCCGCAACTGTCAGTGCGCCGGACCGGAGCACATTACTTCGACAGCGCCAATACCCTGCGCCAGAACGCCTACACCGTGGTCGATGCCGGGCTGGCCTGGAGTCCGACCAGCGACCTGGAATTGATGCTCCATGCGAAGAACCTGACCGACAAGGACTACCGGACCTATGGTTTCTCCTACGGAGCGACTGGCAATTTTGCCCAAGTGGCATCGGGCCGGACCGTGGGGCTGACAGCGACATACATGTATTGATGCACGAGGGGAGAAGCTGTTCAGCGTGACGTATGACCTGAATCCGGTACAACGTGAAAAACTCGAATTGCAGGTGAATCGCCAAGGCGATGACGTGGCTCTCCAGCCCCTCGGTGTCGATCTTGTCGAGCTGCCGGAGCGGCTTGCCCATGTTCTCGTCGCTGATGAGGTGGGTGGCCTTGCCGTTCGGGAGCATCGGAAAGCTCCGGCACATGCTGAATGCGACTAAATCATTGATAAGCCTGCCGTATCAAGCTTCGCCGTAGTCCGGCGAAATGCGGCACCTCGAAGAGGTGCCGCTGGCAGATTTCTGCTGCCCGGGTTGGGTGCCGCGTTTGGCGGCGCGCGGAAAATCGCGCGCCGGGATGCTCCTCGGCAAGCGCATCAGAAATCGTAGCGCAGGCTTGCGGTGAAGCTGCGCGGCGCGCCCCAGGTGTAGAACAGCCCCTGGGCGTTGAAGTTGGTGACCCCGGCGAAGTACTTCTTGTCGAGCGCGTTGTTGAGATTGGCGCTGATGCTCAGCCGCTCGTCGATCTGGTAGCGTGCCATCAGGTCGAGCAGCCAGTAGGCATCCTGGCCGAGCCTGGCGTTGCCGCGCTGGACGGAGATGGCGCTCTGCCAGCGCGTGGCGGCGCCTACCGTCAGGCCGCGCAGCGCGCCGCCGGTGAATTGCCAGGTGCTGCCCAGCTTGAACTGGTGCTTGGGTGTGGCGCTGGAACTGTCCAGGTCGCTGCTGTTCTGCACGTAGCTGCCCTGGGCCTGCCAGCCGCGCGCCAGTTCGCCGGACAGTTCCAGTTCGTAGCCGCGCCGGATGGTGCCCATGACCGCCCGGTAGATGGAGTCCCCCCGGTCGTTGAGGCCGATCTCCTCGGCCGTGTTGTCGGTGCGCATCCAGAAGTAGCTGGCGCTGGCGTTCAGGCGCTTGTCGAAGAACTCGCCCTTGGCGCCGACTTCATAGGTCAGCCCTTCTTCCGGGTCCAGGGTGCGTTCGTTGGCGTCCTTGGCGCTCTGCACCTGGTAGATGCTGGCGTAGCTGGCGTAGACGGAGATGTCCCTGGCCACGTCCACCACCAGTCCGGCGTATGGCGTGACCACACCCTTTTCGTTCAGATCGTAGTTGTACCAGCCGATGTCGGTGACGTCCTTCTGTTCGTAGTTGCTGACGCGGGTGCCGACGATCAGCTTGACCGGGTCGGCCAGCGAAAGCTGGCTGGCGGCGTAGAGATAACGCCGTTTGCTGCTGAATTTGTCGTTCGAGTAGGTCGACAAGGCATCGTCGGGTTGCGGAATCACACTGCCGCCCTGGGCATACTCGACACCTGGCGGTAGCGCGGCGTCGGGGGGGCCGCCGCGCAGCAAGGTGGTGCGGCTGCGGGACGCACCGGCGCCGAGCAGCAGCTTGTGCTCGCGGCCAAAGAGTTGGAAGGGGCCTTGCAGATCGACGATGAGGCTTTGGTCGCGCGACTCGATGTCCTTGTACAGCCCGAATTGGCCGGTCACCGCGGGCAGGGCGTAGCGCAGCGAGCCGATGTGCATCTTGGGGGTTTCGATGCCGTCGTGGGTGATTTGCAGCTTGCCCGTCCAGCCGTTGGCGAAGCGGTGTTCGAGGCGGGCGAAGGCGTTGAGCGAATCCTGCTCGTAGCCGGCCCAGGGTGCGCCGATGTTGTAGTCGCGGGCCATGCGCGGCACCGCGTTGCCGTTGCCGTCGAAGCCCTGGATCGGCGTGGTGCCGCCGGCGCCGCGCTGCTCGCGCTGGCGCCAGGTGAGGCCGGCGCTCGCCAGGGTATCGGGGCCCAGGTCGTACTCCAGCGTGCCGTACAGCATCGAGCTGTCGGTTTCCTTGCCGTTGAAGGTCTTGCTTTCCTTGTGCGCCGCTACCAGCCGCCCGCGCAGGCTGGCGTCGGCATTCAGCGGTCCGCCGACATCCGTGTCGAGACGATAGTTGTCCCAGCTGCCGGCGCCGGCCGTGACGCTGGCCTGGAACTCACGCGTCGGGCGCTTGCGGATCAGGTTGACGGTGGCGCCATAGGCACCGTCGCCGTTGATCAGGCCGGAAGATCCCTTGAGGACCTCGACGCGGTCGATTTCGGCCAGATCGTCGAGGGTGTGCACGATGTGGGTGTTCCAGCCCCAGCCGGCGCTGGTCCGGCGCGCGCCGTCGGTCTGCAGGTTGACGGTGGCACCGCGCACGTTGAAGGTCGTCATGTCGTTCTGCCGGCTCACCGTGACGCCGGGCGCCTGCTCCAGCACGTCGGTGAGCGTCTCCAGCTTGAAGTCGTCCATGCGCTGGCGCGTCATCACACTGACCGATTGCGGCGTCTCGCGCAGGCTCAGCGCCAGGCCGGTGGCGGTGCCGCTCGGGCCGCGCTGAGTGTAGCTGCCGGTGCCTTCGGTCGTGCCGCTGCGGTCGTGCTGGGCGCTGACCGTCACTGCCTTGAGCGTGGCCTCAGGGGCGTGGGGCCGGGTCTGGATGATGAACGAGCCGCCCGCATGCGTGGCGACCAGCCCGCTACCGGCCAGCAGCCGGTCGAGCGCCTGGCGGGGCGTGTAGCTGCCGCGCAGGGCGGGGGCGGTGAAGCCTTCGGTGGCCGAGGCGGCAAAGACGATTTGTACGCGGGCGTGGCGTGCCAGGGCGTTGATGGCTTCGCCAAGCGGCTGCGCGGGCTGGTCGAAGGCCAGCACCGCCCGGGCTTCGGTGCCGCCGTTCTGTTGCGCATGCGCGGGCGGCGCAATGGCCAGCGTACCCAGCGCAATGACGCAGCCCAGGGCCAGTGCATGCAGGCGGAAAGCGGCCGCGTGATCGGGCGCCGCCGGGCGCAGCGGGCGGGATTGGTGGTGCGAGGGGTGGAAAGGTCGGACCGTGTTCATGCAGGCTCCTGCGTTGCCGTGAGTGGGTGATGAACACATGTCGTATGGGCGCTTGCCCACCCCTACCTTCGTTCGGAAAAAAAGTCGCAGGCTGGCGGGCACGGGGTTCTGCCTCGCGCAGCAGAGGAAAGGACGGAGGGCCGCGCGGGCGTTCAGCGGCGCAGCACGTCCACTTCGCCGCTGGGGTGGCGCACGATCTGAAGCGGCAGGACGTCGGGCAGGCGGTCGAGCAGTTGATCGGTGTTGCGGCTGTCGAACACGCCGGAAACCTTGGTGTCGCTGCCGAAGCGGCCGTGCATCCGGATTGGCGCCTGGCGGTAGCGCTGGATTTCGGCCAGGGCTTCGTCCAGCGGCGTGTTCTGGAACACGAGCAGGCCCGTCTGCCAGGCGCCGAGGCTTGCCGCGTCCGCCGGGGTGCCGGACGGCAGGGGTTGGTCGGGGCGGAGGACGCTGGCGAGGCGGATCTGCTGACCGGCCTGCAGCAGGATGGATTCTTGCGCGCGGGCGCCGTGCCACACCGCGACCGTGCCTTCCTGGACGGTGACGCGGGTGCCCGCGGCATGGCGCCAGACGTCGAAGCGTGTGCCGACGACGCGCACGCGGGCATCGCCGGCCGCCACCGTCATCGGGCGCAATGTGGAGGGTGCGACGTCGAAATGAGCCCGGCCCTGCTGCAGTTCGACGCGGCGCGAGCGCAGATGCCAGCTCACCTGCGCCGCGCTTCCGGTATCGAGCACGACGCGGCTGCCGTCGGCCAGCGCGATTTCGCGCAGTTCGCCGATGGCGGTGTCGAAGCGCTGGCTGCGGTAGGCGGGGTCGGCCCACCACACGGCGGCGGCCAACAGTACGGCGGCAGCGGTGCCCGCCGCGTTGCGGGCCGTGCGCTTGCGCTGCGGGCGGGCTGGCGGAATGGGGAACATCGACTGCAGGGCGCCGCGGTGGGTGTCGAGCGCGTCGTCGAGCGCGGCGCGGGGGGCTGCCTGGGCCGTGTTGCCGGCCTTGAATGCGACCCCGCTACGCGGCGGACGGCTGTCTGGTGTGTCGTTCATGGCTGTTCAGGCGCCATCGTCGAGGAAGCCCGCCATGGCGACCCGGCAGCAGGCCAGCCCGATGCGGACGTGCTTTTCCACCGCCTTCACCGAAATGCCGAGGTGCGCAGCCACGTCGGCCTGCGGCCATTCGTGCAGCTTGTGCAGCACGAACACGTCGCGGCAGCGCGGCGGCAGGGATTCGATGGCCTGGGTGAGCAGGGCGATCTGCTGGCGCGCCTCGACGCGGCATTCGGCCTCGCTGGTGCGCGGCGCGGGGTGCGAGAGAAATTCCGGGTGGTCGTCGCCATGTGCCGCAAACCGGTTCCAGGCCGCCTCGCGACGCAGCACGTCGATGGCGCGCCGCTGGCTGAGGGTGCGCAGGAAGGCGATCGGCACCTTCACCTTACCGAGCTGTGGTTCTTCCTGAAGCAGTTGCAGGCAGACTTCGTGGAGCGCCTCGTGGGCCAGGTCGCGGGTGGCGCGCGCGTTGCCCCGGGCGAAGCCGAGCTTGCGGCACAGGTAGGCGATCAGGTCGTCGTAGTGGTGTGCAAGCGTGAAGACCAGCGAGGAGGAAGCGTCCTTGACATACATGGCGGTCGGGTCAGCCCGCCGGACGGGGCATCGGGCGTGGTGATCGGGTTGGATGGCGTATCGCCGCGCGAGTATATCGCCACCTCCTTCAGATAGGAATGAATATCGTTAACTTGGATCGGATGCCGCCGCGGGAGGTCCAACGGATACGGATGGCCCGGCTTCCGCATGCGGGGGCCGGGCGCCATGCTCAGAAGCTGTACATCGCCGTCAGCGTGAAGCTGCGCGGCACACCGAAGACGTTGCCGCCGGTACTCCAGCCGATGTTCTGGTAGTAGCGCTTGTCGAACAGGTTGTGGACGTTCAGGCGGATTTCCGTCTGCTTGTCGAGGCTGTAGGCGGTATGCAGGCCGACGACGGTGTAGCCGGAGTGGCGGATGCGCGAATCGTCGCTGGCCTTGATGCGGTTCTGTGCGTAAAGATTGCCGCCGATCCGCCAGCGGGCGAGCTCGCCGGGCAGGCGGTAGCTGGACGACAGCTTGAGCTGGTGGCGCGGCAGGTCGCTGTCGAACGGCTTGCCGATGTTCGACCGGTCGGCATCCTTGGTGTACTTGGCGGACACATAGGTGTAGCCAGCCATCAACTGCCAGTCGGGTGTCAGGGCGCCACCGATTTCCAGTTCGACGCCCTTGCTTTCGACCTCGCCCGATGCACGCTGGCAGTAGCCCCAGGCGCTGCCGGGGCAGGGGTTGGGGCCGGCAAGGTCGTCGGTGGCGCGGTTCTGTTGCTTGATCAGGAATGCGGCCAGGCTGGCGTTGAGGCGGCCGCCGAAATACTCGCCCTTGAGGCCGATTTCGTAGTTGGTGCCGGTGATCGGGTCGAGCAGTTTGCCGCTGCTGTCGTAGCTGCCCTGGGGTTCGAAGATCTCCGTCCAGCTCGCGTAGGCCGAATGGTTGTCGTTCACGTCGTAGATGGCGCCGAGGTAGGGCGTCAGTTCGTGGTCGACCTTGTAGCTGGCGCCGGTCAGGTGGTTTTCGTTCTCGTACCAGTTGATGCGCGCGCCGGCGATGAGCTTGAGCGGGTCGGCGAGGTTCAACCGGGTGGCCGCGTAGACGGCCTTCTGGCGGGTGGTGTTGTCGATGGCCCAGCGTGTCATGTCGATGGCCGGCTTGGGCACGGCCGACGAATCCCAGTCGTACGGATCGACGGCCGGCCCGGCCGCCGTCCAACTGTACTCTGCCCAGCCGCCCCAATTGAGGTTGTCGCGGCTGCGGTAGCTGGCGCCCAGCATGAGTTCATGCGTGCGGCCGAACAGCGAGAAGGGGCCGTTGAGGGCGAGGTCGTAGCTGTCCTGCTCGTTGTCGAGGCGGTAGTGCTGGGTGCTCTGGCGCAGCACGCCGCCGTTGCGGTACAGGCCGGAGAACAGCATGTCCTGCTCGGGGCGCTTCCACAGCGCCGCCGCCTTGAGCTGCCAGTCGTTGGCGAAGCGGTGGGTCAGCTCGGCGAACAGTGTCTTGTCGGTCTGCTTCCAGTAGTCGAAATCGTTGGCGGGATTGGCGGAGCGGCGCAGACCGGAGAGGAAGCTGCCGTCCGGGTTGGTCGGCAGGCCGGGCAGCAGCCCGTCGTTGTCCACCTTGCGGTAGTGGAAACCGAGGGTGGCGGTGGTCCCGGGCGTCAGGTCGGCTTCGAGGATGCCGTAGAGCTGGTGGTTGCGGTCGTGGGCGACGTCGTAGAACTTGTCGGCATCCTGCACGGTGGCCACCACCCGGCCGCGCAGCGTGCCGGCCTGGTTGAGCGGGCCGCCGGCATCCACCATGGCGCGGTAGTTGTCCCAGCTGCCCGCGCTCAGCGTGACACGGCCCTGGGTTTCCGCCGTCGGGCGCTTGCGCACCAGGTTGATGGCGGCGGACGGCGTGCCGGCGCCGGTAGTCAGGCCGGTGGCGCCGCGCACGACTTCCACGCGGTCGTAGATGTCCAGTGCGTCGTTGTCGGCATTGAAGGTGCCGTTGGCGCCGGCGCTGGTCGGCACGCCGTCGAGCAGCAGATTGGCCACCGGAAAGCCGCGCGCGCTGAAGCTGCCCGAATCGCCGGTGTAATAGCCTTTCTGCATGGTCAGCCCGGTGATCTGCTGCACTGCGTCGTCCAGGGTGGTGAGGTTCTGGTCGTCGATCTGCTGGCGCGTCAGCACGCTGACCGACTGCGGCGTCTCGCGCAGCGAGAGGTTCATCTTGGTGGCGGTGCTGGCGCTGCCGGTGGTGTACGCACCGGTATTCTCCGTCGTGGCGCCGAAGCCGGCGGCCGTCACCGTCACCGCTGTCAGCGTGGCCTCGCCGGAAACCGCCGGCGGCAGCTTGCGCAGCGTGTATTCCCCGCTGCCGTCACGCACGGCTTCCAGGCCGGTGCCGGCCAGCAGGCGGCGCAGGGCGGCTTCGACGGAGTGATGGCCGCTCACGCCTGGGCTTTGCCGGCCGGCGGTGAGTTCGGCATTGACCGCGAGCTGGATGCCGGTTTGCCGTCCGAGGCGGTTCAGCGCTTGGTCCAGGCTGCCGGCGGGAATGTCGATATCGACCGTGGCGCCGGCTTCGGCGGCATGGGCCGGGCTGGTGGGCAGGGCCAGGACGGCGGAGGCGCCCAGGAAGGCCACGAACAAGGCCCGGGCGGCGGGCGTCATGGTGCGGCGGATGGAGCGGGGCGGGCAGGACATGAAGGCTTTTCCTTTGTGTCGGGTTTGGACCGGTGGCCGGCGCGCAGCAGGCCTCTATCCGGTATGCCCGGCGAAAAGGAAAAAACTGCCAACTTTTTCAACCGTGCGACACCTTGACCCAATATCGCGTCATGCGCTGGATGCGGATCGGCAGGCGGCGCTCCAGTGAGGCGAGCACGGCTTCGGTCGGGTCGCCGCCGCGCAGCGGCCAGGTACCGGTGATGCGCAGCGCGCCGGCCTCGGGCGTGCAGCCCAGGTGGCCGGGGCGGTAACGGCCTAGCTCGGCAAGCAGATCGTCGAGGCGGCGGTTTTCCGCGCTGATCATGCCGTCGGTCCAGGCGTGGCGGGATTCGTCGAGGGGCTGGACGGTGTTGCTGCCGTCGCCGCCGAAAACCAGTTGCTGGCCGCTGCCGACGCGCTGCGGTTCGGCACTGCCGTCGCGGAAGACGTCGACCGCGCCCTCGCTGACGCCCAGATAGGTGTGGCTGTCCGTCTGATCGACCGTGAAACGGGTGCCGGCCGGTGCCAGCCGACCATCCCGGCCCTCGATCCAGAGTGGCCGGCCGGATGGGTCCTTGGCCGTGACGACCTGGATTTCTCCGCGGCGCAGATGGATTCGGCGAGTGCTGCCGTCGAAGCGGATATCGACGGCGCTGCCGGTGTTGAGCTGCAGCAGGCTGCCATCGGCCAGCCGGACTTCGCGGCGCTCGCCGACGGCGGTGCGGTAGTCGGCCGGGAAGGCGGCTTCGTTCAGCACGCCGCGGCCGAAATACAGGCTGGTACCGCCGATCGCGGCCCAGGACAGCAGGCGCAGCACCTTGCGCCGTTCCAGATCGGGCAGGCGTCCGAGGACGGAGCGGGCGAGGGAAGGCGCCAGGCGCGGCGTGCCGCCATGCAGTTGCTCGCCCATGCGCTGCAATTGCCGCCATGCCCTGGCGTGGTCCGGGTGCCTGGCCAGCCAGCGGGCGAGTTCGTCCTGCTCGCTAGCGTTCATCTCGCCCGAAGCCTGGCGCACGTACCAGAGAATGGCAATGTCGATGATGCCCGGTGCGACCGGCAGACCGTCCTGCGCGGCGTTCATCGTCCGCTCCCGTAGAGCGCCTTGTAGCAGTGGGCGGTGGCGCGGATCATGGCCTTCTGCACCACGTTGACGCTGATGCCCATCTGCGTGGCGATGGCTGGATAGGTCTCGCCTTCGAGCTGCGAGCGCAGGAATATCTCGCGCACCCGGGGCGGCAGCCCGTCGAGCAGCCGGGCGATTTCTTCCAGAGTTTCCAGGATCAGCCTGCGTGCCTCGGGCGAAGGCGCGCTTTCTTCCGGGCGTGCCGCCAGCTCTTCCAGATAGGCCTGCTCCAGCGCCTGGCGGCGCCAGTGGTTGATCAGCAGCCCGCGGGCGACCGTCGTCAGGTAGGCACGCGGTTCGCGCAAGGCTTCGGGTTCTTGCTTGCTCAGCAGGCGCACGAAGGTGTCGTGCGCGAGGTCGGCTGCCTGATGGGAGCAGTTGAGCTTCTTGCGCAGCCAGCCTTGCAGCCAGCCATGGTGTTCCGCATAGAGGGCGGAGATGGATTCCGAAGCATTGGGGGGGCTCAAGCATGCCTCCAGGGAGGGGTTGGCTGGCTGGCCCCTGGGGGAATCCTGCGGGGGTGGCTGGCGTCAGATATCGGGAATGGTTCTCATTTTTGTGGATATGGGCGGAACGTGTCAAATCACCATGACTGGCCGCCCGGCGGCGGCCATCTGGGCAAGCCTGCCGCAACGGGAGTCAGAAGCTGCCGCGCACGGTCAGCAGGACGTTGCGCGGCTCGCCCACGTAGCTGTGCAGGTAATTGGCGCTGATGTTGGAGTAGTAGCGCTTGTCGAACAGGTTTTCGACGTTGAGCGCGGCGCTCCAGGTCTTGTCGATCCGGTAGGCTACACGGGCGTTCCAGACGGCGTAGCCGCCCTGCACCGGGTTCTTCATGGTGGCGCTGTCGGTCTCTTGCTTGCTGCGGTAGTTCACCCCGGCGCCGATGCGCCACTTTCCCAACTCGCCGGCCAACTGGTAGTCGGACCACAAGCGCAGCATGTGTCTGGGCGTTTCGTAGTTGAACGGCTTGCCGACCAGGCTTTCGTCCGCATCCTTGAGGTACTTGTTGCGGCTGTAAGTGTAGCCGCCGCTCAGTTGCCAGCCGCGCGCCAGCGTGCCGTGGGCTTCCAGCTCGACGCCCTGGCTGCGCACCTTGCCGGCGGCGCGGGAGCAGTACCAGCCGCCGCAGAGCATGGGCGACTCGTAGTCGGTGATGGCGCGGTTTTCCTGGTCGACGCGGAACACCGCCAGCGAGGTGTTGAGCGCGCCGTCGAACAGTTCGCCCTTGATGCCCAGTTCGTAATTGACGCCGGTCATCGGCGGCAGAACCTTGAGCCCGGCGTCGGTGACGCTTTGCGGCTCGAAGATCTCGGCGTAGCTGGCATAGGCGGACCACTGCGGCGTCAGGGCATAGACCAGACCGCCGTAGGGGGTGAATTCGCCGCTTTCCTTTTCCCGGGAACGGGTGACGATGACGCCGTTGACCGGATTGACGATGGCGCTGCGGTAGTCGTACCAGCTCGTACGGCCGCCCAGGATCAGCGTGGCGCGCTCGGTGAGGTGCCCGCGCCACAGCCCGTAGAGGCCGCGCTGGGTGGTCTTGGAACTGAGATCGCGCATGCGGTTGAGCGCGCGGGCGCCGAGCGGCGTGATGTCGGCCTTGCTGTCGAAGATGTCGATGGTGGTGTTCGTGTATTCGTCGAAGGCGTCGTCGCGCTCCTGGTTGGAGTAGCTGCCGCCGACGACGATTTCATGGGCGATTCCCAGCGCCTGGAATGCGCCGCTCAGGTTGATGTCCAGGCCCTTGCTCCGGCCGCCGAAATCGTAGGCGAAACCAGGCGCCGTCATCGCGTTGCCGCCGACCGGGATCAGGCGGAAGTAGGACAGGGCGGTGGCCCCGTCGTAGGTCTCGTCGATGTAGATGCCGCTGGCCTTCAGCTTCCAGTCCGGATTGAAACGGTGCTCGAAGTCGACAAAGAGCTGGGTTTCCTCCCGCGTCGACTCGCTCCAGTCGGCGTCCATGTTGGCGCGGCGGGATACATCCGGCATGGAGCCGTCGGCATGGCGCGGCAGGCCGTTGTAAATACTGCTGTTGCCTCTGAAGCGGGTATGGGCCAGCCCCAGGCCGAGGGTGGTGTCCGGCGTGGCATCGAAGTCCAGCGCGGCGTAGGCGCTCAGGTTGCGGTCCCACACCTTGTCCACGTAGGCGTTCTTGTCCTCGTAATCCAGCACCGCGCGGGCGCGCAGCGTGCCGGCTTCGTTCAGCGGGCCGCCGGCATCGATGCGGGCGCCGTAGTTGTCCCACGAGCCGGCGCGGCCTTCCACCATCAAGCGGCGTTCGGCCGTGCCCCGCTTGCGCACCAGATTCACCGCACCGGCCGGGCTGCCGGCGCCTTCCAGCAGGCCCTGGGCGCCGCGCAGCACTTCCACCCGGTCGAGATGGACGGAACTGGCCAGCAGCATGTTGCCGTTGGTGTAGGTGCGCGGCAGCGGCATGCCGTCGTACTGGATGGTGCTGGTCTCGAAGCCGCGGATGATGATGTCGTTGCCACCGCCCACACGCCGGCGCAAGGTGACGCCGGTGGCGTTGGCGAGCACGTCTTCCAGCGTGTCCAGCCCCTGGTCGTCCATCCGCTGCCGGGTGATGACGGTGACGGACTGGGGAATTTCCTTCAGCGACTGGGTGCCCTTGAACAGGGTGGTGCCCCGTGCGGCGTAGCTGCCGGTGCCTTCGCTGGTGGCGCTGCGTTCGATCCCGGCCGTCACCGCCACCGGCGCCAATGTCGTTTCCCCCTGTCGCACCGGCAGCCTGCGCAAGGTGTATTCGTTGCCGCCCTGGCTCACCGCCTCCAGGCCGGAGCCTTCCAGCAGCTTGTCCAGGGCGGTGGCCGGCGTATAGCTACCGTCGAGGGCGGGCCCCTGCTTGCCTGCCAGCAGGCTGCTGTCCACGCCGATCAGCAGGCCGGTCTTGGCGGCCAGTTCGGTCAGCGCCTTGTCCAGCGGCTGGGCGGAGATGGACAGGGGAAGCGGGGACGCCAGGGGGCTGCCGGTCTGTGCCCAGGCCGGCGCGGCCAGCCCCAGACACAGGGCGATCAGCGGCAGCCGCGCGGGCAGCCGGTGGTGATGAGGACGATGCACGATGAACTCCTGATGGTTGATGGAAGTCGCTTCTCAACCTCCATGACTGGCGCCGGAGAAAATCGGGCAGTCCATCGTGAAATTATTTTTGCGTCCGGGCTTCCTCCGGCGCCAGCCAGACCACGTACGGCGTGGCCTGTTCCACCGACACGGGCAGCGACCGGGCCAGGATGCGCAGCGCCGCATCGCTGTCCTGCAGCGGCAGCATGCCGGTGAAACGCAACCCGGCCAGCGCCTCGGCCCGGCGCAGGGTCAGGATGCCGCGCCGGTGGCGCGCCAGTTCGGCAACGACCTCGGGCAGCGGCGTGGCGTTGAAGATGAGGTGGCCGTCTGCCCAGGCCGCGTCGGTGGCGGCGGGGGCCAGGGCCTCCGGCCTGCCCGGCGCCGCGCGCGTATAGCGCACCGTTTGTCCGGCCTGCAGGACCACCGGATGGTCCGGCCGGGCGCGGCTGGCCACCGCGACGGAGGATTCCAGCACGCTGACCGCCGTGTCGGCGGCCTGCTGGTCGACGATGTAGCGCGTGCCCAGCGCCGTCGCCGTGCCGTCGCGGCTGACGACGCGGAAGCTGCGGCCTTGCGGGTCCTTGGCCACGTCGACCAGCACGCGGCCGGCATGCAGATGCAGCGAGCGCACCTGCCCGTCGAAGCGGATATCGACGCGCGCGCCGCTGTCGAGCGTCAGGCGGCTGCCATCCTCCAGCGTCACCTGGCGCAGTTCGCCCGGCGCTACGCGCACGTCGGCCAGCCAAGCCTGCAGCGGCAGCAGCCAGCACAGCACGAGCAGGGCGAGCAGGCCGGCCGCGGCGGCGGTTTTTCGGCCGCGTTTCGGTTTGGCGGGCTGGGCTGCGGCCTGCCACATCTGCTGCATCTGGCGGAAGATGCGCGCGTGCCGCTCGTCCTGCGCGCACCACGCCCGGCAGGCCGCCTGCACGGCCAGGCGCTGGGCGTCGTCCAGCGCGTCGTCGAGGCGCACGATCCACTCGGCGGCCTGTTCGCGGATCGCGGATTCGTTCAGCACCGCGTCAGTCATGGGTGTAGAGGCGGGCATGGCAATACGCCAGGGCTTTGCTCAGGTACTGCTTGACGCTGCTTTCGGACACGCCGAGCGCGGCGGCGATCTCCGCGTAGGACATGCCATCCACGCGCGCCATCAGAAAGGCCCGGTAGGGTTTGTCGTCCAGCTCGCGGGCCAGGACGCGCAGGGTCTCGCCCAGCAACTGGCGGGTCGCGGCCTGCTCCTCGGGGCTGGCGGCCAGCGCATCTTCGGCCAGCACCGCCATGGTTTGCAGGCTTTCCTGTTCCAGCTTGCGGCGCCGGTAATGATCGATCATCAGATGGCTGGCGATCACCAGCAGGTAGGCGCGCGGCTCGCGCAGCGCCGGCAGGCTGGCGGATGACAGCAGCTTGACGAAGGTGTCCTGCACCAGGTCGGATGCCTGGTGCAGGCAGCCGACCTTCTTGCGCAGCCAGCCCTGCAGCCAGCCGCGATGGCTGGAATACAGTTCGCCGATCAATCGGGTTTGTTCTGTCGCTTTGTGCTGCAAGGCAGGCTCCGTGCCGGACAAGCCGGCCGCTCGATCCGCAACGCTCGGGTACGGGAGGGGAGATGGCTTGTCATGAGAATCATTCGCAAATGATAGCACCGTTGCCCGTGCAGGCGGCTGGCTCGAATCCCGGTTCTCTTGGCCGCAGGTATGCATTCAGTCAATGTCCTAACGTACAGACATTGGTGATGCGCAGGGGGTAAAAATGGCCATCCACGCTGTTTCAAGCCGTCAGTTCACCCGTGATGTCGGGGTCACCAAACGGTGGCTGCTTCCGGACCGGTATTCATCACGGACCGGGGAAGGCCGCGCTACGTGTTGCAGACCATAGAGGACTACTACGCGCAAAAGGAAGAAGGCGGGCAATCCTTGCTGGCGTTGATGGTGGCCATTTTTTCGGTCGGGCGCTGCCGTTTTCGGAGCAGGCCGCCTTGATTTGCGCCAGATTGCATATTCCCGGTCCGATGGTCATGAACGATTCCATGATTGCGGCCATCTCCCTGGAACATGGCTTTGCCTTCGTGACCGGGAATACCAGGGATTTCGAGAGCAGCGGCGTTGGGCTGATCGATCCGTGGGCATATGGGCCATAGTGAGCGTGTGACGGATCGTTTTTCGATCTGGTCCGGCGTCTGTCTGAATACGAAGGCAGGCGCGACACGCGCAGCGCCCCATCCTGCGCGTGTTGAAGGAAACGGCGCCCGCAAGCGGGTGCCGTCGTGGTTGATGTGTGCAGTGCGCGGGACGGCTTTGGCTGCGAAGGGGCGCTACAGGAGCGGTGCCGTGTTTTCCTGGGTATCGCTGCGTTCAGCCCAAACTACGGAACTGGCCTTAGAATTTATATTTAGCAGAGATTATATAGTTTCTCGGATCTCCGAAGAAATTTGATCCCCATGGGCTGCTTATAGTGAAATAGTATTTTTTGTCGAACACATTATTGATTTTGAATGATATTTCAGTGTTTCTGTTGAGCGCGTGGCTCACAAATAGGTCCGCCACGGTATAGCCTTCTTGCTTTATTCCATTCGTTCCATAAGGAGAGTGGGTCTTGCTTTGTGTGTGGATTCCACCGCCAATTTTCCAGTCTTGCAGTTTTCCTGGCAGTCTGTAGTTGGTAAAAGCTTTAAAAAGATTCAATGGGAGATTCGTCCCCCAGCGATCTCCGGCAATGTAGACGTTAGTCTGGCTGTAGGATGATTTTTCGAGCACCTTTGCATAGTTATAGGTGTAGCCAGCACCGATCTGCCAGTTTTCGGTCAGGCTTCCGTTCAGTTCTATGTCTATGCCTCGGCTTCTTACTTTTCCTGAAGGTACATAGCAGGAGACTTGGCCGGCCATACAAGATGCAGTAGACAAGGAAATGGGAAGGTTCTCCAAGTCCAACTGGAAAACAGCCAAACTGGCGTTCAACCTTCCGTCCAAGTACTCGCCTTTTAGGCCGATTTCATAGTTGGAGCCTTCCTGCGGATCGAGCAGGCTACTGCTTGGCGTTTGATAGTTTTGAGGTTTGAATATCCTAGTCCAGCTTATATAGGCCGTGTAAGTATCGTTCAGGTCGTACACCAATCCGGCATAGGGTGTGAACTCACGAGTGGCTTTGTAGCTGGCGTTATTGGTTATAATGACATTATCTACCTCATATTCATACCAGTCCAGACGTCCGCCCAGAATCAGTTTTAGCTGATCGCTAAAGGTGAATCGGCTTGTCACGTATGCGGCAGATTGTTCAGTGTCTACATACTGATGCCAGGCGTGCCAATCAGAGATAATGGAGGGCTTGGGAACGGAGCTGGGATCCCAGTTGGTAGGGTCGAAACTGCTACCGGAAAAGTCGGTATTTGCCCCGAGATTACGATTCTTCACTTTCCTATGGCTGGCGCCCAGCAGCAGGTCGTGGTTTTTTCCAAATAGCGAGAAATTCCCTGAAAGCAGGCCGTCAAGGCTGTACTGCTTTTCATCATATCGATAAGCCTGACCGGCACCGGCCAGCCGGAAATAAGGGTTATGGTCTGCCGAATATCCGAGAGAAGTTGATAAAAAATCATGCTCACTATGCATGTATGTGGCGGAGACCTTGGATTTCCAGTCTTCCGAGAGTCGATGTTCCAGTTCGGTGAACACGGTCATGCTTTCTTTGTCATGAAATGACCAACTCGGGCTCATTCGGGTCGAGCGAGAGATGGGAAGGAAGCTTCCGTCCAGATAGGTGCCCAGGCCGATCCAGGAGGTTCCGGGGTTATCTTCCCGACTCCAAGAAGCGCCAAGCGTCAGCAGCGTGTTTTCGCCGATATCGCCTTCGAGCACACCGTAGAGCAGGCTGCGCTTGTTCTCGGCGTAGTCGATGAAGGAGTTCTTGTCCTGGTAGGACACTACCGCCCTGCCTCGCAGGCCGCCTTGTGCTGTCAGTGGCCCGGAGACATCCAGCCCGACTTGGTAATTGTCCCAACTGCCAGCGGCGGCGTTAGCAGAGCCTTGGAATTCCCGGGTGGGGCGTTTGCGCACCAGATTGATCGAGCCACCAGGAGAGCCTACCCCTTCCATCAGCCCTGAAACACCGCGCACCACTTCGACCCTGTCGTACATGGATAGTCCCGTGGACATAGTGTCAAAGTTATAGGTGACGGGAAGGCCATCGAGCATCAGGTTGTCGATATCGAAACCGCGTGAAATAAAACGATCTCTTTCTCCGCCCCACTTATTCACTGTCAGACCGGGCGTATATTTCACTGCATCGCTGAGGGTGTTCAGGCCTTGGTCTTCTATCCGCTGGCGGGTAAGGACGGTCACCGTCTGCGGGGTTTCGCGGATGGAGAGCGGCAGCTTGGTGGCCGTACTCATGCTGCCAGTGGTGTAGGAACCGGTGTTTTCGGTGGTGGCGTCGAGCAGCGCGCCGGCGCTTACCTTCACCGGTGCAAGGGTCGTTTCTCCCTGCCGCGCCGGCAGCCTGCGCAAGGTGTATTCGTTGCCGCCCCGGTTAACGGCCTCCAGCCCGGTGCCGGCCAGCACGGTGGCCAGGGCGGCGGCGAGGGTGTGCCGGCCGCGCACGCCGGGGCTGTTCAACTCGCTGGTGAAGCCGGAATCCGCCGAAAGCTGGATGCCGGCCTGCGTGGCGAAGGCGAGCAGGGCGCCCGCCAGCGGCCCGGCCGGCACGTCGTAGCGGCGTGCTTCGGCGGTTTCGGCAGCCTGGGCGGCAGGCATCGCATGGGGGAGGCCGGCGATCAGCGGCAGGCCGAGCAGCGCGCCGCGCACGGCCAGGGCCATCAGAGTGGGGCGGGTCTTGGTACGCGGGGCAGGAACTGCGGCGGGGCGGGAGTCAGTCATGGGGATGCCTTGCTCGGATCGGTTGGATGAAAGGGGTTTCATCCGGTAAGCCAATCGAGGCAGGCGAAAAGGGAACCTTGATCGCGATTTTTTTCGCCGGGCCGTCCCAGGCCGGCAGGCATGGGGCTTTCTGCGGCCCGATGTTCCATCATCCGTTGCGCCGGCCCGCCCTGCCGGATGATTGCCCAAGCGTTGCCGCCGCGCGTTGGAGCCCGCCCAGGATGGTTTCGGCGACGTGCATGGAGAAATCCGACGGAAGGCGTGCGCGCCAGGATGTCATCGATGAGCGGTCCGGCGGATGGCGCGTCACCCCGTCCTGTCTTGAGGCGCGGATTCTTTCTGCCGTGCTTCCACCACCACCCACCACGGCAGGATGCGCCGGATGCGCACGGGCAGGGTGGCTTCCAGCGCGGCGAGCACGCGGTCGGTGTCCGCGAGTTCGTAGGCGCCGACGAGGCGCAGGTTGGCGGCTTCCGGGGCGCAGCCGAGATAGCCGGGGCGGTGGCGGGCGAGTTCGGCGATGAAATCTTCCAGGCGTACGTCTTCGGCCAGCAGCAGGCCGCGTTGCCAGGCTTCGCGGGCGTGGCCGGCCGTTTCGGCGGGCGTGGCGCCGGCTGCGTTGAGGTGGCTCTGCTGGCCGGCCGCAAGAACCCGCGGGGAGCCGCCGTTGGCGGGGCTGAGTTCGACGGTGCCTGCGAAGACGGTGATCTGTGTGCTGTCTTCGCGGCGCTGGACGCTGAAACGGGTGCCGAGGGCGCGCAGGCGGCCGTGGGCGGTGTCGACGATGAAGGGGCGCGGCGGCTGGACCGTGTCGAGGGCGGTTTCGACGAGGATTTCGCCGCGATGGAGGCGGATGCGTCGCCGCCCGGTGTCGTAGTCCACGTCCATGGCGCTGGCGGTGTTGAGCCAGATGCGGCCGCCGTCGGCGAGTTCGACTTCGCGCCGTTCGCCGGTGGCGGTGGTGTAGCCCGCGTTCCATTCGGCCCACGGCGCGCGGCTGGCCGCCATCCAGCCGAGGCTGCCGGTACCGCACAGCAGGAGCAGCATCTTGGCGGCCTGGCGACGGACCCGCTGGCGTTCGGAGGCCGTGTCGAGCGTCTGGCGGGCGCCGCTCTTGTCGGTGGTTGGCAGGCTGGTGAAGGCGCCGCTGATGGCCTGGACCCTGGCCCAGGCGGCGCGGTGCCGTTCGTCGGCCTCGCACCAAGCTTGCCAGCGCTGCCATTGGTCGGCGCTGACCGACGATGAGCCGAGGACGGCGAACCATTCGGCCGCTTGTTGCAGTACCTGGAAGTCGGGCGCGGGGGCAGGGTTGGTCTTCATGCCGGGGCGAGGCCCGATTGCAGGCAGTGGAGCATGGCCTGGGCCATGTATTTCTTGACCATGCGTTCGGAGACGCCCAGGTGCCCGGCGATCTCGATGTAGCTCAGGCCTTCCAGCTGCGCCATCAGGAAAGCGCTGCGGGCCTTGGGGTTGAGGCGGTCGAGTAGGGCGTCGAGCTCGCACAGCGCTTCGAGCAGCAGGGTGCGTTCTTCGGGCGAGGGGGCGAGCGGCTCGGGTTGGCTGGACAGTGTTTCCAGCCAGGCGCGCTCGATCTCCAGGCGCCGCCAGTGATTGACCACCAGCCCGTGGGCAACGGTGGCCAGATAGGCCTGCGGCTGGCGCAGGGCCTCTACGGGGGTGCCGCGTTGCTCCTGGGTCAATAGCCTTACGAAGGTGTCCTGGGCCAGGTCTGCTGCGTGGTCCGAGCAGCCGAGCTTCTGGCGCAGCCAGGAACGCAGCCAGCGGTGATGTTCGGCGTACAGGTCGGCAATGGGATGGGCTGTTGCGGGCACGGAACGCTCCGGAACTCGAGAACTGCAGGTGTGCTGGCCAGCCAGTGCTGCTGTTTCGTTATCGATAATATTTCTTATTTTTATTTGAGCGGCACCTGGCCGTCAATATCTTCAGATATGTAACATCGTGTAAGAAATGTCCGCTTTTTGCCGCCTCAAACGACATACCCTATGAGAACGCAAAAAAACGCCAGGGCGGCTTTCCTCCCCGGTGTCTCGTGCAGGACGACTGGCCCCGAATGCCGCTTGCTGTGGTTCGGGGCCAGCCACCATACGGACGGGCGGCCTTGTTGCCGCCCGTTCCCTTTTTGGCCCGGAGCCGTGGTCGACCGCGGCATCCTTTTTTCAGACATTCATCGATGGACAGACAACTCTTCTTCCCATGTGCGTGCGCCCCGCATGGATGGGGGCAAGCATGAAGGAACATTTCCGCCAGTCGATGGCCTGGCTGCACACCTGGTCCGGCCTGATCGTGGGGTGGGTGCTGTTCTTCGTGTTCGTCACCGGCACGGCAGGCTATTTCCAGTACCAGATCACCCAGTGGATGCAGCCCGAGCGGCTGGTGGTCCGGGCGCCGGTTTCCGAAGACCGGGCGGCGATGCTCGACCATGCCCTGAACCGCCTGGAAACGGTGGCGCCGGTGGCCGCCAGCTGGCGCATCACGCTGCCCCATGAGTCCTTCGCCGGCCGTGGCTGGCAGGAGTTCTCGATCCGTTGGGAGGAAATGCCCCAGCCAGGCCACGAATGGGGCGCGAGCGGTAGCGAGCGGCTGGACCCGGCGACCGGCGCAATGCTGCCAGCCGGCCCCGAGCCGCGCGACACCGCCGGGGGCGGGGGTTTGTACCGCATGCACTATGTGCTGCATTACCTGCCCTACGAGTGGGCGATCCGCATCGTCGGTGCCTGCACGATGCTGATGCTGCTGGCCATCGTCAGTGGCGTGATCACGCACAAGAAGATCTTCAAGGATTTCTTCACGTTCAGACCCGGCAAGGGGCAGCGGAGCTGGCTGGATGCGCACAATGCGATCAGCGTGATGGCCTTGCCCTTCTTCCTGATGATCACCTATAGCGGCCTGGTGTTCTTCTTGTTTACCTACATGCCCGCGGGGCGCGATGTGCTGTACGGCACGGGCCCCACGGCGCGGACGGCGTATTTCGACGAACTGCACGAACATGGCGAGCACGCGCACGCGCCGATCGGCCGGCCTGTGGTACCCGTTGCGCCTCTCGTCGCCCAGGCCGAAGAGGCGTGGGGCCGGGGGCAGGTGGCATCGATCGTCATCGAGCGCCATGAAGGCGAGCCGCCGGAGATCGTGGTCGCGCGGGTGCCTGGCGGCAGTGTGGATTTCTGGAATCCGCCCACGCTGCGCTTTCATGCCGAAACGGGTGAATCGCTCGGGCCCGAACCCCCGACAGGGGGGAGTGCCGCCCTGACGCAGAGCGTGATGCTCAACCTGCATGAAGGCCTGTTCGCCGACATATGGGGCCGCTGGTTGTATTTCATCGCCGGGCTGTTGGGGTGCGCCATGATCGGCACCGGCCTGGTGTTGTGGACCGTCAAGCGCCGCAGGCACCACCTGGCCAGCGGCAGCGAAGGCGGCGAGCATCCGGGGGTGCGCTTGGTGGAAACGCTCAACGTCGCCACCATCGCCGGCCTGCCGCTGGCCGTGGCGGCCTATTTCTGCGCCAACCGCTTGCTGCCGGTCGAGTTGGCAGAGCGCGCGGCGTGGGAACTGCACAGCCTGTTCGCGGTGTGGCTGGGGACCTGGTTCTATGCGCAGGCGCGCCCGCTGCGGCGGGCCTGGGTCGAGTTGCTGTGGGCCGCCTGCGCCGCCTACGCGTTCGTGCCGGTGCTCAACGCCCTGACCACCGACCGCCACCTGGGGCAGACCCTGCCCGCGGGCGACTGGGGGCTGGCGGGGTTCGACCTGACGATGTGGGGCCTGGCGGCGATCCTCGCCGTGATGGCCGTCAAGGTACAGCGCCGGCTGGCTCCTGCCGCCCGGCCCACCGAGATTCATGCCCGGGCCGTGCCCGGCAAGGAGGCCGCATGAAGAAATCCACGAGTTTGACGGCGGCTTATCGCTGGTCCGTGGCTTCGCGCGTGGCGGCTGCCGCGCTGGGTGGCTACGCGCTCGCGTCCGCCGCCACGGTGCTGCTGGCGCTGTTGTGGCCCGCGCCCAAGGCCCAGGCCCTACTGTGGGCCAGCATGCTCAGTTTCACCGCCTATACCGTGGCGGTGATCTGGGCATTCCATGCCCGCAGCAACGGCCGCGCCTGGAGCGGCATGCTCGTCGGCACGCTGCTGACGTCAGGCATTGCATATGTGGTCTGGCTGGCAGGGCAGGGAGGTGGCGCATGAGCCCCGTTTTTGCCTTGAGCGGCATGCATCTGTCCATTTTGGTGCTGAGCCTGCTGGGTTTCTGCGCCCTGGCCTTCGCCACCGAGCGACATGCCAAGCACCTGCTGGGCAGGATGCCGGCGCCGGGCTGGCGGCGGATGGCACGGGTGGCGGGCTGGCTGCTGCTGTTCGTCGCGCTGGCGCAGGGCATCGCAGCGCTGGGCAGCGGGGTGGGCATCACTCTGTGGCTGGGTTGGCTGAGCATCGCCGCGCTGGCGCTGGTGTTCGCACTGCCGAAGTGGCCCTGGCAGCCGCCGGTGCGTGAGAATCCGGCGCGCAACAGGCCGCGCGACGATGCCGGTCAGTCCCCTGCGGTTGCCGTGTCGCGCTCCCGCCGCTGGGTGGCGGCGGGGTTGCTGGCCGCCACGGTGGCGGTGTTCGCCATTGCGCTGCTGCGCGTGGAGCCCCAGCCGCTGCAGCGCGAGGATGCCATCCAGGGAACGCTCGGCCCCTGGTCCTTCACCCTGGCCGAGGCGGATCGCAATGCGCCCGAGGTGGTCGACATGGACGTGCCGATCAAGGCTTTCCGGCTGCGTTTCTGCGAGGCTTGCGATGCGGATATCCGCCATGCCTACCTCAAGGTGAACAAGCCCCGTTCCATGCGTGCGGCGGGCATGGCCTTCGAAGGCGCGCGCTGGGAACGCGAGGTCGAGATCCAGTTGCCCGCCAATCTTCAGGCCGACAGCGAGTTGTGGCTGACCGTGGTGGGCAAGGACGGAAGCGTGCACCAGGCAGCCTGGAGCATGGAGCGGGTGTCCCCCGCCACGGTGGCGTGGTTCGATCGGCAAAGGAGTGGACATGCGAATCGGTGATGCAGGTGGTTCCGCCGTGGTGCGGCAATGGCTGGTGGCCGGTTTGCTGGCCATGCTGGGTTCGGGCGCCTTGGCGCACGAACCCATCGCCAAGTGCGAACTCGTGGATGAGGCGACGGTGCGTTGCCGGGGCGGCTACGGTCATGGCGAAGGCGCGCCGGACGCGATCATGGACGTGATCGGCCATGATGGAACGGTACTGCTGGCGGGCAAGCTCGGCGAGGATTCGACGTTGACGTTCAAGCGTCCGGAGCAGCCTTTCTACGTGCTGTTCGACGTGGGGCCGGGGCACCAGGTCGTGATCGAGCAGGAGGAAATCAGCCCGCTCCAGGCACGCCGGCGCTGATCGGACGGAAAAGAGACTGAGGCGCGGGCGGAGTCTTCCGCCCGCGCCTCAGTCGCGTGGGCCCATCTCGAGGCGCCGCCCGCTGCGCAGCAGTGCTGCGAACTCCTCGGCCGAGAGCGGCATGCTGAAATAATAGCCCTGGATCTCGTCGCACCCGTGTTCGCGCAGCAGGTGGCAGTGCTCGCTCGTCTCGACGCCTTCGGCGATCACCTTGAACTTCAGGTTGTGAGCAAGCGCAATGACAGCGCGCACGATCGTTTCGTCCTCGGTCTGCGTAAGCATGTTGTGCACGAAGGACTGGTCGATCTTCAGGGTATCCACGCGGAAGCGCTTCAGATAGTTGAGGCTCGAATAGCCGGTGCCGAAATCGTCGATCGACAGTTTCACGCCGATGTCCTTGAGCCGGTCTATGGTGTCCGTGACGTTTTCGATGTCCTGGGCGATCAGGCTCTCGGTGATCTCGAGCTCCAGCCAGGCCGGCGGCAGGCCGGTTTCCTGCAGCGTGCGCTTCACCCAGGCGACCACGTCCTGCTGCAGGAACTGGCGTACCGATATGTTTACCGCGACGCTGGATGGCGGCAGGCCGGCGTCCAGCCAGGCGCGGGCCTGGGCACATGCGGTGCGCAGCACCCAGTCGCCGATCGGCACGATCAGGCCGGAGTCCTCGGCGATGGGAATGAAATGCCCGGGAGAAACGGCTCCCAGTTCGGGGTGCTGCCAGCGCAGCAGCGCCTCGCAGCCGGTGATGCGGCCATCCTGCAGGTTGACCTTGGGCTGATAGACGAGCCGCAGTTGCTCCGCCGCCGCGGCATTGCGCAGCCGGGTCTCGAGGTCGACGCGGCGTTGCGTTTCCTTGCTCATCTCGTGGGTGAAGAACTGGCAGGTATTGCGGCCCAGTTCCTTGGCACGGTACATCGCCATGTCGGCGTGCTCGATCAGCGCCTCGGCGGTCTCGCCGTCGCAGGGGAACACACTCACGCCGATGCTGCCGGACAGGTGGATGTTCCGGCCCTGGACGATGATCGGACGGTCGAGGCCGTCGATGATCTTGCGCGCGATGGCCTCGGCATCGGTGTGCTGGCGCAGGTCGGCCAGCAGGATCAGGAACTCGTCGCCGCCGAGGCGGCCCACGGTGTCGCTCTCGCGCACGAGCTGCTGCAGCCGTTCGCCGGCGGCCTTCAGCACGGCATCGCCGAACAGGTGGCCGTAGCCGTCATTGACCACTTTGAAACGGTCCAGGTCGAGGTAGAGCACGGCAAGCAGGCTGCCGCTGCGGCGGGCGTGGGAGATGGCCTGGGCGATGCGGTCCTGGATCAGGTTGCGGTTCGGAAGGCCCGTCAGGTCGTCGTGCATCGCCAGGCGGCGAATGCGTGCCTCGGCCTGTTTGCGTTCGGTGATGTCCTGCGTCGCGCCGACCATGCGCACGTCCCGTCCTGCGACGTCGCGCAGCACGATGCCGCAGTCGCGCACGTCGGCGTAACTGCCGTCCAGGCGGCGGAAACGGTATTCATCCTCCCACGTCTGTCCGCCCTCGGCGATGACGGCGCGGATGTGCGTGGACACGCGTTCCAGGTCGTCGGGGTGGATGTGGCGTTCCCATGCCGAGACCGTGGAGATGTCTTTTGCGGAGTAGCCGAACAGCGTCTGGACGTTGTCGCTTACCCAGAAGTCGTCCGTGACCAGATCCCATTCCCACACCGCGTCACGGGTCGCGCGCGCGGCGGCATGGAAGCGGGCGAGGCTTTCCCGCAGCGCGGTTTCCGCCCGCTTGCGTTCGGCGATGTCGTAGCCGACGCCGACGAAGCCGCGCTGTCCACCGTATTCGAAGCGGACGCCGGTAAACAGGTACGGAATCCGCCGTCCATCCTTGAGCAGATAGTCGGCCTCGACCGCGCATTCGCCCTTTTCGAACACCTCGCGGATGCCGCTTGCGACCCGCGCCTTTTCCTCGTCGGCGTAGAACATCATCGGGTCCGCGCCCGCCAGCTCCTGGGCCGTATAGCCTGCGATGCGCTCCAGATTACGGTTCCAGCGCACCAGGCGCACGTTCTCGTCATAGTGGTAGAACACGCCCGGCAGGCTGTTGAGCACCGCGTCGACATAGTCGCGTTCCTGTTGCAGCCGCCGCTCTGCGATGCGGCGTGCGGAGATGTCGTTGATGAACAGCGTATGGATCGGCCGTCCGTGTTGGTTCACCGTGAGGGCGCGCAGCTCGGCATCGAATGCGTGGTGTGCGCCTGCCAGGCGGAACATGCCGGCATCCTTGGTGGCCAGCATTTCGTCCCAGTGCGCGGGGCCGTCCGGCGCGGCGATGGCCTGCCGGGCCGGCTGCTCCAGCACCTGCTCGCGGTCCAGGCCGAACAGGCGTTCGGCGGCGGCGTTCCATTCGATCACCACGAGGTCCTGGTCCAGGCTGATGACCGCCACGTCGGTGGAGTCGAAGATCGCGCCCTTCAATGCAAGCGAGGCCACCTGCTGCTCCTTGGCTTCGAGCAGCTCGACGTTCTGGACGGCGAGTTGTTCCTCGCGCTGCCGTACCGCCATCGCCATGTGGTTGAGGGCTTCGCCCAGCCGCTGGGTTTCGCGGAAGTGATTGGAGGCGGGGGCGATGACGAGCGCGTTCGGCGTCCCCGCCTGTCCCGCCCGCGCGACGCTGCGTTCCAGCTCCGCCAGCGGCCGGCTCAAGCGTCTCGCCATGCGTGCCGAGATCAGTGTCAGGCCGATCGCCATCAGCAAGCCCAGGCACGCGACCTGGTACAGCTGGGTGCGCAGCGGCTCCTCGATGAGGGAGGCCTTGTGTGTCGCGATGACGACCCAGGTGAGCCCGCCCGCCAGTTCGAGGCGATTGGCCGCGGCCCAGTAGTCGCCGTTCTGCGATTCGAGACGGGTGACGGTGGTTTTCCCCTGAAAGTCGATCAGCGGAGCGAATTCGTCTGGCACCGGCAACGGGGCTCCCTGGATGAGTGGATCGCCGATCAGGCGCGGTATCGGCCCCAGTTCCACGATCTGGAGCCGTACCGTCTGCGAGGTGGCGATGGCGGCCAGAAAGCGGTTGAGCGCGGGGAGATCGAAATCGGCATCGAGGACGCAGAGCAACTGGCCGTCGCGATCCCGCAGTGCTTTCACGTAGCTCAATCCCCAGAGCGGGCCGCTATCGCCGTTGTGCACGATCCACTGATAGGCCGGTATCCAGCGTCCTTGCGCGGGCTCCGCCAAGGCTTCGAGATAGAAAGGGCGTTCGCGCGGATCGTAGCCATTGGCTGCATGCTGGTCATGCGCGGCGAATCCGTTCTCCGTCAGGATGAAGTTGCGTGTGACCCGATCCTCCGACCGCGTTCCCGGATGAAGCCAGAGCAGCACCCGGCCGTCGGCGGTCCGTTCCAGGTTGCCGTACTCGCCGTTCTGCGGCAATGCGATGCTCAGATAGCTCAGTTCCGGGCGCTGCTCGAAGGCGGCCAGCGAGTTTTCCAGCGCCGGGCGCAAGGTATCGGCGGTGACGGCCAGCGTCCTGGCGGCGCGTTCGGCCGAGTCGACCGTCATTTCCGCCGCATCGATCAATATGCGCAGCCGCTCGACCGATTGGTCCAGCGAGCGGGCGAGATCGCGTTCGGCCACCTCCCGCGTACTGGACACCGCCTGCCATGCAAGCGCGGCCAGTGCGACCGCACCAATTCCCAGCGCCAGCCCGGCCACGTTCTGCACCAACACACGGGTAAACGATCGAGTCGGCCGCGTCATTGCTTCTTTCTGATGTTCAATGTAGTCGTGTCATATTCGCATCTGTTCGCCCCGACGCATAGAAATTCGTTCGGTCAACCGGTGCCTGGCTGGCAGCAGTGTCGCGGTGGGGTGCGAGTCGGGTTCCGGGGGATGCATTGGGGCGGGGGATGCGGGTGCTCCCGCAATGATGGCTGTAGTGCCGCGGCCATGAGACGCACGAAAAAAGGCTGTGGATAGAAGTCTATCCACAGCCCTTTTCTATTTGGGGCGACATACCGGGATCGAACCGGTGACACCTGGAGCCACAATCTAAGAGGAAATTAATAAAAATCAATGTGTTGTTATATGTTTTTTGTAACTTGGTCGCCCTTGGTCACCACCAGTGGCAGGGGCATACTCATTGATCTTACTAAGCCTGTTTGCATGTTTTTTGGCCTTGACGCCCCCGGTAGAGCGACGCCCATGCCCCAGTGCTGGCCGCAGGAGGGAGCGGGAACTGGCGGGGCGTTCATGCGATTTCCGCGGTAGTCCTGGGGTTATGCTAGGAAAACAGAAAAGCCATGCGTATTTCGATCATTATGGAGTGCTACATTGCCCCCGTGCGACTGACTGGCCAGAACACGGATAGCGTCACCTGACTTTAATTCGATAGCTGCACGGAGCGAAAACGTAGTTCTGAATCCAGATCGAGAAAATCCGCTACTTGAAGCAGCCCCGCTCCCATTCTTGGAAAGAATCAAATTAACGGTAGCATCGGCGCTAATGGTGATGCAGATAAAAACATCGAATATGTAGCAGCCATCAAGCGGAGCGGTAAAAACTCCGGTCAGGGGGTCGTAAGACGAATTTACTGAATAAATGCCTCCGTTATTAAGGAGAGAGTCAAAAGAAAGCGCAGCGGAGCTCCCGCCAATGTTTACCCCGGCCGTTAAAGCAGAGCTACTAAATCCAGCAATTACTGTGGGTTTTCTGTTGCCATAACGCAGCAGCGTACTTCCGAGAGAAACCCTGTTTCCTCTATCTGCGGGGAATCCGGTAACTCCTACGTAGGGGTTGCCGTTGTTTTCAATCCTGACGCCAGATATTTCGCAGTTTTCGCACGAACTGGATCCGCTGTAAAGTGTGACTGCCCCGAAATTATCATCTATCCGGTGCATGCACCCATACGATACCATTTCCCGATTGATGCTTTGAGCCAGGATATGGACCTTCGGTGTAGGCACGGATATGCCGAACCTATCACTTGTAATAAATCTGTTATTCTTTAGCGTCAGCCCCGACGTTCGATCAATAATAATGTGGTTGTCTTTTGATGCATCAAACTCCGTGTCGCTGATGGTTACTCCTGTGGGGGCAGCAGATACAACTCTTGTTATTTTTACGTTGAATCCTTCCCCCTCAGGCGCCTGTAAGGAATTAAGCCCGAATCCGCATTTTTCTATTTTGCAGTTATAGCCTGCGACGACAATGCCTCCGAGTCGCGCGCCTGCGACTCTGGTTTGGAATATGTGCCACTGCGAACTGCCGATTCCGCTGCCTTGTACGATGCCGTATCGGACACTTTCCATTAGGCAGTTATTTAGGCGCAACCCAATAACGGAGTAGCCGTCCGGATTGTTCGGCTCTCCCCAGTCATTGGATAGATCATCCCGAAGCTCCGTATAAATTCCATCCCCATCGAGGTTAAAAACTCTGACGTCCTCGATTGTTAGATACCAGCATCCGAGAAGCCGGATTCCTGCTACATTGGTCGCCTCATTTTTCTTGGTAAAAGTGATGCCTCTGATTAGCCCTCCAAGTTGATAAAGGTATGGCGCTTTTTCCGCCCCTGATATATCAAGGACAGGGGACATGTCGGGGGCGATGAAATTCGCCACAATCGTGGTGCGTTGCATCCCGGCTCCGGATATCCTTAATCCGGGGGAGAACCCTTCAGTTTCGTATACCAACGGGCTAGATACCAGGAACGCACCAGCCGGGACATGAATTTCGAGTCCTTTAGGCGCGGCGAAATCAATTGCAGCTTGAATAGCGGCAGTATCATCAGATACCCCATCCCCCGCCGCGCCGAAATCCATGACGCTCACCTGCTCCCGGGCTTTATCCTGCAATGTGCGCAGCACTGCCCCAGCGCCGTTTTGCCGAAACCCGACGAGCGATGAACCGTCTGCCTCAGCGAGTTGCTGCCCAAGCAGGGTGCCTCCGATCGGCGCGTAGTTTTTCAGTCCGTCGTTACCCTCGTTCCAGCCAATTAGCATCCCTGCAATGGGCGATGGCAACGCTTTGTCACCAAGTGGGGAGGTAATCGCCACCCTTAACGCGCGGTCGACCTTCTCGTTGATCTGCTGGATCTGCGCTACGTGCCGGTCCAGCGCATCCTCGATGACGCGCGGATAGAAACCTCCGTTGCTGGTGATGTCGGTCGGCTGCAGGTTGGGCACCACGCTGGTGACAGCGAGCCGGTAGCCGGTGGCGAGCGGCGCGGCCAGGGTGACGGTGCCGCCGGGCGCGACGTCCTGATCGGGGTTGAGCGTCACCGCGAAGTCGGAATTGAGAACGAGCGCAGTCTCGGCGCCCAGGGTGTCGGCTCGCGTGACGGCCACGTCGGAGGCGGCGAACACCTTGAAGGAGAACGGGAAGGCAGTCGTTACGCCGTTGCCGGTGAAAGGGCCGGCCTTGCGGAGTTCGGTCGAGATGGTCATGCGCGTGAGTCTCCAGGAGTAGCCTGCACGCTACCCCCGGAGAATCGAACCACGCGCACCGGGTTAGTTGCGTGGCGGCGGGCCGGCGATCACCGCCAGCGGGTTGTCGGTGCGGCCCTCGAGCAGCGCGGCCGTGCCTTCGACCGTGCGATTGACCTGGCCGGCCGGATAGTGGAAGAGCACGCCCGCGGTGTTGTTCGCGGCCTTGAAGGCGGCCATGTCGAAGTCGCCCTGGCCGACTTGCGCGCCGAGCCTGTAGAGGTCCGAGAAGAACCGCAGGCCCGCCGGCCCGCTGTAGCCGAACTGGCCGCCGAAGCCGGTGGCCGCCTGCACCGCGCTCGTCATCTCGCGCGTGAGCGGGAAGAAACCCATCAGGAAGGAGCCCGAGTGGGTCGAGCCGGCGCCCTTCACGATCGAGGCCGCCAACGGCGGCACGATGTCGCTGCGCGGCGGCTACTACCCGATCAAGTACGACCCGATGCAATCAGGCGAGGCCGCGGCACACGCAGACGCCGAGGGCGCCAAGCAGATGATGCGCGCCGCCTACACCGCCGCCACCACGCGGCGCAGCTACACCAAGGGCCGCGCCGATCGCGTGATGAGCCGCCCGCTGCTGCTGTCCTTCGACGGCATCTACCAAGGCGCGAACGAGGTGATCCACGACCTGTCGTGGCACGAGTGGCTGATCGACGCCAACAAGATCCTGCGCCGGCTCGATGCGCCGATGCGCCAGCACTTCGGCGCCGAGAAGGTGACGGCGATCAAGCGCGCGATGGAAGACATCGCCCGCGGCGACCAGCCGGCCACGACCGCGTTCGAGCGCACCCTGGGGCACTTGCGCAGCGGCGCAACCATCGCCGGCCTGGGCTGGAACCTTCGCACTGCGCTGTTGCAGCCGCTCGGTCTGACCAACTCGATCGTGCGCGTCGGCCCGGCATGGATCGCCCGCGGACTGCGCGAGTTCTACGGATCGCCCGCGCACATGGCGCGCAAGGTCGAAGAGGCGCAAGCGAAGTCCGAGTTCCTGCGCAACCGCATGCGCACGATGAACCGCGAGATCAACGACGTGGTGAACCGGCTCGACAAGGGTACCCGGACGAGACTCGGAGGGGCGCCGCGCAGGGCATGGCTGCAGCCGGTCCCGCCCGCGGGTTTCCCGGATTCCGGCCCGAAGACCTGACCCAGCAGCAGCGCAATGATGCGGGCGACGCCTATCGCACGGCTTGGCAGCGGGAAGCGCCCGGCGGCCTGCGCAACGCCAGCGGGCCGGGCCTGGGTTTCTACAACGCCGAACAGCAGGTGCGCGGTACCGGCATCACCGCCCAGCGCGACGCCAACGGCCGCATGTCGTTCTCGGGCGATGGCACGAACGCGCTGCCGCAGCCCTTCACGCGGGGCATCGACCTGAACCTCGGTAACGAGCGCATGGCCAGGGCGAACGCGATTCGCGGTGAGATGACTGCGATCCGCGATGGAGCCAACTTCAACGCTGGCGGCGCCCTGTCTCGGCGGGCGACACAGGACGAGATTACCCGTGGCCTGCTGACCGGCCCGAGCCGTAGCGGCCGGCAGGTTGCTGCGCAGTTGATTGGTCAGCAACAGCAGGCGGGGCTCGCCCAGCAGCGTCTGACCCAGGATGCCGACCTGGCCGGGCAGCGGCTGGGCCTTGACCAGCAACGTGTCGGCGCGGAAGCCGAGGGGCAGCGCCTGCAGAATGCGCGCTATCAGCAGGAAAGCAATCTACTGGATCAACTGCTGAGCGCCGAGGGATCGGAGACCCAGGGCAGGATCATCGCGCAACTCCAGGCGCTGCGAGGGCAGCAGGCGCCCCGCGAGGATCGCTACATCGTGGCGGACTACGATACCGGGCGAACCGACATGGACGGCAACCCCGTGACGATGCGGGCACCGTTCAACACGAGGACAGGGGAGTTTGTGAGGCAGGAGGCGGGGACTCTGACTTCTGTACAGAATCGCCCCGTCGGCACCACATCACGAGTGGGTGACCGTGTTGCGGTATGGGACGGGGTGAAGTGGGTTGAACGCAGCTAGGGTCAGCGCTGCATGGGAGGAGGGGTAATTACCCCTTTCTCCCAGTCTGGCGTGGGCTCGTCGTACAGCTTCCTGCAACTCGCCGAGATCATGGCGGCGCCCCTTTGGCTGCGGGTGTCGCCTGCTTTTTTCAGCGTACATTCGGCGCCTGAGTCGAAGCCGAAGAAGCCGCGGCCGGAGCCCTGCTTGACCGCCTGAAGCCCGCCGGGGAAGTCGGACAGGCAGACTTGGTGGGCAGCGTAGGCCGCTGCGTCGTTCTGAACTCCGGGCATCCGGTCCAGGATGCATTCGGCGTAGTTGGCGTGGGCGGCCAAGGGCGCCAGCAAGGAAAAAGCGAGGATGGCTTTATGCATCCTCGCTTTGTACTGCGACCGGGCCGGCAGTGCAAGGCTACGGCATGCTATTGACTCAGCGGTCGCCTTGCGTACTTAGCTGCTCCCGTATTTTTCTTTGTACTCTTCAACCAAGTTTTCAGTATTCACGAACTGACGAGAATCACGATACAGATCGTCCCATATGGCTTTGAGTAGGTGTTTGATGGACGCCTCCCCGTGAGAAGGAAATTCCTTCATCAGAGTTTCCACTGCTTTCTCGAAGTCGTCCGTTGCTTGATCTGCCGATTCTCCATATGAAGGGGAGATGCCCCTGAAAATATCGTCATCGTTCATGAAGTCCTCCGTCGTCTAATTCACTTCCCTGCGATGATTATGGCAGTAGCTCAGATGGGGGGGTGTGATTAAACTCACGGCACATCCAGTTGTGCTGGATGGCGTCAATCTTCGATGATGGAAAAGGCATCATCAGAGCCCAAGGCGCGGCGGGCTCAAAATTCAATCAGTCTTCATTCAAAAAACTATCCTGCTGCCACTAGGCAACAGGAGTTTCAACCTCAGATTCTGTAATGAGGCCTTTCTTAATCCCATTCATAATCACAAATGGTTGTAGTAAAGGATTAATAAACCGAAATCTATACCTTCGAGCCGTACCTGTTCGCTGCAGAACAGGGCCGCGATCATTCTCGCAGAATTTGTTCAGGTGTTGTGAGAAAGCTGGAATATCATATTCCTTTCTCATGATCTTGGTTAGGTACGGCCTTACTTCAACAGCAGCGAAGTACCCAAGTCCGTCCTGAGGCGCTAGAGCACACGCTAATAGGACCTGAGGATACAAGTTTTCTCTAGGGCTGTTTGTTGCTTTGTGATATGCGCCGATAATTGACTGCTGCGCTTTATCCATGGACGAGTCGATCGCCTTTCTAACATGAGAGACTTTTATCTTGCTTTCATCACTTGAGACGGCATCCTGCGCAGCGTACAGCGATAGCAGGTGAGTGAAGTGCGGTAGGCCTTGAGAAATAACCGCAATTCTCTCCTTTGCGTCAGGTGTTATTGACATGTCTACGGATCTCAATCCTTTATCAATAATCTCAAAGAGTTCTGCCTTCGACATCCGAGGCATTCGGATTTGGACCAGGGCGCGTTCGATTGACTGATGCTCTGATATAAGTGCGTCAACCGAGTCTGCCACGCCGACCAACAGAAGAGTGGCATCAATAGCGTGATCAGAAAGCGTCTTAATTGTATCGGCAAGGAGTGTTGTCGCTACTTCATCCTCAAGGCGATCCAACTCATCAATTACGATCAGACACTTTCCGACTCGAGAGAATAGGCGCCTCACATCATCTGGCGTGATCTCTGCCGGAAGAAACTGACTCAATGAAGAACGCTCAACCTTCATGTCTCCAGTAAACCCAAGTTGAGACATCTTCGTCGTTACCGATGTATCCTCAAGCACCTTGTGCCACAACGACGAGAACGTCATCATTGGATCGCAATTAATCGAAGCGACGATCATGGAGCCTGAATGCTGCACTAAGCTGGAGATAACACGCGCTAGCGATGTTTTACCGACACCACGCTCACCGAACAGAATCGCATGTTGTCCCTTTTGATTGACGGCATTGATTACGTCCATCAATTGTGTGACCCGTCCAGAAAAGAGGGACTGCTGATCAATGGGGGCGCTTGGACTAAAGGTTTGTGCCAATTCCTGAGCTTTGGTGAGCTTGTCAGCCGCCATGTTCATCTCCAAGTAAAGTATGGTTTCGCTAAGTATGACACGCTTTGCTATGATTATGAACGCAGCCGCTGGGTGCGCACTACCAAAGAGACCTCGTTGGCGGTGGCAGACGTAACGACGCCCCTCGCGGGGCGTTGTGGTGTGAGTCAGGCGGCGATCGTCTCCTCGCTCAGGTTGCGATATCAGTTTCACGAGCGAAGCGGCTCGTAGACCTTCACCCCTGCGGCAACCGCAGCGCGCCGCATGTCTGCAGTGCCTCGCCCTCCAGGTAGAAGCACCACACCATCTGGGTGGATCGCCGAGCAGGCCAACGAGATCATAGGCTGCACTGCAAAAGATGTTGGATGGGGCCACGACGACAAGGCAGAGTCCCGGCGCTACGCCGCCGCACGCGAGGCGCAGATGACCGCGTAGGCTTGCGCCGCTGGCCCCAGAAACGACAACGCCCCGCGAGGGGCGTTTAGTTGGGGTGGAACTCTGAGATGCAGGGCGGGGCAAACCGAGCAGGGACAAAAAAGCCCACCGAGAGCGGGCTTCTTGATTGCGCACGACAGGGCGCCCATCATCAGCTTGAGAGCTTTCCTGCGACAGTGGGTGCAACGCCGCCTTTCTTGATGCGCAGCCGCCTGCTCTTCATATCTCCATCTTCTGTTTCTGCGACGACCACCAAAGACGACTCGGAATCAATTGCGAACGGGGAAAGCGCGAAAACGAAGTTCACTGCCATGAAGTGCTGCCCATCTTCGCCTTTTATTGAATCGTCGAGTCCATCGCCGAATTCCAGTTGACCGCCGTCCTTGGTCAGTTCCCCTGAGTCGATGATGGCTGCGTCGTTATGGAACACTCGAACTCGTAGTCGACTGAACGGCCTTTCCAATGGCGTTACGACATTTACCCAAGCACATAGCTTCGGTAGAACGACCGGCATCACGTCAATAAACATGTCGCCGAGATACACGCCCATAAGACTGTGCTTGTTTCCAAGCTCCGTGCGAATGTCATCACAGTAAACGATCTCAATGTGACGCTCAGCCATTCTGTTCTCCTTGGCCCGCACCGATTGCTCTCGAGACCACATCAAGCGTTTCGCCGAGCGCCTCGGACAGCTTGAGAAGAGTTGAGCGCCGCGGGTCGTCCAAACCTGCTTCTATACGCGACAGGCGAGACTGTGACGAGCCGATCCGACGTGCGAGCTCTGCCTGGGACATTCCTTTCCGAAGCCTCAGTGCGGAAAGCGTTGTTTCCGTGAACAGTGTTTCAGCGAGACGCTGTCTCGCGCGAACGAGCGCACGCGCCCGGCCCGGATTCTGTTCCAGTTCAGCAGCGCGGGTATGAATGTCACGCCACCCTTCACGCTGCCGCGGATGGATTACGGCGGCTTCGAACCGCAGTACAGTGCTGGGGCTCGAAGTTGTGCTTGCATCACTTGTTGATATACGACGGACAACTTCAGGGCAGGTCGAGCTCTCCGTAAGTACGGATGATGCGCTTCGAGAGCGGATGATCTGAGTCATAGTCGAAATCTCGCGGAACGATGCCTAGGACGTAGTAGCGGCGTTCAATCGGGTGAAGTGCATAAATGATGCGGTGATTTGCAGCGACGTTTGGAACGTCAAAGAGGCGCGCTCTCCACAACGCAAAATTACCCCACAGCTGTTTCCATCTCTTGATGTCGTAGTCGAAATCGGTAGAGTAACTGCGGTAGTCCTGGATAGTGAATCGATCGAGTATTTCTTGTGACGAGGATGCTTCCTCGAGAAACACGTCAATCGCCGCTGCGCCATCTTCATCAAGCTCATAGAGAGCATCGAGGTCTTCCTCGGCACACTTGTGAACAGATAGAGAGTAATGATCGGGCGGTGAGTATCTCATACCGTTTTCGGTATATCAACAGGCTGGCAATTGTTACAGTCTACTCTACCGAGGTGTGCTTATGTTGAGACTGGTGCGTTTGCACAGCGCAGACGCCAAGCTTAGAGGCGTCTGTTTTTGGGGCCTGTTGCATAGTGACGAACCTCTATAACTAACTGTTTTAAATAATAAAAATTGCGGCCTGCTGGGGCGATTCACCGACAGTTCCCCGCCTTCCTGTACCCCGCCGCGCGTGCTTCGGCCTCAGTCCTGAACGCCTCGACGTTCCTTGGGCTGATGTCGTGGTAGTTCCGGCAGCCCGGGACATGGTAGATGCCCGACCGCTTGTTACCGCGCACTTCGACTGATGCCGCGGCGGCGAGTGCTTGCCGGGGCGGCGTTGTCCTCGAAGGGGCAGGCGGGGCGCTGACGGATCGCTGTTGCTGGCGCCACGACCAGGGCGGAGTTGCCGCCGGCCCCGCCCACAATCCGCGGCGCGCGGCCCTTGCCTCATCCTGCAGCCGGTACATCCCGCGGTCGATCACATGCTGGTCATAGACCCAAGCCATTCCGGTGCGGACCTGCTCGGCGTTGGCATCCACCCCATCGCAGGTTACCCGCCCGACCGTGCGACCGTACTGGTCAGTGTCAGTGATGCGCACGATCGCTTGCTTGCGGTGACAGATCGCCGCCAGCGACTGCTTGGAGCGGTCGCCGTATGCCTGGCCGGACTCTGGCGCGTCGATTTCGCCAAGCCGGACCTTGACCTGCTGATGGCCGTTCTCCAAGCACGTCAGCGTGTCGCCATCAGCGATGGCGATCACGAGGCAGAGCAGGATGGTGCTTGCTGTCATATTTCAGATCATGGCAGCAAAGCCGAATGATATGAAGGCATCCTTCCACGTTATCCCCAAAATCTGGGGGTTGCCCTGTGGAAAACCTCACGGACAGCCCTGTTCCAGCAGGTTTCCCGCTGTGCCTGCATCCTGAGCGGAGGGCCGCTAGAATATGCTATCGACAACATTGGGGATAATCATGAAGCTGCACCACTACACGGCAGATGAGGTGTCACTGACCGCCACAATAGAGCCAGCGATGATCGGCATATAGAAGCCACTTGACCGGGGCTCTGACGGAC
>NZ_AMXE01000001.1 GCF_000310205.1 Thauera linaloolentis 47Lol = DSM 12138 | reverse complement strand
GGCTTCACTGCCTTGGGCGCGCGGCATGCGGCGCTCGCCCCCCTGCCCGCCGAAGCCGCCTTCCGTGCCGCCCGCCTGGGCACGTTGCACCCGGCGCTCTCCGCTGGCGGGCATGGCGCCCTGCGGGCGCTGCTGGCGGACGAGGGTCAGCGCGCCCATCGGCACGTGCAGCACGTCGCGCGCCTGGGCGACGACGAAATAGACCTGGGCGGTCATCTGCGTCATCAGTTCGCCGCCGTCGTTGGGTACGTCGAACAGCGCGTTGTACAGCACCACGTTGTTGGTGACGGTGGGCGTCGGCTCGACCTTGGCGAGCTTGCCGTACCAGCGCCTGCCCTGGCTGCCGAGCGTGGTGAAATAGGCATCCATGCCCGTGCGCAGCCGGCTCACGTCGGCTTCGGACACCTGGGTCTGCACCGTCATGGTGGTCAGGTCGGCCACGCGAAGGATGGTCGGCGCCGACTGGTTGGTGTTCAGCGTCTGCCCCTGGCGGGCGGTGATGGAGACCACGGTGCCGTTCATCGGCGACAGGATGCTGGAGTATTGCAGGTTGGCTTCGTCGGCGCGCAGGCTGGATTCGTTCTGCTCGATCTGCGCGCGCAGCGCTTCGAGCGAGGCCTCGGCCGACTTGGCGCTGGCCTCGGCGGTCTGCAGGCTTTCCTTGGTGGTGGCGTCCTCCGCCATCAGGGCTTGCTGGCGTCGGAGCTGGATGTGCGCCAGCGCGAGCTGGGCCTCGCGGTCCTTGAGGGTGGCGCGCAGGTTGCGCAATTGGGCGCGGGAGGCATCGACTTTCGAGAGGTACACGGTGGAGTCGATTTCGCCGAGCAGATCGCCGGCCTTGACCACCGAGCCGACTTCGACGTGGATCTTCTTCAACTGGCCGGACACCTGGGCGCCGACGTCGACGTAGTCGCGCGGCTGCAGAGTGCCGGTGGCGGTGACGACGTCCTCGACGTCGCCGCGCTGCACGGTGGCGAACTGGTAGGCGGCATTGGGATCGTTGCGTCCGGACAGGTGGGGCCATGCCAGCCAGGCACCTGTACCGGCGAGGGCAAGGACGAGAACGGCGAGGCTCGTGCGCAGCGCGCGGTTCTTGTTCGTGGGGGAGGGGGCAGTCATCGTTTGCGTCGTTCAGAGGTTCGAAGTGGAAGCCGGGCGCGGTGGTCAGGCATGGCCGTGAGCCGGCAGTGTGCCAAGCATAGGGGCTTGGCCGCGGCGGCTTGTATCGAATTGCAGTGCCTGTTGTACGGAGCCGTTGCTTGAAGTGAGTGTTTCTTGACCAGAATCAATAAGTGCTCGTGAAGAGCTGGGTTTAATGGCTCGGAAATTTAGACGCCGTCTAAATGGACGGCAAGGCAGCTTTCAATCTCACAAGGAGAACAACATGAAACTCAAGGCAATTGCGATCGCTTCAGCGCTGGCCGTGGCCGGTACCGCATGGGCCGCGACCAGCCGCGACGAGCCGATCCAGCCGATCGATCCGGCGAAGGTCGTGAACCCGGCCATGGTCGAACTGGGCAAGAAACTCTACTTCGATCCGCGTTTGTCGCGCTCTGGCTTCATTTCCTGTAATTCTTGCCACAACCTGTCGATGGGCGGCAGCGACAACCTGAAGACCTCGATTGGCGACAAGTGGCAGCAAGGCCCGATCAACTCGCCCACCGTGCTGAATTCCAGCCTGGCCGTGGCGCAGTTCTGGGACGGCCGTGCCGCCGACCTGAAGGAGCAGGCCGGTGGCCCGATCGCCAACCCGGGAGAAATGGCCTTCACGCACGATCTTGCGGTCGATACGCTGCGCTCGATTCCGGGCTATGTGGCCGAGTTCAAGGCGGTGTTCGGCTCTGCCGCCATCAACATCGACAAGATCACCCGTGCGATCGCGTCCTTCGAGGAGACCTTGGTGACGCCGAACTCCCCGTTCGACCAGTGGCTGAAGGGCGATGACAAGGCCTTGACCGACCGTGAGCTGGCCGGCTATGGCCTGTTCAAGGAAAGCGGCTGCGTGGCCTGCCACAATGGTCCGGCGGTGGGTGGGACTTCGTTCCAGAAGATGGGTCTGTTCGAGCCGTACAAGACCAACAACCCGGCCGAAGGCCGTGCCGGCGTCACCGGCAAGGACGAGGATCGCATGAACTTCAAGGTGCCGACGCTGCGCAACGTGGAACTGACCTATCCGTACTTCCACGATGGCGAAGCGGAGACCCTGGAAGAGGCCGTCGACATCATGGGGCGTCTGCAGCTTGGCCGTAAGTACAGCGAGCAGGAAATCTCCGACATCGTCGCCTTCCTGAAGACGCTGACCGGCGATCAGCCCACCTTCGTGATGCCGCTGCTGCCGCCGTCGTCCAACGACACGCCGAAGCCGAATCCCTGGCAGTAAGCCGTCGCGCTACCGGCCCGGCCGGCTCCTGCGGTATATTGGAGCGGCCGGGCGTTTCCTCAGGGATGGGTCGGCGACTGCCGCCTGGATCGGAAGCCGGCAATGCTTCCGATAGTCCCGAAGACAAAAGCGAGGTCCGAACGGGCCCAGAGAGAGACATGAACGTTCATACCACCGAAGATGCGATCGCCTGCCTGCGCAGCGTCGGTGTCCCGGTTACCCTGCAGCGTATCGAGATTGCACGCGTGCTGTTCGCGCGCCCGGTGCATCTGTCGGCCGACCAGGTACTCGAGCGGGTGCGCGTCAGCGCTCCCGAGACTTCGCGTGCCACGGTCTACAACACGCTGCGCCTGTTCCGCGAGAAGAACTTGGTACGCGAATTGATCGTCGATCCGGACCGGGTGGTGTTCGATTCGAACACCGATCCGCATTACCACTTGTACGACGTCGACACGGGCGAAGTGCGCGATGTCGCGGCCGATGAACTGAGCGTCGTCGGCGTGCCGAAATTGCCCGAGGGCGTCGAGCTCGAGCAGCTCGATGTGATCATCCGGGTGCGAAGCCGGCGCGCCTGAGTGCGCTGCCTCCGGAAAGACGCCGGGCCGCATTGCGCGGCCCGGTTTTTTTGCGCCTTTATGCCGATCAGTTGGCAGTGGGGGTGCTTTCGGCGGCGGGGCCGCTGTCCGGCGAAGTGATGAAGCCCATCTTCTCGACGCCGGCCTCGCGTGCCTCCGACATGACTTCGGCGAGCTTCTGGTAACGCGTTTCACGGTCCGCCCGCAGGTGCAGTTCCGGCTGCGGCTTCTGCTCGGCCATCGCCTTCAGGCGCGCCGGCAGCGAAGTATCGTCGAGCGGCTCGTTGTTCCAGAACAGCTGGCCTTCGCCGTTGATCGAGAGCGACACGGTTTCGGGTTTTTCTTCCGTGGGCTGGCTGGACGCCTGCGGCAGGTCGATCTTGACCGAATGCGTCAGCAGCGGCGCCGTGATCATGAACACGATCAGCAGCACCAGCATGACGTCGATCAGCGGCACCATGTTGATTTCGCTTTGCAGGGGACGGCTGTCCCCGTTGTTGAAGCCGCCGAATGCCATCACGCAGCTCCGTTGGCCGGCGCCGTTGAGATGGCGGGCGAGCGGTCGTTGGCGGCCTGGACGCTGACGGGGGCGATGCGGGCACCGGTCGAGAACCAGGCTTGCAGGTCATGGGCGAAGGCGTCCAGTTCGGACAGCTCGACGCGATTGGCGCGCGTGACGGCGTTGTAGGCCAGTACCGCCGGGATGGCCACGAAGAGGCCGAACGCGGTCATGATCAGCGCTTCGCCGACGGGGCCGGCAACCTTGTCGAGGGTCGCCATGCCCGATACGCTGATGTTCACCAGCGCGTGGTAGATGCCCCAGACGGTGCCGAACAGGCCCACGAAGGGCGCGGTCGAGCCGATGGAGGCCAGCACGGTCATGCCCGATTCCAACCCGGCGGTCGACAGGGCGATAGATTTGCGCAGGGCTCGGGTGATGACTTCGTCGGTGTCGAGCTTGCTGCCCAGGGTTTCATTGGCTGGGTGGCGGCGGAGATGCTGCGCAGCGGCCGCGCCCTGCTGGGCGAGGGCCTCGAAGGACGAGTCGGGCGCCTGGTCGCTCAGGCGCTTCAGGCCGGCATCCAGGTTCGGCGCGGTCCAGAAAGCTTCGATTGCGCCGGCATGGCGGCGAGTGCGCAACTGGCGCAATCCCCGTACCAGGATCAGGTACCAGCTCATGATCGACATCAGCAGCAGTATCAGTGCGACGGCGCGGATCACTGCATCGGACTGTGCCCACAGATGAGCCAGCCCGAAGGCCTGCGTTGTTTCCATTGTTCAGTTTCCTGTGAGTTTGAAGACGATTGGTACCAGTACCCAGGCCTCGACCGGGGTGTCGCCCCGTTTGGCGGGTACGAAGCGCCAGCGGGCAACCGCTTGTTCTGCGGCGCGGTCCAGGCGTTCGGAGCCCGAGCTGGTGCGCACCTCGATGCGGCTCGGCTGGCCGTCGGACGAGACCAGGACGCGCAGCATGACCTGTCCTTCCTCGCGCAGTCTGCGCGACAACGGGGGGTAGGGCGGGGTCGGGTTGTTGAGGTAGGCCGCATCGAAGCGCGCAGCGGTGATCTGGTCGCCGCCGGTGGGCGGGCCCGGGGGAGCCGGGCTCGACGGGGCCGCCGCAGCCGGTGCGTCGGTCGTGGGTTCAGCCGATTCGGGCGGGCTGGGTTCTTCCGGCGCAGCTTCCTCCTGGGTCAGCGCGGTCGGCGACTCGGTGACTTTGGGTATGGGCTTGGGTTTCGGCTTGGGCTTCGGTTGGACCTTGGGTGGTGGCGGCTTGACCTCGGGCTTGACCGGTTCGGGCTGCGGCGGCGTTTCGACCGGCGCGGGAGACGTCTGCTCGATGGCCGGCTCCGCCGGGATCAGGGCGACGGCGATACTGGTCAGTTCGGGGACTGCAGTCGGACGGTTCGCCAGATGGGCGATCGTCGCCAGCCCGGCCAGGTGAGCAATCACGACGAAGGTCGCCAGGCCGACACGCTGGGGACTGCTGCCACACGAGAGGTGCGGGCTTGCCCATGAGCGCTCGACCGGCGTATCGACGGTTTCGAGCCGGTATTTGAGCGGATCGGGGGGCGGGTAGAGTGGCAACGGCGGGAGGGCGTGGGCGGCGGTGGTCATCGGTCGGGAAAAAATGCGCCCCGCAGGGCGCATGCCGTCAGGCGAATTTCGTCCATTGGGGTCAGGAGGCGTGCGGCTCCATTTGCGATTGCAGGTAGTTTTGCAGCCCTACGCTGTCGATCAGGCCAAGCTGGGTCTCGAGATAGTCGATGTGTTCCTCGGTGTCGTCGAGGATGTGCTCGAACAGTTCACGCGAGACGTAGTCCTTACAGGACTCACAGTACGCGATGGCTTCGATGAGATTGGTGCGGCCGCCGAGTTCGAGCTTGAGGTCGCCCTGCAGGCATTCGGCGGTGTTCTCGCCGATCAGCAGTTTGTCGAGATTCTGCAGGTTGGGCAGGCCTTCGAGGAAGAGGACGCGCTCGATGAGCATGTCCGCATGTTTCATTTCCTCGATCGATTCCTCGTACTCGTGCTTGCCGAGCCGGTCGAAGCCCCAGTTCTTGTACATGCGCGCATGCAGGAAGTACTGGTTGATCGCGGTCAGCTCGATGGTGAGCTGACGGTTGAGGTACTGAATGACTTTCTTGTCGCCTTTCATACGGCCTCCAGAGCAAGCGGGAATATGGGCCGGGCGAACACGGGGGTGCTCGCTTCGGGGGTGCCGGTGTGCTCTGCCAGCGCCGAACGCAGACAGTCGTGCGCGCAACGCGCACAACGCCCGCATTCGGTCGTCACGCCAAGATCCCGGCGCAGATGGCGCAGGGTCGTAGCGCCCTCGCGCACTGCGGCGACGATGTGGCGCTCGGTGACGGCATTACACACACAGACGTACATATTCTAGCCTCGCTGCTCGATTCTGCCCGAAGGCCTGCGACTTACTTGGTCAGGATCAGCTTTCCGGAACGTGTTGCACGCAGCACGTAATGCACCCCCAGATGCACGATGGTCACCGCATTCCGGCCGGCGAGCAGTACATCGGTGGACAGGGGGGCTCCAGCGGGGAGTGGCCAGGCCACTGGACGTGTCTGGCTGCCGGGCACGAACCGATCGGCTTGCGCCGGACATTTATCCTGTCGGGAATACATTCTGTGCTTGTACTAATAGTAACGATTCGCATTACATCACGCTTCTTGAAGAGGAGTCAATCGTGACGCAAGGCGACCATTCGCGCGGCCAATACCGATTGCATCGACAAGCATCGCAGAGGCGCGCTTTTCTTGTTATAAGCTGCTGTATATGAAAGGAATTCAAGCTCGGCGAGAGTGTGGTGGCGATGCTTCTGCGAGGTCGCCGCGCGGGGTTCCCAAAGACGTGGTTCGGGCGTCAAGAGCGTGTTCCGCCCCCGCTTTCCGGTAGTTGTCGATGTCATAAAAAGAAAGGGCACGGGAGGGTGCCTGCATCCCTCCCGCGCCCTCCCCGGAGGATGGCTTGCAGGGCGATCAGGTGTGAGCGCCGCCGACCGCGTTCGCGATGACGGGTTCGGTGAGCTCCGGGGTACACAGCTCGATGAAGCGGTAGGCGAAGCCGCGCAGATAGTGTCCGCGGCGTATTGCGATGCGGGTGACGTTCTCGGTGAACAATTCGTCGCTGTCGAGTTTTCGCAGGCCGGGGTCCCGTTCCGGACTGAAGGCCATCGAAGCGAGGATGCCCACGCCCAGTTCCAGCTCCACATAGGTCTTGATCACGTCGGCGTCGAGCGCGGACATCACGACTTCGGGTTTGAGCCCCACGCTGGCGAAAGTCTTGTCGATGCGGGTGCGGCCGGTAAAGCCCTCGTGATAGGTGATGATCGGGTACTCGGCGATCGCCTCCAGCGTCAGCGGCTGCACCGCTTCGAGAGGGTGCCCCGCGGGCACGACCACCGCATGCTGCCAGCCGTAGTACGGAAAGGTGGCAAGCTCGGGCACCTCGGCCAGGGCTTCGGTGGCGATGCCGATGTCGGCTTCGCCGTCGAGCAGCATCTGGACGATTTCGTCCGGGCTGCCCTGGTGCAGCCTCAGGTGGACCTTCGGGAAGGCCTTCTTGAAAGCCGTGACGACTTTCGGCAGGGCATAGCGCGCCTGGGTGTGCGTGGTGACGACGGTGAGCTGGCCTTCATCCACGTTGCTGTATTGCTCCGCCAGGCGCTTGATGTTGGCGGCGTCGAGCAGCATGCGCTCGACCATCACCACGAGCTCCTTGCCGGGGGCGGTCAGGCCGAGCAGGCGCTTGCCCTTGCGGGTGAACAGCTCGACGCCGAGTTCGTCCTCGAGATCCTTGATGTGCTTCGACACGCCCGACTGCGAGGTGAACAAGGCGTTTGCCACCTCGGTCAGGTTGAAACCGCGCCTCACCGTTTCGCGGATGATGCGCAACTGCTGGAAGTTCATTTTCCCGCTCCCGCTGTTGCAGCGTGGCTTTGTTCGAAGATGCTCAAGCGCGAGGGCAGCAGCCGCACCGACTGGCCTTCCTCCAGCGAGAGTTCCGAAACACGTTCGCGCGTCAGTTCGACCTCGAAATGCTGGCCGGTGGCGCCGTTCAGGCCATCGAGCTCGACACGGGCGGTGACGCCGAACGCCAGGATGCGGCTGATCCTGGCCGCGATGCCTTGCCCCGCGGCGCCGTCGACGACGATGTCCAGCTCGTGGGGACGGGCGAAGGCGACCACTTCCGCTCCCTGGCCGAAGCTGCCGGCGGCGTGGTTGAGGTGGTCGTCGCCGACGCGCAGACCGTCGCCTTCCACACGGCCGTGGAAGAAGTTCACCGCGCCGAGGAAGCCATAGACGAAGGGCGTGGCGGGGTGGCGGTAGACCTCTTCCGGCGTGCCGATCTGTTCGACGTGGCCGTGGTTCATCAGCACGACGCGGTCGGCGACTTCCAGCGCCTCCTCCTGGTCGTGGGTGACGAAGATCGAGGTGATGTGCAGATCGTCGTGCAGCTTGCGCAGCCAGCGCCGGAGTTCCTTGCGGACTTTGGCGTCGAGCGCGCCGAAGGGTTCGTCCAGCAGCAGCACGCGCGGTTCCACCGCCAGTGCGCGCGCCAGAGCGATGCGCTGGCGCTGGCCGCCGGACAGCTGCGACGGGAAACGGTCGGCCAGCCAGTCGAGCTGGACCAGGTTCAGCAACTCGTGCACTTTCTGCGCGATCTGCTTTTCGGACGGCCGTTCGCGGCGCGGTTTCATGCGCATGCCGAAGGCGACGTTGTCGAATACGGTCATGTGGCGGAACAGCGCGTAGTGCTGGAACACGAAGCCGACCTGGCGATCGCGCACATGGGTGCCCGAGGCGTCCTCTCCGTCGAGCAGCACCTGCCCGGAATCGGCCTGTTCCAGCCCGGCGATGATGCGCAGCAGCGTGGTCTTGCCGCAGCCCGACGGGCCGAGCAGGGCGACCAGTTCGCCGGTCGGGAAGTCGAGCGAGATGTCGTCGAGTGCGGTGAAGGCGCCGAACTGCTTCTGGATGTTGCGTACCTGGATGCTCATGATGCGTCGTCCTGTGAATTGCGGTAGGCCACGGCAGCGCGGTGTTCGACCCAGGTCTTGATGCCCAGGGTCACCAGCGCCAGCAGGGCCAGCAGCGAGGCCACCGCGAAGGCGGCGGCGAACTGGTATTCGTTGTAGAGAATCTCGACGTGCAGCGGCAGGGTGTTGGTTTCGCCGCGGATGTGGCCGGATACGACCGATACCGCGCCGAACTCGCCCATCGCCCGCGCATTGGTCAGGATCACGCCGTACAGCAGGCCCCACTTGATGTTGGGCAGGGTGACGTGCCAGAAGGTCTGCAGGCCGTTGGCGCCGAGCACGATCGCCGCTTCTTCTTCTTCCTTGCCCTGTGCCTGCATCAGCGGGATCAGCTCGCGGGCGATGAAGGGGAAGGTGACGAATACGGTGGCGAGCACGATGCCCGGCACGGCGAAGATGATCTTCACGTCGTGCTCCGACAGCCACGGTCCGAACCAGCCCTGGGCGCCGAACACCAGCACGTAGATCAGGCCTGCGATGACCGGCGATACGGAGAACGGCAGGTCGATCAGCGTGATCAGGAAATGCTTGCCGCGGAACTCGAACTTGGCGATCGCCCAGGCCGCGCATACGCCGAACACCAGGTTCAGCGGCAGCGCGATGACGGCCGCGAGCAGGGTCAGGCGCAATGCCGACAGTGCGTCGGGGTCGATCAGTGCCGTGGCATAGGTTTCCCAGCCCTTTCTTAGCGCCTCGATGAACACCGCGATCAGCGGCATCAGCAGGAAGATCGTGAAGAAGCTGAGGGCGGTGCCCAGGATCAGCCACTTCACCAGCGGCGTCTCGCGCGTCGCCGCGCGGCTTTCGAAGCGGGTGGCCTGGTCGCCGCCCAGGTGCAATGTGGTCGCGCCGGCCATCAGCGGTCCCTCCCGGTACGTTTGGCCGTCCATGCCTGAAGGCCGTTGATGATGAGCAGCAGGATGAAGGACAGGAGCAGCATCACGGTCGCGATGGCCGTGGCGCCGGCATAGTCGTATTGCTCGAGCTTGGTGATGATCATCAGCGGGGTGATCTCGGACACCATCGGGATGTTGCCGGCGATGAAGATCACCGAGCCGTATTCGCCCACTGCGCGGGCGAAGGCGAGCGCGAAGCCCGTGAGCAGCGCCGGGAACAGGATCGGCAGGATGACGTGGCGGAAGGCCTGCCAGCGCCGCGCGCCGAGGCTGGTGGCGGCTTCTTCGAGCTCGGTGTCGAGGTCTTCGAGAATCGGCTGCACCGTGCGCACGACGAAGGGCAGGCCGATGAACACCAGCGCAACCAGCACGCCCAGCGGTTTGAAGGCCACCTGGATGCCGAGTGGGTCGAGGTACTGGCCGAACCAGCCGTTCTTCGCGTACAGCGCGGTCAGCGAGATGCCCGCCACCGCCGTGGGCAGCGCGAAAGGCAGATCCACCAGGGCGTCGATCAGCTTCTTGCCCGGGAAGGAATAGCGCACCAGCGCCCAGGCCAGCATCAGGCCGAATACCGCGTTGATGGCGGCGGCGAGCAGGGACATGCCGAACGACAGTTTGTACGAGGCCAGCACGCGCGGTGCGGTGACGACGTTCCAGAACTCGTCAAGGCTCAGCTCGGCGGTTTTCAGGAATACCGCGGCGAGCGGGATGAGCACGATCAGCGACAGATAGCCGAGCGTGTAGCCGAGCGTCAGGTTGAAGCCCGGCAGAACGCGGAAGGTCTTGGTTGCGGACATCAGCGCGCCACCGGGAACTTGCCGAGGCCTGGCTCGGCGGGGGAGGCGGACTGCGGCGCATGGTGCCCGGTGCGGGCTGGTCTGTGCCGGGAGAAAGCCGGAAACGGCATGATGAAGACTCCTGTAAGCGATAGCTCAGGAGTCTACAAGTGCCAAGATGGATCAAAAAATAATAAAAAAGAAATTCGATATAAAGTTTTGTGCTTTAGGCTGCCGCGACGATGCAGGGCCGCGGCAGCCCCGCGGTAGAAGGCGCCCGATGCTCAGAACGCCGGCACGACGGCACCCTTGTACTTGTCGGCGATGAACTGCCTGACTTCGGGCGAGGTCAGCGCGTCGGCCAGCTTCTTCATCGCCGGGCTGCCGGCGTTGTCCTCGCGTCCGACCAGCAGGTTGGCGTAGGGCGAGCTGGCGTCCTCGATGAAGAGGGAGTCGGTGATCGGGTTGAGCTTGGCCTGGATCGCGTAGTTGGTGTTGATCAGGGCGAGGTCGACCTGGCCCAGGACGCGCGGCAGCGTGGCGGCTTCGAGTTCGCGGAACTTCAGCTTCTTGGGGTTGGAGACGATGTCGCGGGGGGTGGCGATGACGTTGGCCGGGTCCTTGAGCGTGATCAGCCCCTGCCTGGCCAGCAGCAGCAAGGCGCGGCCGGAATTGGAGGGATCGTTGGGCAGGGCGACGGTGCCGCCGTCGGGCAGGTCGGCAATGCTCTTGTGCTTGGACGAGTAGCCGGCGAAGGGTTCGACGTGGATTTTCGCGACGACGGTCTGGATGTCGTTCTTTTGCTTCTTCTTGAATTCATCCAGGTAGGGCTGGTGCAGGAAGAAGTTGCCGTCCACGCGTTTCTCGTTGGTCTGCATGGAGGGCTGCACGTAGTCGGTGAAGACCTTGATCTCGAGTTCCACGCCTTCTTTGGCCAGCCCGGGTTTGACGAATTCGAGCAGTTCGGCGTGCGGCACGGGGGTGGCGGCGATGACCAGCTTGTCCGCGGCATGCGCGGCGGTGGTGAAGGCAAGGGTGCCGAGGGCGGCGCACAGCAGTTTGCGAAGCGTGAGGTTCATGATGGGTTCCTGGGTTGATGCGTCATTTACGGGTGAAGTGCAGCACGAGGCGATCGCCCGCGTGCTGGATGAGTTGCACCAGCACCACCAGCAGCGCGACGGTGATCACCATCACTTCGGTCTGGAAGCGCTGGTAGCCGAAGCGGATGGCGAGGTCGCCCAGGCCGCCGCCGCCGATCACGCCGGACATCGCCGCGTAGGATATCAAGGTGATCGCGGTGACCGTCGTCGCGGCGATGAGCCCGGGCAGGGCCTCGGGGAGCAGGGCGCCGAAGATGATGCGGTGGGTGCGGATGCCCATGGACTGGCAGGCCTCGATGATGCCGCGGTCGATCTCGCGCAGCACATTCTCCACCAGGCGGGCGAAAAAGGGCGCAGTGGCCACCACCAGCGGCGGAATCGCGCCTTCGACGCCGAGCGAGGTGCCGATCAGGATCACCGTCACCGGGATCATCACGATCAGCAGGATCAGGAAGGGGACCGAACGCAGCACGTTCACGATGAAGGACAGCACGCGGTACAGGCCGCGCCGCTCCAGCAATTGCCCGTTGGAGGTGACGAACAGCAGGATGCCGAGCGGCAGGCCGAACAGGATGGTGAAGAACAGCGACACGCCGGTCATCACCAGGGTTTCCCAGGTGGCGAACGCGATGTCGCCCCATTCGATCATCGACAGGTCGATCATTGCAGCACCTCGTGGTGGATGCGATGCCGGTCCAGTTCGGCGAACACCTTGCGGATGTCCTCGTTGCCGCCTTCGAGTTCGAGCAGCAACTGGCCGAAAGGCAGGTCCTTGATGCTCGATACCTCGCCCTGCAGGATCGTGAAGCGCGCCGCGCTGGCCGCCATGATGCGGCTCAGGATGGGCTGGTAGGTGACGTCGCCGAGATAGGTCAGGCGCACCAGCGTGCCGCGCAGCTTGTCCTGGGCGAAGGCATGGGCAGGGTCGAGCATTGCGGCGGTGAGCGGGTCCCCCTGCGCCACCATGCTGCGGGTGACCGGATGCCGCGGGTGCAGGAACACGTCGGCCACCCTGCCGCTTTCGACGATGCGCCCGCCGTCGATGACTGCCACCCGGTCGCACAGCGTGCGGATGACCTGCATTTCGTGCGTGATCAGCACGATCGTGAGGCCGAGCCGGCGGTTGATGTCGAGCAGCAGGCGCAGGATGGATTGCGTGGTCTCGGGGTCGAGCGCGGAAGTCGCCTCGTCGCACAGCAGCAAGCGCGGCCGGTTGGCGAGCGCCCGCGCGATACCGACGCGCTGCTTCTGCCCGCCGGACAACTGCGCGGGGTACTTGTTCGCATGCTCGCTCAGCCCCACCAGCGCCAGCAGCTCGGATACGCGTTCGGCGCGCCGGGCGGCATCCAGGTTGCCGGTGCAGCGCAGTGGCCAGTCGATGTTGCCGGCCACGGTCTTGGCGCTGAGCAGGTTGAAATGCTGGAAGATCATGCCGATGCGCTGGCGCAGTGTATGCAGGCGGTTGTGGTCGAAGCCGGTGATGTCCTCGCCGTCGATCAGCACCTGGCCGGTGCTCGGGCGTTCGAGCAGGTTCAGGCTGCGCAGCAGTGTGCTCTTGCCGGCGCCGGAACGGCCGATGATGCCGAACACCTCGCCCTTGCCGATTTCCAGGGTGATGTCGTCCAGCGCGCTGACTTCCTGGCCTTCGACGCGATAGGTTTTGCTGAGTCGTTCGATCTTGATCACGGAGGCTGCTGCGGCGGAGTCGGGCACGAAAACGCGGAGTGTATCAACGCGATCCTGGCGGCACCATCGCTCCCCGCGATGCCGTGCGGCTCATTCGAGGTGCAGGAGGATGCGCAGGCTCGGATCGTTGGCGTAATGCGACGGAAGGTAGCCGATGGCGCCGGGGTTCTCGAGCAGGAGCCGGCGCGCATCGCTCGCGTCGGCGGCTTCCTTGGGTGGCAGGGCACGGCCGGTGAATACCATGCGCGACCAGTAGGCCCGGATCTGGCTCGGGTTCTTGCCGGTCAGGAGCCGGTAGAACTGGTCGCGCGACTCGCCGGGGGGAAGGTCGAGCAGCAGCAGGGGGGTGCGAGCGGCGAGCGTCGCGCGGCGCCCCAGGTAAAGCTGTTCGGCTTCGTCCCGGCTCAATGCCTCGACGGCGCCGTCGCGCGCCGTGGCGATCAGGAGCTCTGCTCTCGTCTCCCCCGTGGCGAAGGCCAGCAGGATGGAGACGAGGACGATCCAGAGGCGGGGTGCGCCGTGTCGATCAGAAGACCACATCGATCGAGATGCTCAAAGTGTTGATCTTGCGATCGCTGACGCGGGTGGAAGCGATGTCGCCGGTCGGGAAGAAGGCCCCCCATCCGTCAGCGTCGACGTGGGTGCGCGTCAGCTCGATCTTCAGCGCCGCGTTGGTGTGCGCATCCCAGCGCAGGCCCGCGCCGATGCTGCGCTGGCTTGCGTTGCGCGACGCATTGAAGGCCTCGACCGCCGGCAGCCCTGCGCTGAGCGCGTCGCCGACGATCGGCTCGTCCTGCCGGGTACGGGCAAGCCTGACGTAAGGCGTGGTGGGGCCGATGTGCCGCCCCACCGTCAGGTGCCATCCGTGGGCGCTGTTGACGAACCCCGAGGCGCGGCGCGCGGCGTATTCGCCGATCAACTGCCAGCGGTTGTCGTCCCACTGGAAGCCCGCTGACGTAAACGAGGTCGAAGCGCCGTTCCCCTGCATTTCGGCGAGGATGTGCCGGCCTTCCGGCAGGGCCTCCAGAGCGTGCTGCAGGACGCCGAATTCGGCGTCGCCCCAGCGCAGATCGAGGCGCGCACGCGAATAGCCGAGGTGGAGCGTCAGCGATCCTCTGGATAGCCCGAGGTTGAGGCCGCGCAGGCGCGAGAGCGAGGCCCGGCCGGATTCGGTGATGTCGACGCGGCTGCGTCCGAAGTAGGGATGGAGTTCCAGGTCGACATCCCCGATCCGGGTGCGGTAAAGGAGGTCGATGCCGTCGAGATCGGCAAAGGGGTTGAGCGTGTAGACCTCGACCGGAGGGCGTACCCAGGGGTGTGCGTAGTTGATGTCGAGCGAGTCCGACAGCATGAAGGCCGGCACGCGCAGGCGCCCCGCGCGCAGCGTGAATTCCGGGGCGGGCGCGAAGCTGAGGAAGGCCAGCGAGGCGCGGGGTGTGTAGTTGTTCTTGGGCGTCTTGCGGGTCAGGACCTGGAGAACGGCCTCGGTGCTGCCGCCGAGGCGAAAATTGCCTTGCATGCCGAGGACCGAGTCGGAGCCGAGCTTGACCGTGTCGGAGCCGGGCGCTTCGATGCCCACGCGGAGGAACTGGAGGTCGTCCGTCTGCGTGGCCACGGCGCCCAGGGTGCCGAAGCCGGAGAAGGTGGCGGTTTCGATGTCTGCTGCGGCCGGGCTGGCATGCAGGGCCGCGGCGATCGCAAGGGCGGTCAGTCTGTTCTTCATCGATTCTTGGCCTTTGCCGACTCCTGTTCCAGCCATTGCAGCGTCAGGTCGCGGTCCTGGGGACGGGCGAAATGGAAACCTTGTCCGTAGTCGCAGCCGAGCTCGCGCAATACCTCGAGCTGGTGTTCGTCCTCGATGCACTCGGCGACGACAGTCATGCCGAGATCGTGGGCCAGCTCGATGCTGCGCCGGACGATGGCCTGCAGGCGGCGGTCCTCGGTGATCGAACGGACGAACGAGCCGTCGAGCTTGACCGAGTCGCAAGGCATCGTATGCAGGTAGCTCAGCGTGGAGAAGCCGGTGCCGAAGTCGTCGATCAGAATCTCGATGCCGGCGCTGCGCAACTCCTGCAGGCTGCGCGTCGCGGGGCCGTCGGGGCGGGCGAGCAGGCTCTCCGTGACTTCGAAGCGGATCAGTTCGTGGGGCAGGCCGTTGCGGTCGATGACCGCGAGCAGCTCCGTGGCGAGCGTCGGGCGGGCCAGTTGCCGTGCGGAAAGGTTGACGCTGACGCGCGCGCGCAGGCTTTCGGGGCGGTTCTTCCAGTTGCGCATGTCGGCGCAGGCGATGCGCAGCACTTCCATGCCGAGATCGTGGATCAGGTCCAGGGTCTCGGCCAGGGGGATGAATTCGGATGGCGACAGAAGCCCGTGTGTCGGGTGCGGCCAGCGCACCAGCGCCTCGAAGCTTGCCGTGCGGTGGTCCGACAGCGCGACGATCGGTTGGTAGTGGACCGCCAGCCCCCCATGGGCGAGCGCCCAGCGCAGGTCGGATTCGAGCTGCAGGGCACGGACGGCGTGGGTGTGCATCGAGGCGTGGAAGAACTCGATCGGTGAAGTCTCGCTCTGGCGGGCCTTGTGCAGGGCGTTGTCGGCATCGCGCAGCAGGGCTTGCGCATCTTCGTCCCCGGCGTCGCTCAGTGCGATGCCGATCCTGCAGCGCGGGTGCAGGATGCGGTCGGCCGTCGGCGCGGAGAACGAGGGCAGGGCAACGAGTGTTTCGCAGATCCGCAGCGCATCGGCCGAATTCGACAAGTCGTTCAGCAGCACCGCGAACTGGTCGCCGCCCACGCGCGCGGCGACGTCGCCCTCGCGCATTGCGGCCTTGATGTGGGCGGCGACGCGGCGCAGCAGTTCGTCGCCGACGGCGTGACCGTAGCTGTCATTGACGAGGCTGAAGCGCTCGAGGTTGATGGCGACGACCGCGACCATGTCATCGCTGTCGCGCCGGCGCTGGGCAAGGGCGTGGTTGACGTGCTCGATGAACAGTGCCCGGTTCGGGAGGCCGGTCAGCCCGTCGTGCAGCGCGTCGTGGATCAGTTGCTCTTCTGCGCGCTTGCGGATGTCGATGTCGCTGATGGAGCCGGCCATGCGCGAGATCTGCGGTGTGCCGTTGTGGCGCGCGACACCGCGGGTCAGGACCCAGCGGTAGTTGCCGTCGGGTAACCGGACGCGGTGTTCCATCATGAACTGCGCGCTCTCGCCCTTGAGGTGCTCGATCATGCGCTCGCGGTATTCGGGTAGCTCCTCGGGGTGGATGTAGTCGAGGAAGGCCTCGGGGGAGGCAATGAGCCCGCCCGGCGGCAGGTCGAGGATTTCGCAGAAACGATCCGAATAATAGGCCGTGCCGGCGGGAATGTCCCAGTCCCACAGCCCGTCGTTTGCGCCGCGCAACGCGAGCGAGTGGCGCTCTTCGCTGATCTTGAGCCGTGTCGCGGTGTCCTGCAGCTCCGCGACGCGCCGCTGCAGCGTCGCCGCCATGATGTTGAAGTGGCGGGAGATGACCGACAGCTCGTCGTGGCCGCGGGAGGGAACGCGGTGTTCGAGGTGCCCGTCCGCGATGGCCTTGCTGCCGGCGAGCAGTTGCCCCAGGTTGCGGGTGAGCAGGTAGCCGATCGTCGACAGCAGCAGGAAGGTCAGCACGATCTCGGACAGTGCGATCGCCAGGCCTTGCTCGGTGATCGCGCGGCGGGCTGCGGCGAGGCCGGACACCGACACGCCGAACTGCAGCAGGCCCACCTCATTGCGCGGCAGCAGCAGGGGATGGCGCACATGCACGATTTCGTTGCCCAGCACGCCTTCGAAGAAGCCGGTGCGGATCACCGTGGGTTCGGGCAGCGTCTCGATGTCGGGCCGGCCGGCGCTGACCAGCGGCGTGCGGTCGGGCGAGATGATGCGGACATAGACCAGGCCTTCGCTGGCGCCGAGCAGCAGTTCGCCGAGGATGTCCTGCAGCTCTCCGTAGCGCTGCTGTTCGCCGTAGGTGGTGGCCATGGCGTGCAGCATGCTCGAGTTCTGGCTGATGGTGGTGTCCAGGCTCGCCGATGCTGCGTTGTTCATCAGGCGCACGCTGTTGGCCAGCAGCAGGCTCAGCAGCACCACTTGTACCGTGGTGCTTGCCAGCAGCAGGCGGAAGCGGATCGAAGCGTGTCGAAAGCGGAGGAACATCGAGATCGTCCGGTGGCGCCGGGCAGTGAGGCCGGCGTGATGGGAAACGAAGCGTGAGGGCTGGTGGGCTCAGCGCCTTGCCTGGCGCTTGACTGTGGCCGAGGCGTCGATGCGCCCTTCTCCGGCAAAGGCTTCCAGATTGGCTTCGATGCGGTCGGGGTCGTACAGATAGTTGACCATGAGGCCCCATGACTGCGCGAGTCCTTTGGGCGAGGTGTCGGCCTGCCAGTTCAGGCGTTCGACGCGTGCGCCATTGCCGAGATGGAAGCGTGCCACGGTGTCGGCCGGCTTGCCGTCGCGGTTCGCATGCAGCAGGTAGCGGGCGGCGACGCGAAGCAGGGGGTCGTGCAGGGTACGCGCGAGCTGGGGGTCGGACGTCCAGGCGTCCTTGCCCTCCATCAGCTCCGCGAACAGCGCGGAGTCCGGCCCCTCGATGCCGGCGGCGGCGAGGCGCTTCCAGTCTGCCGGGAAAATGGCTTGCGCCAGTTCCTGCGGGTTGCGCTGGACCCAGCGAACCAGGCCGGGAATGGGCGACAGGGTGGCGAAGGTGTTCAGCCGGGGGAAGTCGCGTTGCAGGTCCTCGACCACGCGCTTGAGCAGGAAGTTGCCGAAGGATACGCCGCGCAGGCCGGTCTGCGTCGCGCTGATCGAGTAGAAGATCGCGGTGGTGGCCTTGCTCGCGTCGGCCAGCGGCGCCTCGATGTCGAGCAGGCGCTGGACATCGTCGGCGAGATCTTCCAGCAGGGCGACCTGGACGAAGATCAGCGGCTCGAGCGGCATGCGCGGATGGAAGAAGGCGTAGCAGCGGCGGTCCGAGTCGAGCCGGTTCTTGAGATCGTCCCACGAGCGGATTTCGTGCACCGCCTCGTACTTCACCAGCTTTTCGAGCAATGCGGCGGGAGAGGCCCAGGTGATGCGCTGCAGTTCGAGGAAGCCGACGTCGAACCAGGCCGACAGCCGGGCCTCGAGCTCACGGTCGAGCGGCTTCAGCTGCGGGTCGTCGGCGACGAAGCGAAGCAGGTCGGCGCGCAGGTCGACGAGGAACTTGACGCCCTGCGGAATGGCGTTGAACTGGGTCAGGATGCGCAGCCGGCTCGAGCGCATTGCCGTGCGCAACTGTGCCTCGGCATCCCACTGCGCGGGGGTGCCCACCGCGGCCTGGTAAGCCTGGTGCGCGGCCTCGACCCGGACGGGGTCCGGCCCGAACTCGAGCGCAATCATGCGCAGAATGGCCCTGCGTCCGCTGTCGTCGAGGCGGAGATAGGCCTCGGCCAGGCGCGCGGCGCGCTGGCGCGTCGAGATTTCTCCGCCGCGGCCCTCGGCGCATTCCTGGAGCTGGCTGCGGATCTTCTCCAGGCCGCGTTCGGTAGGCTCCACCTGACGCTCGCTGCGGCTGCCCATCAGTTGCCGCATTCGCGACAAGCTGCGCGATACGAGTCCGTTCCCTGCCATCTTGTCCCCGAATCGTTATGCGTGAACACGCAATCATAACGTCTGAGCGCTTGCGACCAGGCGAATTGGTCCAATTGGTAAGGAAGTATGTCACAGCCCGGGGCATTTGCTCCGGCGGGTCCCGTCTCGCGCGTGAGGAATGTCCTATGCGTGCCGGCGGTTCAGTGCCAGCAGCGCGGCGCCGGCGAGGATCATCGGTAGGCAAAGCCATTGTGCCGTCGACAGCCCCAGCGACAGCGTGCCGAAGATGCCGGGGTCCGGCGTGCGGAAGAACTCCGCGGCGAAGCGAAGGCTGCCGTAGCCGATCAGGAACACGGCCGATACCGCGCGCAGCGGGCGCGGACTGGCCGAGTACCACCACAGGACCGCGAACAGCAGCACGCCTTCGCCAAGCGCCTGGTAGAGCTGGGACGGGTGGCGCGGCAGCGCGTCCACCCAGGGAAAGACCATCGCCCACGGCAGTTCGCCGTCCACCGGGCGTCCCCACAGCTCGCCGTTGATGAAATTGCCGATGCGTCCGGCGGCGAGGCCGGTCGGAACCAGCGGGGCGATGAAGTCCGTCACCTGCCAGAAGGACTTGCCATGGCGGCGGGCGTAGAGCCACATGGCGGCCAGCACGCCGAGGAAGCCGCCGTGGAAGCTCATGCCGCCTTTCCAGATCGCCAGGATCTCGGCCGGATGCTGCAGGTAATAGCCGGGCTGGAAGAACATCACCTCGCCGAGGCGGCCGCCGATGATGACGCCGAGCACGCCATACATCAGCAGGTCGTCCAGCATCTGCGCGTTCCAGCCCAGTTCCGGGCGGCGGCGCGCGTGCAGGCGCCCGAGCACGATGAAGAGCGTGAAGGCGATCAGATACATCAACCCGTACCAGCGCACCGAAAGCGGGCCGAGGGAGAAGGCGATGGGGTCGAACTGCGGGTGGGTCAGCATGGGCGTGGCCTGGGAGGGGAGGCTGGAAGGCGTCCGCCGGACGAAACCAGCCGGGCGGGATCAGTCGAACTGCTGGCGGAAGGTGTCGAATTCGCCCCGCAGGGCGTCGAAGTCCTCACGCAGACGGCGAATTTCGTCCTCGAGTTCCGCAATCCGCCCGCGTCCGCCCGCGCCGCCGCTGCCGGCCTGCTGGCTTTCGGCCATTTCCTCGACCGCGGCCTGGCCGCCGAGCAGATGGGCGTGGCGCGTTTCCTTGGTGCCGGGCGCGCGCGGCAGCGGCGTCGCGAGCGGAGGGTATTTCTCCGCCAGATGCTCCAGCACCGCATCCACCGCCGCGATGTCGTCGAAGCGATGCAGGCGCTCGCAGCGCTGGCGCAGTTCGCCCGCGGTCTGCGCGCCGCGCAGCATCAGCGTCGCCAGCACGGCCTGCTCGGGCGGTGGCAGCGAATGGCGCAGGCGCACGAGGTGTTCGTACTTGGCGACGCGCGCGCTGGGCTGGTCGCGCTTGGCGGCAAGCCGCCGCCCGATCAGGCTGTCGATCGCGGCCTGGACTTCCGCTTCGGACAAATGCATCACCGGCTCGCGCGCGGTCAGTTGATTGCAGCCGGTGACGATGGCGTTGACCGACAGCGGATAGGCGTCGGGGGTGATGAAGGCCTTCTCGATCAGGATGCCGAGGACGCGGACCTCGGCGGCGTCGAGGTCGAAGCCTGCCTCGGCTGCGGACGAGTCGGTGTTGGCGGCGACGGGGGCGATGGCGGGCTCCTGCATGGCGACTCCTGCGAAAGGCGAGAGCCGGGATGATACGCATGCTTCGTTGCGCGCGTTAGAATCACGCGCTTTACTGCAGAGTTTCCGGAGCGCCCCCATGCCCCAGTACCGTTCCCGCACATCCACCGCCGGCCGCAACATGGCGGGTGCCCGCGCCCTGTGGCGCGCTACCGGCATGAAGGACGGCGATTTCGAAAAGCCGATCATCGCCATCGCCAACAGCTTCACCCAGTTCGTGCCCGGCCACGTGCACCTGAAGGACATGGGCCAGCTCGTCGCGCGCGAGATCGAGGCCGCGGGCGGCGTCGCCAAGGAATTCAACACCATCGCCGTCGATGACGGCATCGCCATGGGCCACGGCGGCATGCTGTACTCGCTGCCCAGCCGCGACCTCATCGCCGACAGCGTCGAATACATGTGCAATGCCCACACCGCCGACGCGCTGGTGTGCATCTCGAACTGCGACAAGATCACCCCGGGCATGCTGATGGCCGCGCTGCGCCTCAACATCCCGGTGATATTCGTCTCCGGCGGGCCGATGGAGGCGGGCAAGGTCAAGTGGGAAGCCAAGGTCATCTCGCTCGATCTGGTCGATGCGATGGTCAAGGCCGCGGACAAGAGCTGTTCGGATGAAGAGGTGGATGCGATCGAGCGCTCGGCCTGTCCGACCTGCGGTTCGTGCTCGGGCATGTTCACCGCCAACTCGATGAACTGCCTCACCGAGGCGCTCGGCCTGTCGCTGCCGGGCAACGGCACCACGCTCGCCACCCACGCCGACCGCGAACGGCTGTTCAAGGAGGCCGGCCGCAGCATCGTCGCCCTTGCGCGCCGCTACTACGAGCAGGACGACGTCTCGGCGCTGCCGCGTTCGATCGCCAGTTTCAAGGCCTTCGAGAACGCGATCAGCCTGGACGTGGCGATGGGCGGGTCGACCAATACCGTGTTGCACCTGCTGGCGGCCGCGCGCGAGGCCGGGGTCGATTTCACGATGCAGGACATCGACCGCATCAGCCGCCGCGTGCCTTGCCTCTCCAAGGTCGCACCGGCGGTGCCGGACGTGCATATCGAGGATGTTCATCGTGCCGGCGGCATCATGTCCATTCTCGGCCAGCTCGACCGCGCCGGCCTGCTGCATACCGATGTGCCGACGGTGCACAGCGCCTCGATGGCCGAGGCCCTGGACAAGTGGGACATCACGCGCACCACGGACGAGGCGGTGCACACCTTCTTCCGCGCGGCGCCGGGCGGCGTGCCGACCCAGGTCGCGTTCAGCCAGAACCGGCGCTGGAACGAACTCGACAGCGACCGCGAGCACGGCGTGATCCGTAGCAAGGAGCATGCCTTCACCGCCGACGGCGGTCTCGCCGTGCTGTACGGCAACATCGCCGAAAAGGGCTGCATCGTGAAGACGGCCGGCGTGGACGAGTCGATCTGGAGATTCACCGGCACGGCGCGGGTGTATGAGAGCCAGGAAGACGCCGTCGATGGCATCCTCGGCGAACGGGTGCAGGCCGGCGACGTGGTCATCATCCGCTACGAAGGGCCGAAGGGCGGCCCCGGCATGCAGGAGATGCTGTATCCGACCTCGTATCTGAAGAGCCGCGGGCTCGGCAAGGAATGCGCGCTGCTCACCGACGGCCGCTTTTCCGGCGGAACCTCCGGCCTGTCGATCGGCCACGCCTCGCCCGAGGCGGCCTGCGGCGGCGCGATCGCGCTGGTCGAGGACGGCGACACGATCGAGATCGACATCCCCGGGCGCCGTATCCACCTGGCGATTTCCGATGCCGAACTGGCCGCCCGCCGCGCGGCGATGGAGGCGAAGGGCAGCGCGGCCTGGAAGCCGGCCAGCCGCCAGCGCGTAGTGTCGGCGGCGCTGCAGGCCTATGCGGCGCTGACGACGTCGGCCGATACCGGCGCCGTGCGCGACGTGACCCAGGTCCAACGCTGATTGACCGTTCCCGACCCACTGTTCTACGATCGGCGCCATGGATAGCGAACTTGCTCAGCTCGAAGCCCAGCTCGAGCAACTCATCAGCCTGCACAACCGGACCAAGGCCGAGAACGTCGGCCTGCACGGCCGTGTTGCCCAGCTCGACGCCGAGAACCGCCAGCTTGCTGCCAAGCTCAAGCTGGCGGTCGATCGCCTCGATGCCTTGCTCGACAAATTGCCGGAGGCCTGAAAAACGTGTCGATGGATCATCTGGACGTGATGCTGCTCGGCAAGGAGTACCGCGTTTCCTGCACCCCCGAGACGCGGGACGACCTGCTGGCGACCGTCGCCTATCTGGACGACCGGCTCCGTGAACTGGAGGGCAGGACGAACGCGTCGGGCGAAAAGTTGGCGGTCATGACCGCACTCAACATCGCCCACGAATTCTTGCAGCACCAGCGCGGGAACGGGTTTGACATACCGGGCGTGAAGCGTAGAATCGGACTCATGAAAGCACGCCTCGACGGCGTACTGGCCCAGCAGGAAAAACTGTTCTGAGGGCACGCCATACGCAATACCGATCAATCCCCTGCAGTGTTCGTTGAAGTCGTAGATTCCTTGAACCAATAGTCGAGAGACTCGGTTGCCGACCATCAAGGCCGCTGGTGTGAACGCCCCTCGCGGGTGATCCTGAAGCGGAAGGGACGCGACCTCCCTGAACCCATGGTTCAGGATGCCCGGCGGAGACGGCACAGGCGGGGGGCCAGACGAAAAGGCGCAGCCATCGTGGTTGCGCCTTTTTCGTCTACATGGCGTCGCGCGGGCGCCAGCGCCGACCAGGGGCCATCACGTGTCGCCCGCAATCCGGCGGCCAGGCCTGATACATAGTGGATTTTTCGTATGACTTTCGATATCTGGTGGCTCACCTATCCCGTTCTCGGCGCGGTCGTCGGCTTCTTTGCCGGCCTGCTCGGCGTCGGCGGTGGCGGCATCATGGTGCCGATGCTGACCACGCTGTTTCTCGCCCAGGGTTTTCCGCTCGACCAGGTGGTGCACATGGCGCTGGGGACCTCGATGGCCAGCATCGTGCTGACCTCGGTGTCCAGCCTGCGCGCGCATCATGCCCACGGCGCGGTGCACTGGGACGTGGTGCGTTCGATCACGCCAGGGATCCTGCTCGGCACCTTCGGCGCCACCTTCATCGCAGCGCGGGTGAACACCGCCGCGCTGGCGATCTTCTTCGCCGTTTTCATGGCCTACGTGGCCATCCAGATGCTGCTCAACATCAAGCCCAAACCCAGCCGCGACCTGCCCGGCCCGGCCGGTATGACAGGCGCGGGGCTGGTGATCGGCGGCGTATCGGCGCTGGTCGCGATCGGCGGTGGATCGCTGTCGGTGCCCTTCATGACCTGGTGCAACGTCAAGGTGCAGAACGCCATCGGCACCTCGGCCGCGATCGGGCTGCCGATCGCCCTGGCCGGCACGATCGGCTATCTCGTCAATGGCTGGAACGCGCCGGGCACTCCGGCACTGACGCTGGGCTACGTCTATCTGCCGGCACTGGTGTTCGTGTCGCTGGTCAGCATGTGGGTGGCGCCGTTCGGCGCCAGCCTGGCGCACCGGCTGCCGGTGGCGACGCTGAAGAAGATCTTCGCCGGGCTGTTGATTGCACTGTGTGCCAAGATGCTCCACAGCGTTTTCGGCTGATCGCGGCCGCGCTGCGCCGCGGCCGTCCGCTCATTGCGCCGCCAGTGCGTCGTGCAGCACCTTGAAATTGGAGCGCATCATCGACAGGTAGTCGGGGGCGGGGCCGCTGGGCGCTGACAGCGCGTCCGAGTACAACGTGCCGCCGATGCGCGTGCCGCTTTCGCTGCGGATGCGCTCGATCAGGCGCGGGTCGGCCACGTTTTCGATGAACACGGCCGGAATCTTCTCGGCCTTCAGCTGTTCGATCAGGCGTGCAACGCCCTTGGCCGTGGGCTCGGCGTTGTTCGACACGCCCACCGGCGCCAGGAAGCGGATGCCATAGGCTTTGCCGAAGTAGGCGAAGGCATCGTGCGAGGTGACCACCTTGCGGCGTTCGGCCGGCAGGGCGGCGAAAGCTGCGCGGATCTCGGCGTCCAGCGCCTTCAACCTGCCGTTGTAATGCGCTGCGTTGGTCCGGTAGTCCTCGGCATGCGCGGGATCGGCGGCGGCGAGTGCCGCGGCGATGTTCGCCACGTAATGCTGCGCGTTGGCGAGGTCCTGCCAGGCATGGGGGTCGGCGCCATGGCCGTGGTCATGATCGTGGCCGTGGTGGTCATGATCGTCATCGGCCATCTCGATCGTGCTTACCCCTTCGCTGGCGACGACGATCCTGCCCTTGTAATTCCCGGAGCGGGCCAGCCGCGTCATCCAGTCGTCGAAGCCGAGGCCGTTGACCACCACCAGTGCGGACGTGCCGATGTCGCGTGCATCGGACGGACGTGGCTGGAAGGCATGGGCATCCTCGTTGGCGCCGACCAGGGCACGGACCCTGACCTTGTCGCCGCCGACCTGGCGCACGAGGTCGCCCAGGATGCTGAAACTGGTGGTGACTTCGAGTGGCGGGGTCTGCGCGAGCGTGGCACCCGGGCCGGAAAGGGCGAAGAGCGCAAGGAACCCGGCGAGCCGGCGCAGTGAGGGGCGGGGTGTTTTCATATGGAGCCTCTCTCGTGAGGGGGAAGGTCGTGGGGCATCAGGATTCGAGGTGGCGGCGAACCGGCAGGCGCCCGGCCAGCAGGCCGCCTGGTGCGGCGAGCAGCGACACGAAGTAGACGAGGCCGCAGACCAGCACGATGGCCGGCCCGGCCGGAACGTCGGCGTGGAAGGACAGCAGCAGGCCGGCAACGCCGCTGCCGAAGGCGAACAGCACGGCCAGCAGCAGCAGGGCCGGTAGCCCGCGCGCCCACAGCCGCGCGGCGGCCGCGGGCAGGATCATGATGCCGACCGCCATCAGCGTGCCGAGGGCGTGGAAGCCGCTGACCAGGTTCAGGACCACCAGCATCAGAAAGCCATAGTGCGCCACCGGCGACCATCTGCTGATACCGCGCAGAAAGGCGGGGTCGAAGCACTCCATCACCAGCGGGCGGAACAGAATGGCAAGGCAGAACAGCGTGACGCTGGCGATCGAGGCGATCAGCAGCAGCGAGCCGTCGTCGAGCGCCAGCACCGAGCCGAACAGCACGTGCAGCAGGTCGAGGTTGCGGCCGCGCAGGGACACGATCATCACCCCCGCCGCCAGCGACAGCAGGTAGAAGGCCGCGAGGCTGGCGTCTTCCTTCAGGACCGAGGCGCGCGTCACCAGACCGGCGGCCAGTACCACGACGATGCCGGCGACGATGCCGCCGATCGTCATCGCGCCGAGCGACAGGCCGAAAGCCAGGTAGCCGAGCGCGGCGCCGGGCAGGATGGCATGGCTCATCGCGTCGCCCATCAGGCTCATGCGGCGCAGCAGCAGGAACACGCCCACGGGCGTGGCGCCGAGCGCGAGCGCCAGGCAGCCGGCGAGCGCGCGGCGCATGAAGGCGAAGTCGGTGAAGGGGGAGAGCAGGAATTCGGTCACGATGCGGGGAGGGAACGGTTGCCGGAGGGCCGGGCGCAGCGCGGCTCAGTGCCGGTGCGATGCATGGTTGTGGTGGTGCGCGTGTTCATCGGTGGGCGAAACGGCGGTGGGCGGCAGTTCGATGTGACACTCGGGGGCATCGTCGTCGAAGGCTTCGGACAGGCGGCGCGCGCGCGCGAGCATGTCCGGTGTCAGCACCTGGGCGGTGGGGCCGAAGGCGACGGGCTCGCGCGACAGCAGCAGGCAGGTGGGAAAGTGGCGGCGGACCTGTTCGAGGTCGTGCACCACGGTCAGCACCGTGCGGCCTTCGCGATGCCAGCCGAGGATGAGTTGCACGAGGTCATCCACGGTGCGGCTGTCGATCGCGGCGAAAGGTTCGTCGAGCAGGATCAGCGGTGCGTCCTGCAGCATCAGGCGGGCGAAGCGGGCGCGCTGCAACTGGCCGCCCGACAGCGAGCCGATCGGCCGCGCTTCGAAGCCGGACATGCCGACCGCGGCCAGCGCATCGCGCACCCGCTGGCGCTGCGTCCGCGACAGCCCGCCAAAGGCGCCGACCTCGCGCCACAGCCCCATGGCGACGACGTCGAACACCGATACCGGAAAGCTGTGGTCGATCTCGCCGCGCTGCGGCAGGTAGGCCAGCGCGCCCGGCGGCAGGCCGGGCATCACGATGCGCCCGCCGATGGGGCGCAGTTCGCCGGCGAGCCCCTTCAGCAGGGTCGACTTGCCGGCGCCGTTGGGACCGATCACGGCGACCAGGGCGCCGGCGGGAATGTCGCCGCTCAGGTGGTGTACCGCCGGGTGGCGGTCGTAGCCGAGGGTCAGGTTCTCGATGCGGATGAAGGGCGGTGGAGCGGGGTGCATCGCGTCAGTCCAGCGCCCACAGCACGGCCAGCCACAGCAGGCCGGTGGCCAGGGCGGCAAGGCCCAGGCGCGCCATGATGCCGGTGCCGAGCAGGCTGTGCGGGAGGGGGGGGGGCCGAAGGCCGGGCGCCGGGCGTCCGCCCGTCCGGGAGGGGTCGTGTGTTGCCGGGGTGTTCATCATTTTCCGGTTTGGTCGTTCTGGCGGCCGCAGTCGGCACAGGCGCCATGCAGGACGAGTTCACTGCGGGCAAGCTCGAAACCTGCCGGCAGCACTGGAGCTGCGGTCGCGGGAACGTCTTCGAGGCACAGGATCTGGCCGCAGCGGTCGCAGTGAAAGTGCGCATGGCGATGGTCGCCGCCGCTTTGGAGCTCGAAGCGCCAGGCCCGCTCGCCGCCGGCGATGCGCTGCGCGATGCCTTGTTCCACCAGCCAGTCGAGCGCGCGGTAAAGGGTGACGCGGTCGTGGGCGATGCCGGCGGCGTTCAGCGCCGCACCGATCTCGTCGTGCGACAGCGGATGCTGGCCGGTCTGCAGCGCTTCGATGACGGCCACGCGGGTACGCGTGATCCGGCCGCCGTGGGCGGCGATCAGGTCGCGGGCGGAAACAGGAACGAAGGCGGAATGCGAGTGGTCTGGCATCTCGTGCAAAACTTGCTCGGCGTTGATGCAACATTGTAGCATTAAAGCGGTCTGTCCGAGTCTCGTCCGTTTCCGGAGAAAGCATGAAACCTGCAGTCCTTGCCGCGATGGCCTGCGCCGCGCTCGTCGGCGCCGCGCCGCTTCAGGCCGTGCATGCCCATGAGGGGCATGAAACCCACGAACATCATGGCGACCATGAAGCGCATGCCGCGCACGAGCATGGCGTGGCCACGCTGCGCGTGGTGAGCGCAGATACGGTGCTGATGATCGAATTCGCCAGCCCCCTCGACAATCTGGTGGGCTTCGAGCATGAACCCCGCACCGATGAACAGCGCAAGGCCATGGCCGACGCCGAGCGGCTGCTGCGCGATGGCGCGGGCCTGTTCCGTCCGTCCGCGGGGGCGGAGTGCCTGTTGCTGGGCGTGAAGCTCGATTCTCCGTGGCCGCAGGACGGGCACCACGAGCATCGGCACGGGCATGACGAGGCGCACGAGGCCGGGGGCGATGATGGCCACGCCGACCTGGAGGCGGAGTACCGCTTCGAATGCGCCACGCCCGACAGGCTCAAGGTCCTGCAGACTCGCCTGTTCGACACTTTTCCGCGGCTGCGGGAGCTGCGTGCCGAGCGGGCGACGGCGAGCGGGCAGGGGAGCGCGGCGCTGACGCCGGGCAAGGCCGACCTCCCCCTGTGATGGCGGAGGCGCCGCGCGGCCGCGGCCAGGCCGCGCCGATGGTCATGGCGGCCGGGATGCGGTATCGCTGGCCGAAGGCGCGGACCGATTGCCTCGTCATCGACGAGCTTGTGCTGGAGGCGGGCGAGCGCGTTTTCCTGCGCGGCCCGAGCGGCAGCGGCAAGAGCACGCTGCTGTCCCTGATCGGGGGGGTGATCCAGCCCGGCGCCGGCACGATCAGTGTCGCCGGGCAGCCGCTTGCCAGCCTGTCGGCCGGTGCGCGCGATCGTTTCCGGGCGGACCATGTAGGCTTCGTCTTTCAGTTGTTCAACCTGCTGCCCTACCTGTCGGGCCGCGACAACATCCTGCTGGCCTGCCGTTTTTCCGCGGCGCGGCGGTCGCGGCTGGCGGAAGCGGGTGTCTCGCCGGAAGCCGAGGTCGCGCGTCTGGCCGCACGCCTCGATCTGGCGCGCGAGGTCCTCGCCCGCCCTGCTGCGGAACTCTCGGTCGGCCAGCAGCAGCGCGTTGCGGCGGCGCGCGCCCTGATCGGGCGGCCGGGGCTGGTGATCGCCGACGAGCCGACCTCGGCGCTCGATGCCGACCGCCAGCAGGCCTTCGTCGATCTCTTGCTGGGCGAATGCGCGGTGTCCGGGGCGGCGCTGCTGTTCGTCAGCCATGACCTGCGGCTCGCGGCGCACTTCGACCGTGTCCTCGACCTGGAAGCGATCAACCATGCCGCAGGCGCGGCGGAGCAGCGGGCATGACGCCGGTGCTGGCGCTCAGCCTGCGCAGCATCGGCAATCGGCGCCTGTCGGTGGCGTTGACGGTGATCGCGGTCGCGCTCTCCGTGGCCCTGCTGCTGGGCGTGGAACGCTTGCGCAACGATGCGCGCGAGGGCTTCGCGCAGACGATCTCGGGTACCGACCTGGTGGTCGGCGCGCGCGGCGGCGCGGTGCAGTTGCTGCTGTATTCGGTGTTCCACATCGGCAATGCCAGCAACAACGTATCGTGGCAGAGCATGCAGCGCCTCGCCGCCCTGCCGCAGGTGCAGTGGCTGGTGCCGATCTCGCTGGGCGATTCGCATCGCGGCATGCGGGTCGTCGGCACGACGGCGGATTTCTTCACCCACTACCGCCATGGCGCCGGCCGCGCGCTGGGGTTTGCCCAGGGGCGCGCGTTCGCGGCCGCGCCGGACGGCCTCTTCGAGGCGGTCGTCGGTGCCGAGGTGGCGGCGCGCTTCGGCTACCGCATCGGGCAACGGATCGTGCTCAGCCACGGCAGCCTGGGCGGCGAAGGCGGGCCGCGTTTCGCCGATCATGCCGACAAGCCTTTCACCATCGTGGGCGTGCTGGGGCGTACCGGCACGCCGGTGGACCGCTCCGTGCTGGTGGGGCTCGAAGGCATCGAGGCGATCCATGTCGACTGGCATGGCGGCGCGCCGATCCCCGGGCTGTCGATCGCGCCGGAGCATGTGCGCAAGTTCGACCTGAGCCCGAAGTCGGTCACCGCGGCGCTGATCGGCCTGGACAGCCGCGTCGCGGTGTTCCGCGTACAGCGCCAGATCAATACGATGGGGCCGGAGCCGTTGAGCGCGATCCTGCCCGGTGCCACGCTGCAGGAGCTGTGGTCGCTGGTGGGCGTGGCCGAGCGCGCGCTGCTGGCGGTGTCGGCGCTGGTCGTGGCCGTGGGGCTGGCCGGCCTGGTGGCGGTGGTCGTTGCCAGCCTGGGCGAGCGGCGGCGCGAACTGGCGATCCTGCGCGCCCTGGGAGCCAGTCCGTTGCAGATATTCGCCTTGCTCGCGCTCGAAAGCGTATTGCTGTCGCTGGCGGGTATCGCGGGCGGGCTCGGTCTGCTGTATGGTGCGATCGCGCTGGCGGCGCCGTGGCTGTCTGCGAGCTACGGCTTGGATCTCGCCGCGGGCTGGCCGTCGGCGGGCGAGTGGCGCCTGCTGGGGGCGGTGCTCGGCGCCAGCCTGGCGGCCAGTCTGGTGCCGGCGTGGCGCGCCTACCGTTATTCGCTGGCCGATGGTCTGACGATCAGGATATGAACATGTTTTTTTCGCTGAATGTCCGCTGTGCCGTGATGGCCTGCGCATTGTCCATCGGCCTCGGCATGGCTTCGCCGTCGGCCGCGCAATCCGGCGGCGACTACAAGGTCGGCGACAGGCTGGCTGCGCCGGCGAAGGAGAAGGCGGGGAAGGGCGCCAAGGCGGTGTTCCGCGAGATCAGTTGGGACGACCTCATTCCGGCCGACTGGGACCCGCAGAAATTCTTTGCCGACCTGCAACTGGACGATCTGCAGGACAACGATCCGCGCGCGCTCGAGATCATGGCGCGCATGCGCGCGGAGTGGGACCGTGCGCCAGTGGTCGAGCGCCTGTCGGGCCAGTCGGTGCGCATTCCCGGCTTTGTCGTGCCGCTCGAAAGCGATGGCCGGACGATTCGTGAGTTCCTGCTCGTGCCGTATTTCGGCGCCTGCGTGCATGTGCCGCCGCCGCCCGCGAACCAGCTCATTCATGTGATCCCCGACAAGCCCGTGCCGGCTGGCATGAACATGTCGCCGGTGTGGGTGAATGGGGTGCTGAACGTGGGGCGGATCGAGTCCGAAATGGGCAGTGCCGGCTATCAGATGCGCGGCATCAGGGTCGAAGAGTACAAGGAGCCGCTGCCGGAATGAGGCCGGTGCCTCTTCAGGGGCATTGACCCCGCAATCGGATAGGCAATCCATGCCGGTGCCTGTTTTGCATGGATGGCGAACGTGGCGTGGATTTGCGATGCCGGCCCGGCCTTTGGTGCTTTGGCGGATGCTTTCCCGCTCGTGTTCCGGGGAGTGTTCCGGCCTGCCGGACCGTCGGAAACATTTACAGTCGCCTCGAAAAAAGCATCGGCAAGATTCAGGAAAACTTGCCTTTGGCCTTTTCCGAATGGCTCCGTGAAAGAGATCACGGCCCTCTGAATCGAATAGAAAAATCAAGTGCTTAAGAAACCTGTTTTTCATAGAATCAGGCTGTTGCAGGACATTCGGCTGAGTTTTCCGGGTTTTCCCGATTCGACGTGAAAATCATGGCACGCCTGTTGCTGATAATTGGCTGACTCAGTCGCTCTGTTTTGAGTGAGCAATTATCAGGAGCTTGTCCATGTCTTATAAGAACTGTTTCGTGAAGAAATCGACTGTACTTTCGAGCCTGATTGCGGCAGCAACGCTGTGCTTCTCCGCAATGGCTTCCGCCGCGCCGACGAATGTTGCTGGATCGCTGCCGGGCGGTTGGACGGGAACGGGCAGCTACGGCACCCTGGGCGCGAATGGTGTGGTGACGGCCTCGTCCAGCGGCGGCGCCTACGGCTGGGTGTCGACGAGCGGTGGAGTCGGTGGCGCATCGCTGCCCGGAGTCGGCGGCACCACCGGGTCTTATGTGCGGAGCAGCGCTTTCTCTGCCAATGCGGGCGATAGCCTGGCATTCGATTTCAATTACATAACGTCCGACGGCGGGCGCTTTGCCGATTATGCCTGGGCGCGTTTGCTGTCCTCGGATCTGACTCAATCCCAAGTGCTGTTTACCATCCGCACGACACCGGACGGAAATGATCTTATCGGTGCGTCAGGTTTGGGCAAGAGTGCCAATTCGGCGAATGTGTCCATCATTGGCGATGAGCCTGTCTGGTCGCCGCTGGGCGCGGACTCCGGCGAGTGCTTCGACGATGGTTGCGGCTACACAGGCTGGATCAACACCCGTTTCGACATTGCCGATGCCGGTGAATACATTCTCGAGTTCGGCGTGTCGAGCTGGGATGACGTGTCCTATCATTCCGGCCTCGCCTTCGACGGCATCACCGTTGGTGGCAGGTCGCTGATTCCCGGCCAGGTGCCGGAACCCGCCTCGCTGGCGTTGCTCGGCCTGGGGTTTGCCGGGCTGCTGGCCTGCGGGCGCCGCCGCCGGATCGCTTGATCGCATAGCGGGCGCGGGGCGGCGCCCGTGGGGGCCGCCAGAAAAACAGAAGCCAGGCGAATGAAGAATTCGCCTGGCTTCTGCCTTGTTCGAAATGACTTTCGCGCCCGGGGTTAAAGCAGCCCCCCATCGTCATCGAGCAGATCCGCATTGCCGTTGAGCGAACTGCGCAATGAGCGCCTTTGCAGGAGACGGTTCTGGGCCGGCAGCGGGAGGTCGGTGAAGCGGATCACATCCTTGGCGAGCAAAGTGTCGATGAGGTCTTCGAGCACGCGGATCAGCCCCTGATCGGTGTATTCGAGGGATGCGCGCGTGTCCTCCGGCATCCGCTTGCCGGTCAGGGCGGCCAGTCCGGGGTCGCTGGGGGCGACCCACTCCGGCGCGCTTTCCGAGCGTGTCAGCCGGGCTGCAATGATCTTTCCGCTGGAATTCCGCTCGACGAACGGCATGCTGTGGCCTCCGTGGCTGTTCTGGTTCAGAAGACGCCGAGCTTGCGGCGCTGGATCACGGTGTCGAAGATCGACAGGTAGCGCGGCGCGACCTTGCTGATGTGGAAGCGCCGATGGGCGTCGGCCAGCGCGTTTTCGCCCAGATGGACGAAATCCTGTGGCGCGTCGATGATCTCGGTGGCATAGCGCACCCAGCTTGCGATGTCGTCGTACTTGCACAGCAGGCCGTTATGGCCGTGGCGGATGACTTCGGGCACGAAGCAGCGGTCGCTGGCGACGATGGTCTTGCCGCGGAACAGCAGTTCGAACAGCCCCCAGTTGGCCGAGCCGAACTGCAGCGGGTAGAGGAACATGTCCATTGCCTCGACGTAGCTGGCGAAGTCGTCGTAGCCGGCGAAGCTGACGTGCTGGAAGCTCGCGCCCTCGCCCAGCGTGATGCCTTCGCGCTGCAATACGTATTGCATGAAGGATTCCGGCCGCGATTCGGCGGGGAAACTGTTCTGCAGAAAAGCGTCCTCGTAGCTGTAGAGCACTTTCGGCGCGCCGCAGAAAACGAAGCGTACCTGCGGCCTGAGCTTGAGAATTTCCTTGGCGATCAGAATGAACTGCTCGAAGCCTTTTGCCGAGGACAGGTCGCGCGCGGAGAAGCCGATGTGGAACACATCTTCTTCCTTGGCGAAGGTGGAGGGCTTGCGTTTGATGTCGAAACCTTCCATCTGCGGCGCGATGCGCTCGTGCAGGCAGGCCGGAAACATCTCTCTCGCATAATTGCTGGGTACGATCACCAGGTCGCTCTTGAGCACCTGGTGATAGCTCGTCATCTCGAATACCTTGTCGCGGAAAGTGGCGTAGTCCGGCTGCGGGTATTTCGGATCGTGGCCGTGATGGCCGAAGGACGGAAACTCGATGTAGCTGATGATGGGAATGTCGAATTCATCGAAGAGCTGCAGCGGGAAGCCGCCCGAGCCGTGGGCGACGATGAGGTCGATGCCGGTCTTGTTGAGCAGTTCGCCGATCGCCTGCTTGATCAGGAAGGAACGCTGAATGCGGGCTTCGAGGTTCTTGGTGTAGAAGTAGCTGTTCGCGTTTTCGCCGGCGACGGCGAACGGGACCAGGTTGGGGATCTTGTCCTTGTTGGTGTTGTAGACACCGGTGCTGCACAGAAACCAGGAGTGCGCCAGCCCTTCGCCATTCAGGTATTCGTGCAGGGTCTGGAACTGGCCCAGTCCCTCGTGGATGAACAGTATCCTCATCGATCCTTCGCCTCTTCGGAAAAGCATGCGGCGGCGGGCCGGAGCCCGCCGCCATTCAGCGCGAACCTTCGCGTTTCATTCGACAGCCGGTGTGTTGTGCAGCAAGGGGCCGGCCGGGTCCGAGTGGAAAGCCACGAAAGCGTCGAGGCCCAGGCCGTCGCCGCCGCCGGAACTGCTGCCGCCGGCCAGGCTGTCGTCCTGGAGCAGCACGTCGCCCGCAGACAGCGCGGCGCCGGTGACGGTCTGGCTTTGTACCGTATCGGTGGCCGTACTGGTCACGGTCGCGGTGTCGGTGATCGTTTCCGTCGCGGCCGGCAACGTCACCGTCTCGGTCCATTGGCTGAGCGTGACCGTCTCGGTGTATTCGGTGACGGTCTCGGTCAGTTCGGGGCCGGCAGCAGTCTGCGTCACCGTATCGGTGAAGGTTTCGGTCACGGTGGCGGTGCCGGTTTCGGTGGTGGTCACGGTTTCGGTCGCGGCCGGGCCGTTGGCGGTCTGAGTGACCGTGTCGGTGCCGGTTTCGGTCACGGTGCCGGTGCTGGTCTCGGTGAGGGTCACGGTTTCGGTGACGGCCGGGTCGGCGGTGGTCTGGGTAACGGTGTCGGTACTGGTTTCGGTTACGGTGGCGGTGCCGGTTTCCGTGGCGGTGACGGTTTCGGTCAGGGCTGGGCCGGTCACGGTCTGGGTGATGGCGCCGGTGCTGGTTTCGGTCACGGTGGCGGTGCCGGTTTCCGTGGCGGTGACGGTTTCGGTCAGGGCCGGGCCGGTCGTGGTCTGGGTGATGGCGCCGGTGCTGGTTTCGGTCATGGTGGCGGTGCCGGTTTCCGTGGCGGTGACGGTTTCGGTCAGGGCTGGGCCGGTCACGGTCTGGGTGATGGCGCCGGTGCTGGTTTCGGTCACGGTGGCGGTGCCGGTTTCCGTGGCGGTGACGGTTTCGGTCAGGGCCGGGCCGGCGGTGGTCTGGGTGATGGTGTCGGTGCTGGTTTCGGTCACGGTGGCGGTGCCGGTTTCCGTGAGGGTGACGGTTTCGGTCACGGCGGGGCCGGTGGTGGTTTCCGTGGCGGTCGTGGTGATGGTCTCGGTTTCGGCGACTTCCCGTTCACCGCCGGCCTTGAGGCCGCCGATCTTGAATCTGCCCTTGTCATGCTCGATCCCGAACTCGCTGAAAGGCGTGGTGGAATTGATGGTGATCTCGTGCACACCTTTTCCCAATGTATGGGTCTCGGGCATGCCATTCACCATTACCGTGAATATGGCCTCCTTGCCCTCGACATTGACCTTCAGTACCAATGAATGGACGTTCGCAGGCGACCCGTCGGCGTTGGTGATGGATGCATTGACCGCATCGTGGTCGTTCATGCTTACGTCGGTCAGGTACTGATCACGGACGCCGAGCCAGCCTTCCTCGACCACGATGCTGCGGCCGCCGGCTGCCGAGTATGCGATTTCGATCTCGCCCGTGTCGATGCGCCCGTTTGCATCGATCTCGTGATCCTGGGCAACGAGCGATGTGGTGGCGGTCGCGGTAACGGTCTCGGTGAGGGTGACGGTTTCGGTCACGGCCGCGCCGTTGGCGGTCTGGGTGACGGTGGCGGTAGCGCTTTCGGTCACGGTGGCGGTGCCGGTTTCCGTGGCGGTGACGGTCTCGGTGACGGCCGGGCCGGCGGTGGTCTGGGTGACGGTGGCGGTACCGGTTTCGGTCACGGTGGCGGTCCCGGTCTCCGTGACGGTAATGGTTTCGGTGGCGGCCGGGCCGCTGGCGGTCTGGGTGACGGTGGCAGTACCGGTTTCGGTCACGGTGGTGGTGCCGGTTTCCGTGACGGTGAGGGTTTCGGTCACGGCCGGGCCGTTGATAGTCTGGGTGACGGTGGCGGTACCGGTCTCGGTCACGGTGGCGGTGCCGGTTTCCGTGGCGGTGATGGTCTCGGTGACGGCGGGGCCGCCGGTGGTCTGGGTGATGGTGGCGGTAGCGCTTTCGGTCACGGTGGCGGTGCCGGTCTCCGTGACGGTGAAGGTTTCGGTCGCAGTGGCACCGGCGGTGGTCTGCGTGATGGTGGCGGTGCCGGTTTCGGTCATGGTGCCGGTACTGGTTTCGGTGGCGGTCACGGTTTCGGTGACGGCCGGGCTGGCGGCAGTCTGCGTCATCGTGCCGGTGACGGTGCCCGTGATGGTGCTGGTACCGGTTTCGGTGAGGGTGACCGTTTCTGTCACCGTGGAGTCCGCCGTCTGGGTGACGTGTCCGGTGATCGTGTCGGTGATGATGCCGGTGATGGTGCCGGTGACCGGCTGGGTGACGGTTTCGGTCAGCGTGATGGTGTCGGTGAGCGTGACGGTGATGGTCTCGGTGACGTTTTCCGTCGGTGGCGGCACCAGGGTGCTGGGCGGTTCCGGTGTGTCGTCGGATTCGTCCGGTCCGCCGAGAAAGAATAGCGGTTCTTCCGGCGGCAGGATGCCGAACTCGAATTCGAGCGGCGCCACGCCTTCGGCGATGCGGAGCAGGCGCACGAAGTTGTTGCCTTCGCCGCCGCCACCGCCGCCGGCCAGGCCGGCGGCCGGATCTTCGAGCGCGTCGCCGAGATCGCCGCCCTGTTCCAGCACCCGGATCACGTTGTCGATGTCGGCACCGGCCAGCTGAGCGTCGGTTGCGGCCGGGCGGGTGCCCTCGTCCATTTCGGCGCCGATGGCGACGGTCTGGTGTTCGGGGATTGCCAGATGGCTGCCATCGGCCATGGCCAGTTCGACGCGGCCGCCGGCGGCGGTGACGAGGGTTTCGCCTTCGCGCAGCACGTCGCCGGCCTTGAGTGAGCGGGTGTTGCCGTCTGCATCACGGGCGAATGCAGCGCCATGGAGCGTGACGACGGTTGCGACGGGAGGAAGGCTGGTAGCCATTGCACACCTCTTCTGGAATGGGAAGTCAATCGAACGCCAGCGCGCCCGGACAGGATTTCAATATGACCCGATCCTATGCCGCACCGGCGGCCAAGGCCATTGGACCGAAGGACAGGGGCGGGGACATCGTTTCAGGGGGCCGTGCGGGCGGAGCGCCAGCCTGCATCCTGGCGGCGCCGACGCGCAGCGCCAGTTGCAGCCGGTCGCGCACGTCCAGCTTGCCGAAGATGGCGCCCAGATGGGCTTTGACCGTGCGCTCGGTGATGCCGAGCCTGCGTGCCGCTTCCTTGTTGCTCATGCCGGAGGCCACCGCCTGAGCCACTTCGCGTTCGCGCTGCGACAGCCCGGCCAGGGTGTCGCCACTCGCGGCCGGCAGGCGCGACTGCAGGGCGGCCAGCAGCCGGCTGATCAGTTCTCCGCCCACCCACAGGCCGCCGTGCCGCACCACCGTGGCGACCTCGCGCAGCAGGGCGGGCGCGGCGAGCGCATGCGCGTAGCCGCGGGCGCCCAGTTCGAGGGCGGCGATCGCTTCGCGCTGGTCGGGCTGCAGTGAAAGCACGACGACGCTGCAGCCGTTCTGCTTGACCAGGTCGGCGATCCGGCTGCGCCAGTCGGGCAGCTCGGCGCTGAGCCAGACGAGGTCGTTCGGGCCGATGCCGAAGCCGCGGCCGGACGCGGCGATCAGCGCATGCGGGATGGCTTGTTGCCAGCGGGCGGCCGCGATCGAATGGCCGCTGATGAAAATGTCTCGGTTCATCGTTCTGTCAGCGCGTTGGCTTTTGCCCGCAGCACGGGCTTGAGCAGATAGGAAAGAATGGTTTTCTTGCCGGTGAGGATATCCACGTCGGCCATCATGCCGGGGATGATGGGCAGGTTCTCGCCCAGCGTCGACGCGTGCGTCCGCACGCGGACCACATAGGCCGCATTGCCTTTTTCATCGACCACGGTATCCGCCGAAATATGCTCGACCTCGGCCTGGAGCCCGCCGTAGATGGCGAAGTCGTAGGCGGAGAACTTGACCAGCGCCTGCTGGCCAGGGTGCAGGAAGGCGATGTCGCTCGGCTTGATTCTGGCTTCGAGGATCAAGGCGTCGTCGAGCGGAACGATTTCCACCACTTCCTTGCCGGGCTGGACCACGCCGCCCACGGTGTTCACCCGCAGGCGCTGCACGGTGCCGCGTACCGGCGAACGGATTTCGGCATGCTTGACGCGGTCGGCCAGCATCCGGCTGCCCTGCGACAGGCTGCCCAGCCGCGACATGGTCTCGGAGAGTTCGCCGCGCAGCTGGTTGCGGACGTTCAGCTCGACCTCCTGGATCTTGCGCGTCGACTCCGTGATTGCCGATTGCACCCGCGATATCTGGGCGGCGGCCTGGTCGCGCTCGCCGCGCAAGCGTGCGACGTCGCGTTCCAGGCGCAGCAGCTCGACTTCGGAAACCGCGCCCGACGAGGCCAGCGGCTTGGTCACCGCCAGTTCCTGCTGGGCGAGGCCGAGGGCGCTGCTGGCCTGCGAGTGGCGCGCCCGCACTTCGTTCAGCTCCTGTTCTCGCTGGCGCCGTTGGTCGCGGGCGATCGAAAGCTGGGCCTCCATCTCGGCCTGCGTCGACGCGTAGAGCCGGCGCTCGTGCGCGACGATGTCCGCTGCTTCCTGCTCGACTTCCGCCGGCGGCGAGAACGGCGTGCCCTGGGTCAGCGCTTCGAGCCGTGCGCGCTTGGCCTCGAGCGACAGGTATTCGGCACGGTTTTCGAGCAGCGAGGACATGAAGCGGGTGGGGTCCACCTTCAGCAGCAGCTCGCCGGCTTCGACGATCTGGCCTTCGCGCACCTCGATGCTGTCGACGATGCCGCCATCGACCGACTGCACGACCTGCAACTGGCGCGACGGGATCACCCTGGCCTCGCCGCGCGTGACTTCATCCACCTTGGCGAAGGCCGCCCAGATCAGCAGCAGCACCACCACCACCGCAGCGATGCGCAGCAGCGCGCGGGCGCGCAGCGGCTCCTGCTGCAGGCGTGCCCAGTCGGCATCGCTCGACCAGTCGAGGCTGTCGTCGCGCTCGATCGAGCTCAGCCGCGACAACAGCCCGCCGAACATCCGGCTGCCGATGCCCGCGGGGCGGCCGGAGAGCTCGCCGATGCGCTTGAAGGCGCGTTCTTCGATGGCGGCCATCACGCTCCCCTCCCGATGCGGCCCTGGCGCAGGGCTTCGACCACCTGGACCTTGGGGCCGTCGGCGACGATGCGCCCGCCGTCGAGCACGATGACGCGATCGACGAGGTCGAGCAGCGAAGTGCGGTGGGTGACGATGAGCAGTGTCTTGTCGCGGGCGAATTCGGCCAGGCGGCGCTTGATCGTCTCCTCGCTCGAATGGTCCATCGACGCGGTCGGCTCGTCGAGCAGCAGCATGGGCGGGTCGTTGATGACCGCGCGCGCGATGGCGACGCCCTGGCGCTGGCCGCCGGAGAGGGATTCGCCGCGTTCGCCGATGGGCATGTCGAAGCCGCGCGGGTGCGAATTGACGAAGTCGAGGATGCCGGCCGTCTCGGCGGCACGGATGACCGCCGCGTCGTCGGCGTGCGGCGCCGCGATGGTGATGTTCTCGCGCAGGGTGCCGTAGAACAGCGTGGAATCCTGCTGCACGTAGCCGATGTGGCGGCGGAGTTCGGCGGGGTCGAGCTGGCGCTGGTCGATGCCGTCGATGAGCACCGCGCCGGCGGTGGGCCGGTACAGGCCGAGGACGAGTTTTTCCAGCGTCGTCTTGCCCGAGCCGATGCGGCCGAGGATGCCGACCCGCTCGCCCGGGCGGATGCGCAGCGACACCGCACGCAGCGATTCGGTTTCCTGGCCGGGATAGGCGAAGCTGACGTCGCGGAATTCGATCTCGCCACGGAAGCTGCCGCGGCTGATGAAGCTGCTGCCTTCGGGGCGTTCGACTTCGCGTTTCATCATCTGGTCGAGCGATTCGAGCGCGGTGGAGGCGTTGTGGTACTGGATCAGCAGGCCGGCGACCTGGCCGATCGGCGCCATTGCGCGCGACGACAGCAGATAGCAGGCGATCAGGCCGCCCATCGACAGTTCGCCGCGGCCGATCAGATAGACGCCGAGCACGATCATCGACACGTTGACCAGTTGCTGCACCGTCGACGTGCCGTTGCTCACGGTTGCCGACAGCAGCCGCAGTTGCGCCGCGACCCGGGCGAGCAGCGCGGCGCTTTTTTCCCACTTGAGCTGCAGTGGCGCTTCGGCGCCGAGCGACTTGACGGTTTCGAGTCCGACCAGGCCTTCGATGAGCGTGGCGTTGCGCTGGGCGCCGGCACGATAGGTCAGCTCGGACAGTTCGTGCATGCGGCGCTGCACGCTCAGGGCGTAGAGCAGCACGATCGCCACGCCGGCGACGAAGGGCAGCAGCATCGGCCATGCGATCCAGCCGATCACCACCAGGAAGACCACGGCGAAAGGCATGTCGATGAAGGCCACGACCGTCGCCGAACCGATGAAGTCGCGTACCGACTCGAATGCGCGCAGGTTGGCGGCGAAGGAGCCGGCCGAGGCGGGGCGCTCTTCCATGCGCATGCCGAGCACCCGCTCCATGATCAGCGCCGAGATCCGCAGGTCGGCACGATTGCCCGCCAGATCGACGAAGTACCCGCGCAGCGTGCGCAGCACGAAGTCGCCGACGAGCACGACGATGACGCCCGCGGCAAGCACCCACAGGGTTTCGACCGCGTTGTTCGGTACCACGCGGTCGTACACGTTCATGGTGAAGAGCGGAACGCCGAGCGCGAACACGTTGATCATGAAGGCGGCCAGCAGTACGTCGCGGTACAGCGAGCGGTTCTCGATGATCGCGCCCCAGAACCAGTGCTCGCCACGTTGGGCGCGCACGGCCGGCGTCCGCGCATCGAAATGCACCTGCGGCCGCATGTGGATCGCGCGGCCGGTCCAGCGCGCCTGCAGTTCCTGCACCGGGATGTCGACCACCGCCTCGCCAAGCTCGGGGAAGACCACGCGGGCGTGGCCGCGATCGCCGCTCCAGCCCGTCAGCACGCAGGCGGTGTCGCCATGCAGCAGCAGGATGGTCGGCAGCAGGGCGTCGTTGAGCCTGTCGAGCGGCTTGCGCACGATGCGGCTGGTGAAGCCGGCCCGTCTGGCCGCACGCTCGAACAGCGAGGGCTGCAGGCCTTCGTCGCCGACCGGCAGGCCGGCGAGGACCGCATCGCGCGTCATCGCGCGGCCGTGGGCGCGCGCCACCAGCAGCAGGCAGTCGAGCAGGTCGTCGGCCGTGCCGGACGCTGCGTCCGCAGCCGCCCCGGCGAGCTCCGGCGGTGTCGCCGCGAGCGGGAAGTCCGCTACAGATCCTTCGGCCACGAGTCAGGCAACCTCTCAGAAAGAAATGGTCAATCGAGCGCGTCCGGGCGTGGTTCGATGCGATGTCCGCGGCATCGACCCGAGGTGCCCGGAGGCGCACGCTACATGCGGGATTCTGGCATGCGGCCGCCATCGCGAAGCGTGACCGTGTTCCTCTGTCGGTCAAAGAAAGGCGCTGCGGCCACTGCGCGCCGGGGCGCCGGCGCGGATTCAGGCCACGATTCGGCGGGGCGAGGCCGGCAGGCCGGGGCCGGTCATGCCGTCCAGGCCGAGGCCGGCCAGGGCCGAGGCTTCGTCGAGCGTGCCGACGCCCTCGGCAATCACCTTCAGGCCGATGGAGTGGGCGAGCGTGCATATGCTGCGCACCAGGGTCTGATTGCCCGGTGTGCGGTCGATGTCGCGGACGAAGGCCGCGCTGATCTTGATGTAGTCGAGCCCCAGATCGTGCAGCTCGGCAAAGCGGGCAAAGTCCTGCCCGCCGTGCTTGAGCCCGAGCTTGCAGCCGAGTGCGCCGAGCGCGGCGCAGAGCATGCGGAACTCGGTCGGGTGGCGCAGCGCGGAGCTTTCCTGCACGTCCACCCACAGCCGGGGTGCGATCCGGCGGTGGGCTTGCAGGGTGGCGATGAAGTGCTCGCGCATGCCGGTGTGGCCGAGCGCCTCGGCGGACAGGTTGATTGCCAGCCCGGTGCAGGCCGGATCGCCGGCGAGTGTCTCGCAAGCGGTGGCGAGCACCTGCGCGTCGATCCGCGCGGCCAGGCCGCAGCGGGCGGCCCAGGGCAGGAAGCGTCCGGCATCGAGCCAGTTGCCTGCCAGGCGGAGCCGGACCGGCGATTCGTAATGGATCACGCGCCCCGCCATGTCGAGCACCGGAAAGCGGTGCAGGCCCAGGTCGCCGTGCTCCAGCGCCTCGGTGATGGCCTGCCGCCAGGCATCGGCGCTGGTGTGCAGCGGCGGTTGCGCGTCGGCGGCCACGGTGTGGGAGGCGCCGCTCTGTTCCGCACTGGCGAGGGCGCCGTCGAGGCGTGCGAGCAGCGGGGCGCGCGTCTCGCCGGCGGTATAGCGGGCGCTTGCGGCGAGGAGTTCGGCGTCCGGCAACTGCTCGCGCACGAGCGTGCGCAAGCGTCCGGTCAGCGTGTCGAGCACGCCGAGGCTGTCCTCGTCCTCGCCCTGGATCAGCAGCGCGAACTCGGAAGCATTCAGGCGGCCGTGATCGAGCCGGGCCGCGGGGAGTGGGACGGTGCGCAGCGCGGCGGCCAGCCGGACGAGTGCCGCGTCCACCCCGGCGCGCCCGGCGTGCCGGTTCAGCTCGGCCAGGTTGGTGATCCGCAGCACGTAGATGGAGCCGCCGGCCTGGGCGTCGTCGCGCGACAGGGCGGCATCGAGCTGGTTCAGGAACTGCGGGCGGTTGAACAGGCCGGTCAGTTCGTCGTGCTGTGTCTGGCGGCGCAACTGCTCCAGGCTCTGCGATTCCTGGACCAGCATCGTGCGGATGCGTTCGGACAAGGTGTTCAGGGCGCGCACGACGCTGCGAAACTCCAGGGTGCGCGGCTCGGGAATGGTGATGAAGCGGCGCTTGCCGATGGCTTCCGCCTGCTCGACCACGCCTTCGAGCGGGCGGGTGAGCCGTTTCAGCGTGAAGGTGCCGAGCAGCCCGGTCAGCAGTCCGCCCCCCAGGAACCACCACAGCAACTGCTGGGTCGAGGTCCACAGCGAATCATAGGCGTAGCGGTCGTGCGTCTCGACCTGCAGCGTGCCGAATTGCTGCCAGCCGTCCTGTACCTGGGCGATGCCGGCGCGGGTCCCGATCGGCACCAGCGTCATGAACCAGCGTGGCGCGCTTGCCGTCTCGCCGCTGAATTCGCGTTCGGCCAGCACTTTGCCGGCGGGATCCGTCAAACGGATCAGGCGGTAGTGCCCGGCGTCGAATTGGGCGGCGATCTGCAGTTCGACGGAGACTTCATCCTTGGGCATCTGCGACATGGACAGCGCCAGCGAAGTCGCGTTGTCCATGTTCTTGAGCGCCAGTTCCTGCTGCAGGTAGTGGCGGGCCGACAAGGTGCTGACAATGAAGCTGCCGCCGAAGGATAGCGTGGTGAGCAGGGCGGTCGCGAGCCAGAGTTGCTTGATCAGGGACATGGTGCGGTGGTTCCGGGAGAAGAGGCGGTCATGGCTGTCTGCCGGGAAGGGCGAGGCCTTCGGCATGGGCGCGGTCGAGCACGTCGCGCCAGCGTGACAGGCGGGTGCCGGGGTCGGCCGACGATTGCCGGGCGCCGGCGACCCACAGGCCGTCGGCATTGAAGCTGAATACCGGGAAGAGATCCGGGCGCCGCGCGGCCGGCCGGACGTCGCGGATCAGGTTGTCGAGGATCAGCGGTTCCGCACTCGGCTCGGGGTAGTAGCCCAGAACCATATGGGCCTGCGATACCTGGCTGCCCGGCCCGCCGATGCGGGCGCGCACGTAGATCAGGCGGAGGCGGCTGTCGTCGACGCCGAGCAGGCGCAGCGTCATGTACTTGGCGATGGCGAAGTCCTCGCAGTCGCCGGCGGCGCGGGCCAGTGTTTCGAGCGGGGTCGCCCAGTAGTCGGCGGTGCGCCATACCGCGATGTCGTCGTCGAAACGGATGCGTGCATTGAAGAAGGCATTCACGCGGGCGAGCCTGTCTTCGACGGAATGTCCGCCCTGCTGCAGATCGTCGAGCAGCTGCCGCCAGGCGAGGACGGCTTGCGCCGCCGACGGATCGTATCGCTGTGCGGCGATCTCCTGCATGCGGTCGAGGCCCGGAAAAGAGGAGGCTGCACCAACCGCTGCGCTGAGGCTCAGCGTGCACAGCCACGCCGCGAACGCTGGCGGAGCGAGTCCTGAGCGGCGGCGGGGAGGGGCTGTGGCGGGCATGGGCGGGGGAGGAGGGCTGTGGGGGCGATTATGGTGGATTGCCACGGCAACTGAATCGCGGCGATGTCCTTAGTTGAGGAGCGACGTTAATTAATTGGCAGATGCTTCAGGATCCGGCAAGTACCATCGTTTCCGATGCTTGACGCGGATTGATGCGCATGGCGTATGCGTGGTGCGCGCCGGACAAGTACATAGGGAAACGGGAAGAATGCGAAAAATATACACGTTGATTTCGGCCGCCGTCCTGGCGGCGCTGCCTTCGCTGTCCGTGGCTCAGGTGCCGGAGCAATTGCGTGATGCGGCGCGCCAGGCGGTGACGTCGAACCCCGAAGTGCAGGCGCGGTGGAACGCCTTCAAGGCCTCGGAGGCCGAGCAGGACGCCGTCCGCGGCGGTTATCTGCCGGAAGTCGATGTGGCCGCCGGCATCGGGCGCGAGAGGCTGAAGCGGCCGGGCGAGGATGCCGAAACCTACAGCCGCCGCGGCGCGGTGCTGTCGCTCAAGCAGATGGTCTACGACGGCTTCTTCACCCGCAATCAGGTCAAGCACTTCGGCCATGCCCGGCTGGTGCGCTACCACGAACTGGTCGATGCGTCCGAAGGCGCCGCGCTGGAATCGGTGCGCGCCTATGCCGACGTGCTCCGCTACCGCGAGCTGGTGGCGCTGGCCAAGCAGAACTATGTCGAGCACAAGCGGGTGCACGACCAGATCGCTGAGCGTACCCATGCCGGCGTAGGGCGGCGGGTCGACCTGGAGCAGGCAACCGGGCGCCTGGCGCTGGCCGAGTCCAATCTGTTGACCGAAGTGTCCAACCTGCACGATGTCAGCACCCGCTACCTGCGCATCGTCGGCGTGGAGCCGGACGAAACCCTGAGCGCGCTGCCCGAGGTGCTCGGGCGCGACAAACTGCCGGTTTCGGTGCAGGAGGCGCTGCGTACCGCGTTCACCATCAATCCCGCGCTCTACGCTGCGGTGGAAAATGTGCGCGCCGGCCAGGCGATGGTCGACGTGCGCCGCGCCGCCAACCATCCGCGTCTCGATCTGCGGGCCCACCAGGCGCTGGATCGGAATCTCGACGGCGTCAGGGGCAATACCCGTGAAGGTGTGGTGGAACTGGTGTTCACCTACAACCTGTACCGGGGCGGCTCCGATCAGGCGCGCATCCGCCAGGCGGCGGAAGAACTGAACACGAGCAAGGATCTGCGCGAAAAGGCCTGCCGCGATCTGCGCCAGACGCTGTCCATCGCCTACAACGACAGCCGGCGCCTGCAGGAGCAGTTGATCTATCTGGATCGGCACCAACTGTCGATCGAGAAGGCGCGCGAAGCCTATCGGGCGCAGTTCGACATCGGCCAGCGCACGCTGCTCGATCTGCTCGACAGCGAGAACGAATACTTCCAGGCCCGGCGGGCGTACGTGAATGCCCGCTACGACCTGTCCGTGGCCCAGGCGCGCACGCTCAACGGCATGGGCAGCCTGATGAGCACGCTCGGCATTGCGCGCGGCGACATGCCGACGCCGGCCGAACTGGGGGCGGAGGACGAAACCATCGACCCGGCCTCGATCTGTCCGCCGGATGCGCCGCTGCCGCTCGAAATCGACAAGGAGGCCTTGTTCCAGGCCGCGCTGAGGGAGGCCGGCGAGCGCTGATCGCCTGCTGCCTCTCCCGACTCCGCTGTCCGCTTCAACGCCCCGTAAACCGGGGCGTTCTCTTGTTCAGAAACGCATCCAGTCCTTCGCGGTAGTCATCCGTCGAGAGGAAGTCGAAGGCCGCCCGTTTTTCCGCCTCGTCCAGCGGCACGCCCGTCATCAGGCGCTTCACCCACTGCTTGTGCCAGCGCGCCACCAGCGGCGCGCCGGCGCAGATTCGCGCAGCGCATGCCGCTGCTTCGTCGAACACCTTCTCGTCATCGACGACGCGTGACAGCAGGCCTTTCTGCAAGGCCTCGCGCGCAGTCAGAATGCGCCCTTCCAGCAGGATCTCGAGCACCACGGCCGGGCCGGCCAGCGCCAGCAGGCCGGCCATCTCGCCCGGGTACATCGAAAAACCGAGGCGGTTGATCGGCGCGCCGAAGCGCGACGACTCGCCGGCGATGCGGATGTCGCAGCAGCCGGCGATTTCCAGCCCGCCCCCTATGCACGCGCCGCGGATCGCGGCCACCGTCGGCAGCGCACAGTTGCGGATGGCTTCCAGGGCGCCGGCGACCAGTTCCTCGTGATAGTGCAGTGCGTCATCCACCGTGGCGCGTACGGTCAGGAATTCCTCGATGTTGCCACCGGCGGCGAAGGCGTCCTCGCCCGCTCCGCGGAGGATGACGCAGCGCAGCGCCTCGTTTTCCGCCACATGTTTGAGGGCTGCGGACAGCCCGCGCCACATTGCCGCGTTCACCGCGTTGAGCTTGGCCGGATTGTGCAACGTGATGGTGGCGATGCCGTCGGCGAGGTCGAGGGAGATCTTCGAATCCATGGTATGTGCGCGCAAATAAATAAAAAATTTCCATACGGACATGTATGGAGTCTTATGGATGATATATCATCCGCGAAATCGAAACGCCGCGTCAGACGGTCGTTCGATCGAAGGAGGGTGGAGGAGTGACATGTCTTATGTTGCTGTTCCTTGAGGAGGGAGAAAGTGTCTAGTCAAATCTATGCACGCATCAGACGGAATCCGCGCTTCGCGGAGCTCGTCAGCAAGCGGGCCCGTGTCGCCTGGTCGATGATGGGCATCCTGTCGGTATTGTTCTACGGCTTCGTCCTGCTGGTGGCGTTCGCCCCCGAATTCATCGCAACGCGCCTGTCCGAGGGTAGCAACCTGACCTGGGGCATCCTGCTCGGTTTCCTGCAATTCGTCGTTTACATCATTCTGACGTTCATCTATGTGCGCCGCGCAAACGGAGAGCTGGATGCGATCAACGCGGAAGTCGTGGCTGCGGCGTGGAAGGAGGAGCGGTGATGAGGTACTCGAACAAAATGCCGTCCCGCCTTGGCGCCGGTCTGCTGGCGCTGTCCATGCCCGCGCTCGCGCTGGCCGCGCCCGCAGTGGCTGAAGCGGAGAAGCAGCCGCTGAACCTGCACGCCATCGCGATGTTCTTCGTCTTCGTGCTGATGACGCTCGGCATCACCTACTGGGCGGCCAGCCGCACCAAGTCGGCATCCGACTTCTACACCGCCGGCGGCGGCATCACCGGCGGCCAGAACGGTCTCGCGATCGCCGGCGACTACATGTCGGCCGCGACGCTGCTGGGCCTGACCGCGATGCTGTACATGCAGGGCGTGGATGCCTACATCTACATGGTGGCCTTCTTCGTCGGCTGGCCGGTGATCCTGTTCCTGATGGCCGAACGCCTGCGCAACCTGGGCAAGTTCACGTTTGCCGACATCACCTCCTACCGCCTCAACCAGGGCAAGGTGCGCACGATGGCGGCGATCAGCTCGCTGATCGTGGTGTGCTTCTACCTGGTGGCGCAGATGGTCGGTGCCGGCCAGCTCATCAAGCTGCTGTTCGGGCTGGACTACGCCGTCGCGCTGGTCGTCGTCGGCGCGCTGATGATGATCTACGTCACGTTCGGCGGCATGGTCGCCACCACCTGGGTGCAGATCATCAAGGCCTGCATGCTGCTGATCGGCGGCACCGCGGTGATGCTGCTGGCCTTCAGCCGCTTCGGCTTCAGCTTCCAGGAGCTGACCGACCGCGCGATGGAAGTGCACAAGCTCGGCACCAACCTGCTGGCGCCCGGCAGCCTGCTGGCCGATCCGGTGACCGCCTTGTCGATGGCGCTCGGCCTGATGTTCGGCATCGCCGGCCTGCCGCACATCCTGATGCGCTTCTTCACCGTGACCGATGCCAAGGAAGCGCGCAAGTCGGTGCTCTATGCCTCGGGCATCATCGGCTACTTCTTCAACGTCATCGCTATCATGGGCCTGTGCTCCATCGTCATCGTCGGTACCGACCCGCAGTTCTTCGAGGGTGGCGAGGTCGGCGGCAAGGTGATCGGCGGCGGCAACATGATCGCCATGCACCTGGCGCAGGCAGTCGGCGGCAACCTGCTGCTGGGCTTCCTGTCGGCGGTGGCCTTCGCGACCATCCTCGCGGTGGTGGCCGGCCTGGCGCTGGCCGGCGCCTCGGCGATCTCGCACGACCTCTATGCCCGCGTGATCATGAAGGGCAAGGCCAGCGAGGCGACCGAGATCAAGATCTCCAAGTTCGCCACCGTCGGTCTGGGTATCGTCGCCGTGCTGCTGGGCATGGCCTTCGAGAAGATGAACGTCGCCTTCATGGTGGCGCTGGCCTTCGGCGTCGCGGCGTCGGCCAACTTCCCGGTGCTGGTGTTGTCGATGTACTGGAAGGGGCTCACGACCAAGGGCGCACTGGCCGGCGGCTATCTGGGCCTGTTCAGCGCGGTGGCCTTCGTGACGTTGTCGAAGTCGGTGTGGGTCGATGTGCTGGGCTTCGCCTCGCCGATCTTCCCCTACACCCAGCCGGCGCTGTTCTCGATGCCGCTCGCCTTCCTCGCCACCATCCTGGTGTCGAAGATGGACAACAGCGCCGAGGCCAAGGCCGAGATCGAAGCCTTCGAAGACCAGTACGTACGTGCGCAGACGGGGGTCGGTGCGGCCTCAGCGTCGTCGCACTGATCGCGCCTTCCGGGCTGCGGCGTGGTTCGCCACGCCGCAGCATCGATCGAAAAACCCGCCGTTCAGCGATGTCCGGCGGGTTTTTCATTGTCAGGCCGCCCCAAGATGAAAAGCGCCCCCTGGGGGCAGCGACCTCACGTAGTGGGAGCGTGGGGGGCATTTTCATTTTGCATGGCGCCGGGGTGGCGTTACGGTGCTTCTGCGAGGGCGAAATATCGAAGTGATAGACTTCCGGGCGATCCATTCCGGTTTTGCCTTCCGGCGGGACCCCATCCCAAAGGAGCCATCGTGTTGCTCGACCAGTTGTTCTTCATCCTGTTGCTCATCGCAGTCAGCGCCTTCCTGTCGATGTCCGAGATCTCGCTCGCGGCCTCGCGCAAGGTCAAGCTCCGCCTCATGGCGGAGGGCGGCAACGTCAATGCGCAGCGCGTGCTCGTGCTGCAGGACAGCCCGGGAAACTTCTTCACCGTGGTGCAGATCGGCCTGAACGCCGTCAGCATTCTTGGCGGCATCGTCGGCGAACAGGCGCTGTCGCCGCATGTCGAGGGCTTCCTGCGGCCCATGTACGATGGTCCGATGCTGGGGACGTTGAGTTTCGTCGTGTCCTTCGTGTTCGTCACCTCGCTGTTCGTGCTGTTTGCCGACCTGATGCCCAAGCGGCTGGCGATGGTGAGGCCCGAACGCATCGCCGTGGGCGTGGTGCGGCCGATGCAGGTTTGCGTGTGGCTGTTCGCGCCGCTGGTGTGGGTCTTCAATGGCCTGGCCGATATCCTCTTCCGCTGGTTCAAGGTGCCGAGCGTGCGTGTCGAGGACATCACGGCCGACGACATCGTCGCCATGGCCGATGCCGGTGCCCAGGCCGGTGCGCTGCTGCGCCAGGAGCAGCACCTGATCAGCAACGTGTTCGAGCTCGATTCGCGCATCGTGCCCTCGGCCATGACCTCGCGCGAGAGTATCGTCTTCCTCACCCTCTCCGAATCGGAGGAGAGCATCCGGCGCAAGATCGCCGAACACCCGCATGGCAAGTTTCCGGTATGCGAAAGCGGCATCGACAGCGTGATCGGTTATGTCGATTCGAAGGACATTCTGCCGCGCATCGTGCAAGGGCAGGATCTGTCGCTGCGTACCCAGCCGATCGTGCGCAAGATACTGATGCTGCCGGACACCTTGAGCCTGTTCGAGGCGCTGGAGCGCTTCCGCGACGCCAAGGAGGATTTCGCCCTGGTCATCAACGAATACGCGCTGGTGGTCGGCCTGCTGTCGCTACAGGACGTGATGAACACCGTGATGGGCGACCTCGTCAGCCCCTTCCAGGAAGAGCTGATCGTGCGCCGGGATGACAATTCCTGGCTGATCGACGGTGTCACGCCGATCGAGGACGTCATGCAGGCGCTGAACATCGAGGCTTTCGAAGGATTCGAGAACTACGAGACCGTGGCCGGCTTCTTGATGTACCGCCTGCGCAAGGTGCCCAAGCGAACCGATTTCGTCGTCTATGCGGGCTACAAGTTCGAAGTGGTGGATATCGACAACTACCGCATCGATCAGGTCCTGGTTACGCGGGAGGTGGAGCCGGGAGCCTGATTTTCGTAACCGGGCCGTAGACGAAAAAACCGCCCCCGAGAGGGCGGTTTTTTTCATGCTGCAGGTGCTTGCTCAGGCCTTCTTGCGACGCAGGGCGCCGAGACCGGCCAGGCCGAGGCCCAGCAGAGCCAGCGAACCGGGTTCCGGAACCGGGTTCGTCGGGGTGTTGTCGGTGTAGGAGTAGGTCACCTTGGCGCCGCAGCCGGCTTGGGTGTTCTGCGTCACGATGACGTTGCCGCCGCCGCCGGATTGCGAGTTGGTCACGAAGCTCTCGCACTGGAAGGTCAGAAGGTCGGAGCCGATGAAGTTGGTAAACAGGTTTGCAGCAACGTTCAGGCTCAGCGATTCGCTGATGTCGACCTGGCCCAGATCCACCGTGTTGCCGCTGCCGATGCTGATGAAACCATTGGTGTTGAACAGCTCGATCGAGACAACGTCTGCGAGCGGGCCGGTGAAGACCAGATCCAGAACGCTGCTGAAGCGGAAGCTCTGATCTTGGGCTGCGGTGTTCTGGATGGTGACACCGGAAACGCCTTGACCGAAGAATTCGACCGTTACCGCTTCCAGAGTACCGAGGCCGCTGTCGAACTTGTTCAGCGTGAGGGTTTGGTTGATTTCGGTGACTTGGAGGTTCAGCGGAGCTTCAAACGAGATCACAGCTGCGTTGGCGCCGAAGCCCAGGGTAGCGAGAGCGATGGCAAAAGCGGTCTTTTTCATGACTGTTGGTACCTATTTCAGGGCTCGTGGCCTGTTGGTTGGAAAATCAAATCCAGTAAAGCAAGGGGTGTGCCACGGTATGTAATATATTGTTTTAAAAGGTGTTATGTTTATGGAATTCACCCGCAATGCTTTGCGTGTAAAGAATGTCGACATCCTTCAGGCGTGACCAAGGTCCCGGGAATGCCGCGGCGCGGGGCCCCTTTAATTCATTGGCATGAAGGGGGCGTACGGGTCTGCCCAAACCGGATGAAGCCTGAAGTGGAGTGTGATGCTGGATGGGGTTGGCTGAAGGGAAGGGGGCTTCCAGGCTCAGGCGACTTTCGTCCTGGCTGCGGCAATGCGCGCCACTGCCTCGCGGCCGCTGCGGATGTGCGAGCGCATCAGGGCTTCGGCCGCGCTTGCATTGCGTGCGACGAGTGCGTCGAGGATTGCACGGTGTTCGGCGAGCGATTGCTCGAGCCGCCCTTCTGAAAACAGGGAGTGATGGCGCGACAGTTTGATGACCTTGCGCAGGTCTTCGATCACATGGAGCAGCCAGTGGTTGTCGGCAAGTTCCTGGATGGCGCGGTGAAAGCCCTGGTTGGCCTCGAAGAAGCCTTCTATGTCCTTGGCCGCGGCGGCGCGCTCGAGATCGGCGTGGATGGCCTTGAGGCGTTCGAGATTGGTGTCGGTCGCACGGCTGACCAGCACGCGCGCGCATTCCCCTTCGAGCAGCGCCATGACGGAGAACACCTCGTCGAGGTCGCGTTCCGATATCTCCGTCACGTAGCAGCCGCGGCGCGGCTTGAGGGTGACGAGCCCTTCGGAGGTGAGGACTTTCAGCGCCTCGCGCAGCGGCGTGCGCGAGATGCCGTACTGCTCGGCCAGCGCCTGCTCGTCCACCCAGGTTCCCGGCGGAAGTTCGTGCGAAAAGATCCGCTCGCGCAGGCGTTCGGCGACTTCCTGGTACAGGGCGAGTGGAGCGATGCGGGATGCTTTCATGAATGCGGTGTGGGCGGAGTGCGTTTGTCGCATATCTGCCAGTTTCAGAGTGCGGCCATTATCACCCTGTTGCTTAGGATTTGCGTTCATAATTATGGATAAAGTATTATTTCGCCGATGCAACAAGTCAACTTCCTTCACGCTGCGCGGCGTGGGAGGCGCAGGGCGACAGCCCGGCGAACAGGAGAGGGGCCGTGCGGCGTGGCGGGACGTCGACGGCCGCTCGCGGCATTGAGCCGCGGGCGGCTTCGTCGCCGTCTGCCGTGGTGTGGGCGCGGGATAAGATCGTCCCGCCAGCACCCTGGCTGTGTCGCCATCTGATACTGAACTGCCGCAGTTGCGGCGCCTGATTTCAAGAGGTTTCCATGTCGAACGCCAATGAGCCGATCTACCCCCAGCCCGATCCCGAGGCCTGGAAAAAAGCCGCAGCCAAGCATGCGCCCGGCGGTGACATCGAGAAGCTCAACTGGATCACGCCCGAAGGCCTGACGGTCAAGCCGCTGTATACGAAGGCCGATACCGAGAATCTGCCGCACGCCGATACGCTGCCGGGCTTCGAGCCCTTCCTGCGCGGGCCGCAGCCGACCATGTACGCGGTCAAGCCGTGGACCATCCGCCAGTACGCCGGCTTCTCCACCGCCGAGGCGTCCAACGCCTTCTATCGCAAGGCGCTTGCCGCCGGCGGCCAGGGCGTGTCGGTGGCCTTCGACCTGGCCACCCACCGCGGCTACGACTCCGACCATCCGCGCGTGACCGGCGACGTCGGCAAGGCCGGCGTGGCGATCGACTCGGTGGAGGACATGAAGATCCTCTTCGACAGCATTCCGCTCGACAAGATCTCGGTATCGATGACCATGAACGGTGCGGTGCTGCCGATCCTGGCCGGCTACATCATCGCCGCCGAAGAGCAGGGCGTGAGCCAAGACAAGCTCTCGGGGACCATCCAGAACGACATCCTCAAGGAGTTCATGGTCCGCAACACCTACATCTACCCGCCGACGCCGTCGATGAAGATCATCGCCGACATTTTCCAGTACACGTCGGCCAACATGCCCAAGTTCAACAGCATCTCGATCTCGGGTTACCACATCCAGGAAGCGGGCGCGAACCAGGCCATCGAGCTGGCGTTCACGCTGGCCGACGGCCTCGAATACGTGCGCACCGGCATCAATTCCGGCATGGACGTGGATACTTTCGCCGGGCGGCTGTCGTTCTTCTGGGCGGTGGGCATGAACTTCTACCTGGAGATCGCAAAGATGCGCGCGGCGCGTCTGCTGTGGTGGCGGATCATGAAGCAGTTCAACCCCAAGAGCGCCAAGTCGATGATGCTGCGCACCCACTCGCAGACTTCCGGCTGGTCGCTCACCGAGCAGGACCCGTACAACAACGTCGTGCGCACCACCATCGAGGCGATGGCGGCGGTGTTCGGCGGCACCCAGTCGCTGCACACCAACGCGCTCGACGAAGCCATCGCGCTGCCGACCGAGTTCTCCGCGCGCATCGCGCGCAACACGCAGATCATCATCCAGGAAGAAACGCACATCTGTAACGTCGTCGACCCCTGGGCCGGCTCCTACATGATGGAGAAGCTGACCCAGGACATGGCCGACAAGGCGTGGGCGCTGATCGAAGAGATCGAGGCCATGGGCGGCATGACCAAGGCGGTGGAATCCGGCTGGGCCAAGATGAAGGTCGAGGAATGCGCCGCCGACAAGCAGGCGCGCATCGACTCGGGCAAGGACGTGATCGTCGGCGTGAACAAGTACAAGCTGGCGAAGGAAGACCCGATCGAGATCCTCGATATCGACAACCACGCCGTGCGCGAGGCGCAGATCGCCCGCCTCAACAAGATGCGCGAAACACGCGACGCCGTCGCCGTGCAGGCCGCGCTGGATGCGCTGACCGCGTGCGCCGAGACGGGCGAGGGCAATCTGCTCGACCTGACGGTGAAGGCGATCCGCCTGCGTGCCTCGGTGGGCGAGGTGTCGGATGCGCTGGAAAAGGTCTTCGGCCGTTTCCGCGCCAATCCGCAGGCCGTGTCCGGCGTGTATGGAGCCGTCGTGGAAGAACAGGAAGACTGGAAGGCCTTGAAGGCCGAGATCGAAGCCTTCGTCGCCGAAGAAGGGCGCCGTCCCCGCATCATGATCGCCAAGCTCGGCCAGGATGGCCACGACCGTGGCGCCAAGGTGGTGGCCTCGGCGTTTGCCGACCTCGGCTTCGACATCGACATCGGCCCGCTCTTCCAGACACCGGAAGAAGCCGCCCGCCACGCGGTGGAAAACGACGTGCACGCGGTGGGCTGCTCCAGTCTCGCCGCCGGCCACAAGACTCTGGTGCCGCAGATCATCGGCGAACTGAAGCGGCTGGGGGCGGACGACATCATCACCTTCGTCGGCGGCGTGATCCCGGCGCAGGACTACGATGCCTTGTATGCTGCCGGCGCCAAGGGCATCTTCGGGCCGGGCACACCGATCCCGACCGCTGCCCGCGAGGTGCTGAAACAGATCCGCGCCGCCCGCAGCGCCGCCTGAGCCGGAGCGCCTTCACGGCCCCGCGCGGCTCGTCCGCCGCGCGGGGCCGCGCAGCTTATGCAACAGCCGTCCCGATGCCGATGAACATGTCCGAATCCCTGTCCGCAACGAGGCCCGATCTTGAAGCCGCCGACCGTGCCCTGGTCGAGGGCGTGATCGCGCGTCAGCTGCGCCCGCTGGCCAAGACGATCACGCTGATCGAGTCGCAGCGCGAAGACCACAAGGCGCGCGCCCAGCAGGTGCTCGAAGCCTTGCTGCCGCATACCGGCGGCGCGATGCGGGTGGGCATCTCGGGCGTGCCCGGCGTGGGCAAGTCGACCTTCATCGAGGCGCTCGGCCTGTATCTGATCGAGCAGGGCCTGCGCGTCGCGGTGCTGGCGGTGGACCCCTCATCCTCGGTCACGGGCGGCTCCATCCTCGGCGACAAGACGCGCATGGAGCTGCTCAGCCAGAACCCCGCGGCCTTCATCCGCCCCAGTCCCTCGGCCTGCAGTTTGGGCGGCGTGGCCGAGAAGACGCGCGAATCCATGCTGGTGTGCGAGGCGGCGGGCTTCGACGTGATCATCGTCGAGACGGTCGGCGTCGGCCAGAGCGAGACCGCGGTGGCGGGCATGACCGACATCTTCTGCCTGCTGCAACTGCCTAATGCCGGCGACGACCTGCAGGCGATCAAGAAGGGGATCATGGAGATCGCCGACCTCATCGTCATCAACAAGGCCGACATCGATCCCGCCGCGGCGATGCGCGCCAGGTCGCAGATCAAGACCGCGCTGCACATGCTGCGCCCGGCCAGCCCGAACTGGACAGTGCCGGTGCTGACCTTGTCGGCGCTGCACAAGCAGGGCGTGGCCGATTTCTGGAATGCGGTGACGGACTACCGCAAGGCGCTGACGGCTTCGGGCGAGTTCGCCGCCAAGCGCCAGCAGCAGGCCATGGCATGGATGTGGGAGCTGATCGATTCGGGGCTGCGCAGCCGTTTCCGCAACCACCCGCAGGTCAGGCACGAATTGCCGGCGCTGGCGCGCGCGGTGGAAGAGGGCAGCACCACGCCCTCGGTCGCCGCGCTGCGCCTGCTCGGCCACCTTTGAGGTAAATCGAGCGTCCGCGCGCGCCGCGGGCGGACAATCCATACGATCTGACAGGAGATCATCAATGCAAGACATCATTCGCCAGCTGGAGGAGAAGCGCGAGAAGGCCCGCCTCGGCGGTGGCCAGAAGCGCATCGACGGCCAGCACGCCAAGGGCAAGCTGACCGCCCGCGAACGTATCCAGCTGCTGCTCGACGACGATAGCTTCGAAGAGTGGGACATGTTCAAGGAGCACCGCTGCAACGAGTTCGGCATGGATGCCGACCATACGCCGGGCGACGGCGTCGTCACCGGCTACGGCACCGTCAACGGCCGCCTGGTGTTCGTGTTCTCGCAGGATTTCACCGTGTTCGGCGGCTCGCTGTCCGAAACCCACGCCGAGAAGATCTGCAAGGTCATGGACCATGCGATGAAGGTCGGCGCGCCGGTGATCGGCCTCAACGACTCGGGCGGCGCCCGCATCCAGGAAGGCGTGGATTCGCTCGGCGGCTACGCCGACGTGTTCCAGCGCAACGTGCTCGCGTCCGGCGTCGTGCCGCAGATCTCGCTGATCATGGGGCCGTGCGCCGGCGGTGCGGTGTACAGCCCGTCGATGACCGATTTCATCTTCATGGTCAAGGATTCGTCCTACATGTTCGTGACCGGTCCCGAAGTGGTCAAGACCGTGACCCACGAAGAGGTCACCGCCGAGGAACTGGGCGGCGCCGTCACCCACACCAGCAAGTCGGGCGTGGCCGACCTGGCGTTCGAGAACGACGTCGAGGCGCTGATGATGACCCGCCGCCTGGTCGGCTTCATCCCCGCCAGCAATCGCGAAAAGCCGCCCTCGGTGCCTGCCGTCGACCCCGCCGACCGTCTGGATCATTCGCTCGACACGCTGGTGCCGAGCAACCCCAACCAGCCGTACGACATGAAGGAGCTGATCGTCAAGATGGTCGACGACGGCGACTTCTTCGAGCTCCAGCCCGACTACGCCAAGAACATCATCATCGGCTTCGCGCGCATGGAGGGTTCGCCGGTGGGCATCGTCGCCAACCAGCCGCTGGTGCTGGCCGGCTGCCTCGACATCAAGTCCTCGATCAAGGCCGCGCGCTTCGTGCGCTTCTGCGACGCCTTCAACATCCCGGTGGTGACGCTGGTCGATGTGCCCGGCTTCATGCCCGGCACCGCGCAGGAATACGGCGGCATCATCAAGCACGGCGCCAAGCTGCTGTACGCCTACGCCGAATGCACGGTGCCCAAGGTCACCCTGATCACGCGCAAGGCCTATGGCGGCGCCTACGACGTGATGTCGTCCAAGCACCTGCGCGGCGACGTCAACTTCGCCTGGCCGAGCGCCGAGATCGCGGTGATGGGGCCGAAGGGCGCGGTGGAGATCATCTTCCGCGAGGAAAAGAACGATCCCGCCAAGATCGCCGAGCGCGAGGCCGAATACAAGCGCCGCTTCGCCAACCCCTTCGTGGCCGGCGCACGCGGCTTCATCGACGACGTCATCATGCCGCACGAAACCCGCAAGCGCGTGTGCCGTTCGCTGGCGATGCTCAAGGACAAGGAACTGGAAAACCCGTGGCGCAAGCACGGCAACATCCCGCTCTGATCTGCGCACGAGGAAAACATCAATGTTCAAGAAAATACTGATTGCAAACCGGGGGGAGATCGCCTGCCGGGTCATCAAGACCGCCCGCAAGATGGGCATCGCCACCGTGGCCGTGCACTCGGAAGCGGACAAGGACGCGCTGTTCGTCGACATGGCGGACGAGGCCGTGTGCATCGGCCCGGCGCCGTCCAAGGAATCCTACCTGGTGATGGACAAGATCATCGCTGCCTGCAAGCAGACCGGCGCTGAAGCGGTGCATCCGGGCTACGGCTTCCTGTCGGAGAACGCCGAGTTCTCGCGCCGCCTGGAAGAGGAAGGCATCAAGTTCATCGGCCCGAAGCATTACTCGGTCGCCAAGATGGGCGACAAGATCGAGTCCAAGAAACTGGCGATCGAAGCGGGCGTGAACACCATTCCCGGCTACAACGACGCGATCGCAGGTCCCGACGAGGCCGTCGAGATCGCGAAGAAGATCGGTTATCCGGTGATGATCAAGGCCTCCGCCGGCGGTGGCGGCAAGGGCCTGCGCGTGGCCTTCAACGACAAGGAAGCGCATGAAGGCTTCGCCTCCTGCGTCAACGAAGCGCGCAATGCCTTCGGCGACGACCGCGTCTTCATCGAGAAGTACGTGCTCGAACCGCGCCACATCGAGATCCAGGTGCTGGGCGATTCGCACGGCAACTACGTCTATCTGAACGAACGCGATTGCTCGATCCAGCGCCGTCACCAGAAGGTCATCGAGGAAGCGCCGAGCCCCTTCGTCGATCCCGAGATGCGCAAGGCGATGGGCGAGCAGGCCGTGGCGCTGGCGCGTGCGGTGAACTACGAGTCGGCCGGTACGGTCGAGTTCGTGGTGAGCGGCGCGACCAAGGAGTTCTACTTCCTGGAGATGAACACCCGCCTGCAGGTGGAGCACCCGGTCACCGAGCTCATCACCGGCCTCGACCTGGTCGAGCAGATGATTCGCGTGGCCTACGGCGAGAAGCTGCCGCTCAGCCAGGCCGACGTGAAGATCGACGGCTGGTCGATGGAATGCCGCATCAACGCCGAAGATCCGTTCCGCGGCTTCCTTCCTTCCACCGGTCGTCTGGTGAAGTTCCAGGCGCCGCAGGAGGTTCCTGGCCAGGTGCGCGTCGATACCGGCGTGTATGAGGGCGGCGAGATCTCGATGTACTACGACTCGATGATCGCCAAGCTGATCGTGCACGGCAAGGATCGCAACCAGGCCATCGAGCGCATGCGCGACGCGCTGAACCTCTTCGTGATCCGCGGCATCAGCTCCAACATCCCCTTCCAGGCGGCGCTGCTGCAGCACCCGCGCTTCTGCTCGGGGCAGTTCAACACCGGCTTCATCGCCGAAGAGTACCCGCAAGGCTTCGACGCCTCGATGGTGCCGCACGACGATCCCGCGCTGCTGGCGGCGGTCGCCACCTTCGCCCGCATGCGCTACATCGAGCGCGCGGTGCAGATCGACGGCCAGCTCGCCGGGCACGGCCGCAAGGTCGCCAAGAACTGGGTCGTGGTCATGGGCGGCAAGCACTACCCGCTGACCACCCGGCCGATCGAGGGCGGCCTGTCCGTCACGCACGAAGGCAAGACCTACGACATCGTTTCCAACTGGACCTTCGGCGACCTGCTGTTCAGCGGCACCGTCAACGGCGCGCCGATCGGCCTGCAGATCGAACGCCGCGGCCTGCGCTACCGCATCTCGCACTTCGGTCTGCAGGTCGAGCCGATGGTGATGACGGTGCGCGCCGCGCATCTGCTGTCGCTGATGCCCGAGAAGCTGCCGCCCGACATGTCGAAGTTCCTGCTGTCGCCGATGCCGGGTCTGCTGCGCGAAGTCGCCGTGGCCGAAGGGCAGGAAGTGAAGGCGGGCGAGAAGCTCGCCGTCATCGAGGCGATGAAGATGGAAAACCTGCTCAAGGCCGAGCAGGACGGCAAGGTCAAGAAGATCGTCGCCAAGCCGGGCGCCAGCCTGTCGGTGGACGAAGTCATCATCGAGTTCGAATGAGCGGGCGCGATCGACGTTTTTGATCGATAGGGAGGGAGATCCGGGCATCAGCCCGGGTGCCTGTCGGATCGGCGGGCCTGCGTAAGCAGGCCCGTTTTTTTCATGTGTAGCAGATGAATGTTGCGGACTGGCAACAACGGGAGGGATTAGTTATGTAAATGAGAATCCGTATCAGTATCATTATAGTTTTCGGTTTCTCGCAGAACCATTGGAAGGGGATTTTCATGACGCACCGCATCATTCGTCTGCCGCGCCTGAGCCGTATCGCTTTGGCTGTCTGCGCCTTGTCCGCGCAGCTTGCCCATGCGCAGGACAATGCCAAGCAACTCGAGGAAGTCGTGGTGACGGCCTCCGCAGAAGAAGAGGCCAAACGCTCCCTGGGGGTCTCCATCCTCACCGCCGAAGATATCGAAAAGCAGCCGCCGGCGGCCGATCTTTCCGAAGTGCTGCGCCGCGAACCCGGCGTCAATCTCACCGGCAGCGCGTCCTCCGGCATGCGCGGCAACCGTCGCCAGATCGACCTGCGCGGCATGGGGCCGGACAACACCCTGGTTCTCATCGATGGCCGTCCGGCGCGCTCGCGCAACGCCTCGCGCCAGGGCTGGACCGGCGAGCGCGACACCGACGGCGACACCGGCTGGGTCCCGCCCGAGGCCATCGAGAAGGTCGAGATCCTGCGTGGCCCGTCGGCGGCCCGCTATGGTTCCGGCGCGATGGGCGGCGTGGTCAACATCATCACCAAGCGCCCCACCGACAAGCTCGCCGGCTCGGTCACGCTGTACGGCAACTTCCAGCAGGATGGCGACGAAGGCGACACCTACCGTACCACCTTCAACCTCGCCGGCCCGCTCGGCGAGCGCCTGGGCTTCCGCCTGTACGGCGGCTATGCCAAGACCGAGCCCGACGCGCTGGGCATCAATGCCGGATATTCGCATGTGCAGAACGGCATCCCCGCCGCTGCCGGCAAGACCGGCAACCGCAACCAGTACATCAACGGCCTGCTGACGCTGGACATCGACAGCAGCCAGAAGCTCGAAATGGACCTGGGCTACAGCCGCAAGAGCGACCTGTACTCCGGCGACACGCAGAACATGAACGGCTACGAGACCGGCGGCTCGGCGATCTTCGATTCCGTGGCCGACCTGCACGGCAAGGAAACCACGGTGGTGTACCGCAGCAGCGCCGGCCTGACGCACCGCGGCAACTGGGACTGGGGCAGCTCGCGCGTGGGCCTGTCGTATGCGGAAACCCGCAATTCGCGGGGCACGGAAGGGCTGTTCGGCGGCCCGGAAGGCGCTTTCCTCTCCGAATCGGGCGCCCAGGGTCAGCCCGGCCGCTACCGCGCCGATCTCAAGGAAGCCCGGCTGGACGGCGAGGTCAACCTGCCGCTGAAATGGTTCGGCGTCAGCCAGTTGCTGACCGTGGGCGGCGAGATCGCCCATGAATCCCTCGACGATCCGGGCAGCACCCGCGTCCTCATCCATCCCAGCACCGGCGCCAGCCTCGACCCGGACAGCCTGGCGGGCCGCACCGGGCGCAACGACATGTCGTACACCAGCTACGCGGTGTTCGTGGAAAGCAACATCGCCGTCAGCGACGACCTGATCCTCACGCCCTCGCTGCGCCTGAACGAGCACGAAAAGTTCGGCTTCAATGCCAGCCCGGGCATCTCCGCCTCGTATGCGCTGAATCCGGCGTGGACGATCAAGGGCGGCGTGGCGCGTGCCTACAAGACTCCCAACCTCTACCAGGCCAACCCCAACTACCTGCTCTACAGCCAGGGCATCGGCTGCCGTACGGATGCGGCGCCTTGCTTCCTGCAGGGCAACGAGGACCTCGACAGCGAAACCAGCGTGAACAAGGAAATCGGCATCGCCTACGACGCTGGCGGCAGGCTCAGCGCCAGCGCCACCTACTTCCACAACGACTACAAGGACAAGATCGTCGCCGGCGTGACCCCGATCGGGCAGGTCGCCTCCGGCCCGCGCAACCCCTACGTCCTGCAATGGGAGAACACCCCCGAGGCGGTGGTGTCCGGCGTGGAAGGCAACCTGCTCATCGCGCTGAGCGACGCGCTGGATTGGAACACCAACCTGACCTACATGATCGAGTCCGAGGACAAGACCTATGGCCAGCCCTTGAGCGTGATCCCCAAGTACACCGTCAACACCACGCTGGACTGGCAGGCCACCGACAAGCTGTCGGTGTCGGCGCAGGTGACCTGGTACGGCAAGCAGGAGCCGGCCACCTTCGACATCCGCCGCGGCGAAGAGATCAGCGACTCCGGCGGCAAGCTCGGCGCCTACTCGCTGGTGGGCCTCAACGCCGGCTACAAGTTCGACAAGACCTTCTCGCTGCGTGTCGGCGTCAGCAATCTGTTCGACAAGAAGATCCACCGCAGCGGCCTCAACAGCGGCACCAGCAACGTTCTGGTGCGCGGCGCGGGCGCGCGCACCTATAACGAACATGGCCGTGCTTTCTTCGCCAGCCTGACCGCATCGTTCTGAGCGCGGACGAACGGCCGGCAACAAAACCTCCTGGGCCCGTCCCAGGAGGTTTTTTTTCGTCCGTCGCGTTTCGTGCGCCGGGGTGGGGAACCAAACGGCCGACTCACGTTCGTATTTACACAAATATACTTTGTGAAATACCATGCGCCCACTTCCATCGAGCCCGCGAAGCGGGCGCATGCCGGTCCGGACCCTGGTGCCCCCCCACTTTCGTGCGCCGCCGGACCGATTCCCGACTCCCTGACGACTGAACGACCCGAGCCGACCGGCTCCGGTCGCAAGGCCGTGGGCGCCGTATCTGCGGTGGTCCGCATGTCGTCAGGCCAGACCGAAAGGAGACGACAGATGAGTGCTCAAGTCCAGCCCCTCAAGGCCAGTTGGAGCATCGAACAGGCGACCCAGGCGGCTTTCGAGCCGGTGCCGTTCAAGGTATACACCCAGCGCGACCTCGACCGCATCGTGCAACTCGGCAGGCTCTCCCCCGAGCAGCGCTTCGAGATGAAGGTGGTGTCCTCGGTATTGCCGTTCCGCGTCAACCAGTATGTCATCGACGAACTGATCGACTGGAGCGACATTCCCGCCGATCCCATCTTCCAGCTCACCTTTCCGCAACGCGGCATGCTCGCGCCGGAACATTTCGAGCGTATTGCCAGCCTGCTGCGCAGCGGGGCGGACAAGGCCGAGCTGGATCAGGCCATCGCCGAGGTGCGCCACGAGCTCAACCCGCATCCCGCCGACCAGATGGAGATGAACATGCCGCGCGACGAGTCCGGCGAACGTCTCGACGGCATCCAGCACAAGTACCGCGAGACCGTGCTGTTCTTCCCCAGCCAGGGGCAGACCTGCCACAGCTACTGCACCTTCTGCTTCCGCTGGGCGCAGTTCGTCGGCGACAAGGAACTGCGCATCTCCGCCTCCGAGGCGAAGACGCTGCACGACTATCTGCGCCGCAACACCGAGGTGACCGACCTGCTGTTTACCGGCGGCGATCCGATGGTGATGAAGACGCGCCATCTGCGCGACTATCTCGAGCCCCTGCTCAAACCCGAATTCGACCACATCCAGACGATCCGCATCGGCAGCAAGGCCCTGACTTTCTGGCCGCACCGCTTCCTGGGAACCGAGGACGCCGACGACCTCATCTGCCTGCTGACGCAACTGGTCGAGGCAGGCAAGCACGTCGCGCTGATGGCGCACTACAACCACTGGAAGGAACTCGACACCGATGCCGCGCAGGCGGCGATCCAGCGCATCCGCAGCACCGGCGCGGTGATCCGCGCCCAGGGGCCGCTGCTCGCGCACATCAACGACGACCCGGCGGTATGGGCGAAGATGTGGAAGCTGCAGGTCAAGCTCGGCATCGTGCCCTACTACATGTTCGCCGAGCGCGACACCGGCGCGCGGGCCTACTTCGAAGTGCCGCTGGCCCGCGCATGGGAAATCTACCGCGAAGCCATGCAGCAGGTGTCCGGTCTCGCGCGTACCGCGCGCGGCCCCAGCATGAGCGCCAGCCCCGGCAAGGTCGAGATTCAGGGCGTGGCCGAAGTGGCCGGCGAAAAGGTCTTCGTGCTGCGCTTCATCCAGGGGCGCAACCCGGATTGGGTTCAGCGCCCGTTCTTCGCCAAGTACGACGAAGAAGCCACCTGGCTGCACCACCTGAAGCCCGCCTTCGGCGAGGAAAAGTGGTTCTGGGAAGACGAGTACGAGGCGATTCGCTGCGACAAGCTCAGCGCGGCGGGCTTGGCCGCCTAGGCGAGGGGCGCTGTCCGGCGTCCGCCCCCTCCCGCATCGTCCGTCGGCGGAGTAGCATCCCGTCAGGAACAGGTGGGAGGAGATGATGGATTTTCGCAATGGCAGGGAAAGCCGCAACGTCGAAGACAGGCGAGGCCAGGGTGGGCGCAGCCTGGGCGGGCGCGGCAAGATCGGCATCGGCACCATCGTGCTGGCGCTGGTGGCGATGTACTTCGGCATCGACCCGAGCGTCGTGCTCGACACCGCCTCCGTCGCGCAGCCGCCCGCCGGCTCTTCGCAGCCGGCGGCGGTCCGGTCCGAGGCAGAGAACGAGTTGGCCCGTTTTTCGTCGATGGTGCTGGCCGATACCGAGGACACCTGGGGGCCGATCTTCCGGGCCTCCGGCCAGCAGTACCGGGAGCCGGGCCTCGTGCTGTACACCGGGACGACGCGCAGCGCCTGCGGCGTCGGAAAGGCGCAGATGGGGCCGTTCTATTGCCCGGCGGATGGCAAGGTCTACCTCGACCTCTCTTTCTTCGACGATCTGCACCGGAGTTTCGGCGCGCCTGGCGATTTCGCCCAGGCCTACGTGATCGCGCACGAGGTTGGCCATCATGTCCAGAACCTGCTCGGCATTTCAGGCAAGGTGCAGCAGGCGCGCCAGCGCGCGTCGGAGCGCGAGGCCAACCAGCTGTCGGTGCGGCTCGAACTGCAGGCCGACTGCCTGGCCGGCGTCTGGGCCCACCACGCCGACCGTGCGCGGCAGATACTGGAGCAGGGCGACATCGAGGAAGCGCTGGGCGCGGCGAGCGCCATCGGCGACGACCGCATCCAGAAGCAGGCGCAGGGCTACGCGGTGCCCGACAGCTTCACGCACGGCAGCGCGGCGCAGCGCATGCGCTGGTTCCGCACCGGGCTGGAGCGGGGCGATCTGCGTGAATGCGATACCTTCTCGGCGGCGGCGCTGTAGAAGGAGGGGCGATGGGGTTCGCCTGCACCGCCCGGCTTGTCCGTAGGAGCGGTGCTATCGGCAGGGGCGAAGCGAAACCTGCCATTTCATGGAGCGCTCAAGCTTCCAGCTTCGCGAACGCCTCCACCACTTCCACGGGCGCCTGTACCAGTTCGACCAGCACGCCTTCGCCGCCGATCGGGAATTCGTCGTTGCCCTTGGGGTGCAGGAAGGTGATGTCGTAGCCGGCGGCGCCGCGGCGGATGCCGCCGGGGGCGAAGCGCACGCCGTTGGCGGCGAGCCATTCCACCGCCTTGGGCAGGTCATCCACCCACAGGCCGACGTGGTTCAGCGGCGTGGCATGCACGGCCGGCTTCTTTTCCGGGTCGAGCGGCTGCATCAGGTCGACCTCGACCTTGAACGGGCCGCTGCCCATTGCGCAGATGTCCTCATCGACGTTTTCACGTTCCGAGACGAAGTTGCCGGTCACTTCCAGGCCGAGCATGTCGACCCACAGGGTCTTGAGCTTTTCCTTGCTGGGACCGCCGATGGCGATCTGCTGGATACCGAGGATCTTGAACGGGCGTTGGGACGACATGCGGGACTCCAATGTACGGTTAATCAATAACTCATAATTATGAACGTGAAGGCCGTGCTTGCAAACCGCGGGCGGCGATCCTTCAACGCCAGCCGACCTGCGTGGCGAACAGATAGCCCGCGCCGTACACGGTCTTGATCAGCTTCGGATTGTGCGGGTCGTCGTCGAGCTTGCGCCGCAGGCGCGAGATGCGCACGTCGATGCTGCGGTCGAACGGGTCGACGTCGCGTTCGCCCAGCAACTGCTCGCGCGACAGGATCTTGTTCGGGCGGCGGAGCAGGGTGGCGAGCAGGCCTGCCTCGGCGGCCGACAGGCCGATCTCCCGCCCGTCGGGAGCGGTCAGGGTGTGGCGGTTGCTGTCGAACTCCCAGCCGGAAAAACTGGCGATGCCCGGTTCGCCGGACGTTTCCGGCGCGGCCGAGCGCTGGTAGCGGCGCAGGATGGAGCGTACGCGCGCAACCAGTTCGCGCGGCTCGAAGGGTTTGACGATGTAGTCGTCGGCACCGAGCTCCAGGCCGAGCACGCGGTCGGTGACGTCGTTGCGGCCGGTCAGGATCAGCACCGCGCAGGGCGTGCCGTCCTGCAACTGGCGCACGACCTGCATGCCGTCCATGTCGGGCAGGCCGAGGTCGACGATGCACAGATCGGGCGACAGACCGCGCGCGCGCGCCAGCAGGTCGCGGCCGGTGCGCAGATGCTCGCAGCGGAAGCCGTATTCGGCCAGGTTGGCGCAGATCAGGCGGGCGATGTCCGGCTCGTCCTCCAGGACGAAGACCAGCGGCGCGGGGTTGTCCGGTGTGCTCGTCGTCATGTCGGGCTTTCCTCCTTTGCCGGGTTCGTGGGGGTGGGGCCTGCATCCGCGCCGGCGGCCAGCCCTGCCAGCGCGGTGGCCAGCGCCGGCGGATCGAAAGGCTTGCGCAGCACGGGTATGTTGGCCACGGCATCGTCGCCGGCGGGCCGTTCGCTGGCGTAGCCGGTGATCAGCAGGATGGGCAGCGCGGGGCGCAGCGCGCGCGCGCGCCGGGCCAGCTCATGGCCGTTCAGGCCGCCCGGCATGACCGTATCGCTGACCAGCACCGCGATGTTCTCGATGTTCTCGAGCAGGGCCAGGGCCTCGACGCCGTCGCCGGCCTCGATCACTGGGTAGCCGAGCGTGGTGAGCTGCATGCGGATGACCTTGCGCACCTCGGGCTCGTCCTCCACCAGCAGCACCGGGCCGCATCCGCGCGCCGCCGGCACCGATGCGGCGCTTTCCTGCGCCCGGGCCGGCGCGGACGGCTGGGTCGCGGGCAGCACGAAGCGGACGTTGGTGCCCTTGCCCGGCGTGCTGAGGATGCGGATGTTGCCCCCCGACTGGCGCACGAAGCCATACACCATCGACAGGCCGAGGCCGCTTCCGCCGCCGAAGGGCTTGGTCGTGAAGAAAGGTTCGAAGACACGCGCCAGCACCGTGGGCTCGATGCCCTTGCCGGTGTCGCTGACGTCGATCTGCACGTAGTCGCCGGGCGGCACTTCGCTGAGCCGGGCCAGGCTGCCGCTGATGTGGCGCGGCTGGACGGTGATCGTGAGCTTACCGCCGCCGCTCATCGCATCGCGTGCATTGATGGCGAGGTTGAGGATCGCGTTCTCGAGCTGGTGGGGGTCGGCGAGCGCGTGGATCGGCGCATCCGGGTACTGCTGCCGCACCGTGATCGTCTCGCCCAGCGTGCGTACCAGCAACTGCGTCATGTTGCGCACCAGCCCGCCGACCTCGACCGCCGCTGGCTCCAGTGTCTGGCGGCGCGAAAAGCCGAGCAGGCGCCGGATCAGCTCGGCGCCGCGGCGCGCTGCCTGCAGTGACGGATCGACGTACTCGGCCCCGTCCCCGCCCGCCAGCTTGTCCTGCAGTGCCGACAGGTTGCCGATGATGATCGTGAGCAGGTTGTTGAAATCGTGCGCGAGGCCGCCGGTGAGCTGGCCCACCGCCTCCATCTTCTGCGCCTGCACCAGCGCGGCCTGGCTGGCCTTCTGTTCGGTGATGTCGATGGACATCACGAAATAGCCGCGGAAGCCGCCTTCGAGCGAGACGTCGGGGACGACCACGCTGCGCGCATGGACCAACTGGCCCTCGGCATTCCTGCGCGCGTACTCGTAGCTCACGCGTTCGCCGGTTTCCGCCTCGCAGAGATAGGTGTCGATGGCGGCGTAGGTATCCTCGCCGAAGACGTCCTCGATCGAGCGGCCGACGATCTTCTCCTTCGTCAGGCCGAACCATTCGGCGTAGGCGCGGTTGGCGAAGCGGTAGCGGCGCCCGGCGTCGACATGGGCGATCATCGCCGGAATGGCGTCCAGGATCAGCCGCATGCGCCCTTCGGACAGGCGCAGGGCGCCGGCGATCTGGTCGATCTCGCGGTTGGCCTGTTCCAGTTCGGCGGTGCGTTCGCGCACCCTGGCTTCGAGGCGCGCGTTCTGTTCCTGGACGAGCGCCTCGGCACGGCGCTGCTCGGTGACGTCGGTCCACAGGGAGACGAAGCCGAGGTTGGGAATGGGCACGCCGCGCACCGCCAGCACCTTGCCGTTGGGGCGCACGCGCTCGACGTAATGCGGCTCGAAGGAGCGCGCCGAGGCCATGCGCGCGGCGACCAGCTTTTCGATGTCGCCCGGGCCGTACTCGCCGCGCTCGGCGTTGAAGCGCACGAAAGCCTCGAACGGCGTGCCGACCTTGACCAGCGATTCGGGAAAGTCGAGCAGCCGGAGCAAGGCCTTGTTCCAGGTCACCAGCTTGGGCGTGGCGTCGAATACCGCGATTGCCTGGTCGAGCAGATCGAAGCCGGCCATCAGCAGGTCGTGCCGGCGGCGCTGCTCGGGCGTGGGTACAAGGTCGTCGGGCTGCGCCATGTGGCGGAGGTCTCCTCTGTCGCGTGTCTCTGGCTATGGTTGCACATTCGGACATGGGCGGGAATCGTTCGCCCGCCTGGGTTGACGTTAGCGTCAACCAACCGCGCGTGCAGCATAGCGGATCGTGCCAGCGGTGTCGCGACGAAGGGCGGCGGCTATCCGCCGCTTTCCGCATGCAGGCGCTCGCGCAGTGCTTCGGCCCGGCGCGCCACGGCCCGGGCATCGGCATCCCGCCGCTGGCTGCGGTACAGCGCCAGCAGGTTCTCCAGTACCGGCAGCAGGCCGGGGCTGTCCGCCCCGTGTGCCTGCTCATGCAATGCCAGCGCACGCAGGTACTGGGTTTCGGCTTCGGCGAAGCGGCGCCGGCGGTAATGCAGCCCGGCCAGGTTGTTGAGCGCCTGCGCTTCGTCCAGCCGCGCTGCGGCCGTGCCGTCGTACAGGGCTTCGGCCTGGCCGTAGCGGGCCTGGGCCTCGTTCGCTGCCGCCTGGCTCAGCAGTACCCGCGCCACTTCCAGGCTGGCCGCGCCGTGCTGCCGTTCCAGCAGGGCGCGTGCGCGCGCGAACAGCGCCGCTGCCGCGTCGAATTCCCCCTGGTTCGCGTGCCACAGCGCCAGTTCGTTCAGGTGCACCGCCAGTTCGGGCGCCGGCGGGTCCAGCGCCTCGCGGAGCGCCAGTGCCCGCCGGTGCAGGGGCAGGGCGCGCTCGTGCAGGCCCTGCGTGCCGTACAGCGCCGCCAGGTGGCGAGGGCCTGGGCAAGCTCCGCCGGGGCGTCCTGTGTTTCATGCAATGCCAGCGCCTGTTCGAGCAGGCGCGCGGCCTCGTCGCGGCGCCCCTGCGCCCGGAGATTCAGCGCCAGTTGCGTCTGCGCCCGTGCGCGTGCCAGCGGGCCGCCCGCCTCGCCATCCTCACCGGACGTTTGCCGGCGGGCGTAGGCTTCGGCCTGTGCCGTCTGGCCGAGCGCGGCATGTATCCGTTCCAGCGCTTGCAGCAGCCGGGTCTGTCCGGCCTGGTCGCGCTGCGCGTCCGGCTGGCCGTCCAGAATCGCCAGGCCGCGCGCGTAGTGCCCGGCCGCCGCCTCCAGCCTTCCCTCGGCTTCGAGCAGGCTGCCCAGGTTATGGGCCAGCGAAGCGGTGTTCGGATGCGCGCCCAGGGCCTGCTCGCTCACCGCCAGCGCGCGCTCCAGCAAGAGGCGGGCCTCGTCCGGGGCGCCTTGCGCGCCGCGGACGAGGGCCAGCAGGTTGAGGCTGTTCGCGAGGTGCGGCAGCGCCGCGGCGTTGCCGGCCTCGGCCAGCGCCAGGGCGGCGCGGGCCTGGGTTTCGGCCTGTGCGTACTCGCCGGCCTGGTAGTGGCGCAGCGCGGCCTGCTGCAGTTCGTCCCAACTGGCGGCATGCACCGGGTGCAGCCAGGCCAGCGCGCACAGCAGGGCGATGCGGATGGAGGCTTTCGTCATCGTTCCTCCGGTTCCGGCCGCAGCCAAAGCCAGAGCAGCACGGCGGCCATGCAGGCGAGGCCGATGGCGAGGCTGGGCCGGTGCGAGATCCCGAGCGGCATCGCCAGCGCGGCCAGACCCATGGTACAGGTGGCCGCCCACTTGGCCTTGCGCGGCAGCCGCCCCCGCTGCCAGTGTTCCAGCAGCGGCCCGAACAGCCGGTGGCCGGCGATCCAGGCATGCAGCTGCGGCGAACTGCGCGCCGCCGCCCAGGCCGCCAGCAGCACGAACTCGGTGGTCGGCAGGCCAGGGATCACCAGGCCCGCCGCGCCCACGGCGAGGCTCGTCACCGCCAGTGCCAGCAGCAGCCAGCGCTTCAGTCCGCGCGCGGGCTGGGCGATCATCCGCGGCCCTGCCGCCATCCGCCCACGGCCAGCGCCAGCCAGCCGAAGATCAGGAAGAAGCCGCCGGCGGGCACCGCGTTGGTCAGCGCGCCTTCGTGGATGCCGAGAAAGATGCGCAGCACGTAGATGCCCCCGGAAAAGCCGAGGATGCCCAGTGTGAACAGGACCCCCGCCGCGTGTGCCCACGGGTTCGGCCCCTGGCGCAGCCACAGCCCGATGCCGAACAGCGCCACGGTATGCAGCAGCAGGTGCAGGTTGGCCGCCTGGGCACGTGCCTGGCCGAGCGCCAATTGGTCGGCGGGCAGGAAATGCGGCAGGCCGTGGCTGCTCCACGCCGCCACGCCGACCCCCAGCGCGCCGAGCAGGCCTGCGAGGGTGATCCAGCCGTTGCATCCTTTGTTCATCGTTTCTTCCTTTCAGGTGGTCAAGGGGCAGAAGTCTTCCACATAGGGTCTTCCACATAGGCGAAAACTTGTCTGAATGCCGCCTCGGCGCCGGCATCGGCCCGTGCCTCGCCGGCCGCGTCCAGCGGCACCGCGTCGAGCTGGGCGGCGAAGGGGTTCAAGCCCATGATGCGCCGGTCGAGCACGTCGTGGGTTTCCTTGGTCCGGGCCTTGAAGCGTTTGGCGCGGGATTCGGGGATTTCGGTGACGGGTGTGTTCATCGGTCGGTCCTGTGCAAGAAGAGCCCGGCGTGCCACGCGACGCGACGGGCTGGCGGAAGCCGGGTTCAGAATTTCAACGTGGCCGTGAGGCGTGCCGTACGGCCGGGGGACGGCAGATTGATCATGTTCGTTCCCGCCTCCACGTAGAAGGTGTCGCGCAGGTTTTCCACGCTTAAACCGACGTCCAGGTACTTGTTGACCCTGTAGTTGCCGAACAGGTCGTAGATGGTGTATTCCTGCCAGTGGTACCGGTTTATCCGGTCGGTGCCCATCAGCGGATCGGATGTCTTGTTGACGTTGACACCGACGACCAGCGACTTGTTGAGCAGACGGACGCCGGCGGTCAGATACTGGCTTGTCCGCGGCAGCGCCATGGGATCGAGGCCGCTTCTGCCCACGCCGTTGATGCACTCCATGGGCATGGAAAGCTGGTTGAGCATGCGATAGCAGGCCTCGGCCTTGCTGTAGTGGGTCAGCGCGTACTCGGCGAACATCCAGCCGGCGTCGTAATTCAGGGAAAGCTCTTCGCCGCGGGCGTGGAACCGGGGGATGTTGTCGAAGAAGACCAGGAAGGCGCCGTTGCCGTAGATGTAGTTGTCGTACTTGCTGTCGAACCAGCCGAGCTTGACGCCCAGTTTGTCGCCGTCGCGCAGTACATTGGCGAACGCCAGGTTCATGCCCAGATCGATGCTCTTCGAGCGCTCCGGCTCCAGTCCTTCGGCCGAATTGTCGACACTGCTCAACAGGTTTTCGCGCATGCTTGGGGCACGCCAACCTTCGCTGTAGCGGGCGTAGAACTGCATGCCCTGCATGGGTTCTACGGTCAGGCCGTAATTGAAGCTGACTTCGCTTTCTTCGTCATCGGTGACGGGGGAGGTATAACCCGCGGGGCGCTCATCGGTACGGCTCCTTGCCATCTTGAAATGATCGTAACGCCCGCCGCCGTTGAGCGTCAGCCATCCATTGACCGGCAGGGTGAGGTTGCCGAAGAAGGCATATTGGGTGGTCTTGCCTGCCGGCTCCCCGCGGATGTCGTTTTGCTGCACGACTGAGGCGGAATTCCTTCGCGACGAAGCGACCGCGGTTTTCTCCTGCGTCCACTGACCGCCGTAGTTGAGGCTGAGCGGAAACCAGGGCAGATCGAGCCGACTGGTATTGTGCATGCGCAGGCCCAGGGTCTCGACGTCGTTGTCCTGGTAGTTCGGGCCGCGGAGCTCCTCCGTTTCGACATACCAGAGCTCGGTTCTCAGATCCCACCAGGGGCTGTCCGGCTGCCAGGCGTGGCTGAGGTTGTAGCGCTTCTGACTGGTTTCGCTGGGCGGCGGAAAGCAATCTTCAATGTTGCCGACGACGAGGCAGTACTCGGTATCCCTCACTTCTCCAAAAGTGCTCCGGTAGTGGTTGTAGCCTGCTTCCAGGGTCTGGTCCGCGGGTAGGTGGAGCTTGCCTTTCAGCAGGTACGTGGATGTATCCTGATGGCTCAGGACCTCCTCGCCGGGCTGCTTGGCTGCAATGTCGCGTTCCTGGGGGGCGCCGGCTCTTACATAGGTGGCGGTTCCGCGCTTGCCCGATGCGTAATTGCCGGAAAGCCGCTTGCTCAGCCCGGCGACGAGTTCCAGCTTGTCGAACGGACGCCATGCGCCGATGATGCTGCCGGCGTAGTTCTTGTCCGCGTAGCTGCCGGAACCATGTTCGCGCCGATCGTCATAAACCCGGCCATTTCGCGGGTCTGTCCAGGTCGTGCCGTTGCTGCATGCTTCGCCGCGTGCGCCAAACGATGTTGCGCAATAGCGGGTGCGTTCGAGATCGTCGCTGGTGTTGTCGCCGTGCATGCCCTTGATCTGGATGGCCCACTGCTTGTCGGGATCGGTGATCAGATCGTCCGCCGCCAGCGTGTGCATCCGGACGGCGCCGCCGATGGCGCCGCCACCGTAGGCGCTGTTGACGGGGCCCTTCTCCACATCGAAGCCGGCAAGGAAGTCGGGATCGACGAAGCTGTGGTCGCGGTTGCCGCCGTAGCCCTTGTAGGCGGAGGACACGGCCTCGGTGCCGTCCACCAGCACCTTCACGCGCCCCATGCCCTGCATGCCGCGGATATTCGGTTCGATGCTCACGCCGTTGCGGACGTTGCCGGCCAGCACGCCGGGCACGCCTTTGAAGATGTCGCCAGTGGAGGCCTGCGGCACGCGGTCCAGTTTTTCGCGGGCGACGCTGAATACCGCGCGTGGCGTGGTGTACACGCTTTCCTGCTGGGCGGTCACGGTAACCGCGCTCAGCGTCGCCGGCGGGACATCGGGTAGCCGCTGCACGATGTACTTTCCGCCGCCCTGGCCGATGGCGGTATAGCCACTGCCTTGCAGCAGGATGGCGAAGCCGTCCTCGGGAGTATGGCTGCCGCTCAGCCCCGGGGAGGCCATCCCTTGCAGGTGGGAGGCGTCGAAGGACAGGGCAATGCCGGTTTCGGCGGCGAACTGGCCGAGCACCTGCGCCAGCGGGCCAGCCGGAATGCGGTACTGGCGGGCCTGGAGCGGCGCGCCGTCGGCGGCCGAGGCGGCCTGCCCGGTCAGCGTGCCGCCGGCGAGAAGCAGCAGCGCGCTGCACAGGGCGGCGGCCAGCGGCCTGGGGGCACGGCGCGCGTGCGGCAGGCGGGGCGAGCGGGAAGGGCGCTTGTTATGGATGTGGGACATGCGTGCTCCTGGGTAGGGGTGATGCGGTGAGTACCCAGGAGCCGAACGAGCTGCGGGAAAAGTGCAATGGCGATGCGGTTTTTTTCGTCCGCGGGGCGGGCCGTGCCTTCAGCGCAGCGGAACGAGGCGTACACGGCTGGCGGAGAGGCGTTCGATGCGGACGGGGAAGGAGGCGGCGAGAACGTCCAGCGCCTTGTCGGTATCGTCGAGCGGGAAGGCGCCGGACACCTGGATGCCGGCGACGGCGGGGTCGTATTCGAGGAGGCCGGAGCGGTAGCGGGCCAGTTCGGGCAGCAGTTCGCTCAGCGGCATGTCGACCACCACCAGGCTGCCGCCCGCCCAGGCGTCGGCCAGCGGCGGTGCCGGCACCGCTACCGCGGGGGCGGACGGCGTCAGGACGAGCTGCTGGCCTTGCCGCAGGTCGGTTGCGGCGCCGTCCGCGGTGGCGACGCGCACGGCCTTTTCCAGCACGACGATGCGGGTTTCGCTGTCTTCCACGCGCACGCTGAAGCGCGTGCCCAGTGCCTGTATGGCAGCGAGCGGGGTCTGGACGAAGAAGGGGCGGGGCGGGACGACGTAGTCGGGCGCGGTCTGTACCAGTATCCGGCCCTGGCGCAGGCGCAGCAGGCGCTGCCCGCCCGAAAAGTCCACATCCACCGCGCTGAGGGTGTCCAGCACCAGGGTGCTGCCGTCGGCGAGCATGATCTGGCGGCGCTGGCCCGCGGCGGTGGCATGGTCGGCGCGCCAGCGCCACGGCAGCTGCCGATGGACGAGCAGCCCCAGCGGAACGGCGACGGCCAGCGTCAGCAGGCTCTTGAGCAGATGGCGCCGGCCGCGCTCGGCGTTTCGCAGCGAGGGGGCGGCAATGGGGGCGGGAACGCCGTGGAACTGCGCCTGCACGGCTTGCACGTGCTGCCAGGCCAGGCGGTTGCAGTCGGATTGCCGCAGCCAGGCTTCCCAGCCGGCGCGTGCGGCCTGGTCGCCCTGTCCGGCGTGGAGGCGCGCGTACCAGTGCGCGGCCGCGCGGACGGCTTCGCGCAGTTCCGGGCTGGCGGAGACGGGGCCGTTCATGGCAGCGGCAGGCCGTGCTCGATGCGGAACAGGCAGCAATGCTCCATGGCGCGCGCCATGCGGTAGTTGACGGTGCGCAGCGAGATGCCGAGACGCTTGGCGATCTGCTGGTAGCTGAGGCCGTCGAACTGGGCGAGGATCAGGACGTCCTTCACGCCCTTGCCCAGACCGTCGAGCATGGTGTCGAGCTGGACGAGCAGGTCCAGCATCTGCGCGCGTTCTTCCTCGGACGGCAGGCTGTCTTCCGCCAGATGCGCGACGGCCGCCAGGTATTCGCGCTCGAGATCGCGACGGCGGAAGAGATCGATGGTGAGGCCGCGCGCGATGGTCAGCAGATAGCTGCGCGGAGCGTCGAGACGGTCGGGCTGGAGGGCCGAGCCGATGACGCGGACGAATGTGTCCTGGGCGAGATCCTCGGCGTCCTGCGGGCAGCCCAGGCGGCTGCGCAGCCAGCCTTGCAGCCAGGCCTGATGGCCGGCGTAGAACGCGGCCATCTTTTCCCGCAGGGCGAATTCTTGACTCGGCACGGTTTCCATCCAGTTTCGTCAGGCGGCGGGGCGAACGGCCGGTTCGTGCCGCGGGGAAGGCATGATGCTGATTAGTTAATGAGTATCATTATCAAATATTCGATGTCAAGCCGGTTTGCCCGCTTGCTGCCGAAGCGCCGCGAGGCGGCTGCGGTACTGTTCGGGGGAGATGCCGGTCCAGCCGACGAAGGCGCGGTAGAAGGCTGACGGGTCGGCGTAGCCGAGATCGGCTGCCAGCGCGCCGACCGGCTGGGCGGTCTTGGTGAGGAGGGCGATGGCGATGTCGCGGCGCGTGGCTTCCTTGATCAGCCGGAAGCTGGAGCCCTCGTCTTCCAGGCGGCGGTGCAGCGTCCGCGTCGACAGGTGGAGCTGGCGCGCGACGTCTTCGATCGACAGATTGTCCGGCAGCGCGGCGCGCAGCAGGTCGCGGACGCGCACCACCATTTCGCGGTCGCGCCGGTAGAGCATCGAGATCCGCCCCGGCGCGCCTTCCAGGAAGTGGCCGAGCGCCGCGTCGTCGCGCCGGACCGGCAGATCGAGCAGGTTGTCGTGGAAGCGCGCGAGCAGCGTGCTGCCTTCGAAGCTCGAATGCTCGGTATAGACGAGGGCGTAGTCGTCGGCATGGGCCGGCCGGGCGTAGGGAAAGCGCACCGCGTCGAGCGCGATGCCGCGATTGACGAACCAGCAGGCGACGCTGTGGATGAGGCGCAGTAGCCATTCGAAGGCGAACACGCGGGCGGGGTCGTCGCGGCCGCCGAAGGACGCGTGCGTCTCGGCGATCTCGATCTCGGCATGCGTGCCCCGGCGCCTGACCGCCACCCGCAGTTCGGCCAGCACCAGGCGCAGGAAGCGGCAGGCGCGCGACAGCGCTTCTTCCAGCGTGGTGGTGCCGAGCATGCCGCGGCAGAGGAATTCGAAACTGCCCGGCGGCATCGGCCGCGAGAACAGGCCGAAGGCTTCGTCGTCCAGCTCGGCGATGATCAGGTTGTACAGGGTGGCGTAGCGGTCGACCGGAATGCGGTTGGCGGCATCTGCAAGGCTGATGCCGGTGGCGGCGAGCAGCGGGGCAGGGTCGTGCCCGTGGCGCAGCATGCCTGACAGCATGCCATTGACGAAGCCCATGGCCACCGTGGCTTGATGCCTTCTCGCCTGGGGCAGCGTGCGCGGGACGGGGAGCGGGGGCAAAGGCATGGCGGCGCGGGCTCTGGCATGTTTCGCAAGCATGCGAAAGATTGTTCGCAAAGATGCGAAAGATTGGCGGATTTTGCATGATCGTCGTCGGCAAGCGCAATGGCAAAGCCGCCGGCCGCCTTCTACCATGCAGTTCATAAAGGCAGCACCGCCATCGAAGACACATCGCCATCAATTCGCCGGGGGGAGACCGACATGACCGACCTGAGCATCGCCAAGCAGCTTTTGCCCTACAAGCCCAAGAACAAGGTGCGTTTCGTCACCGCCGCGGCCCTGTTCGACGGCCATGACGCATCGATCAACATTATGCGCCGCATCCTGCAGTCGACCGGCTCCGAGGTGATCCACCTCGGCCACAACCGCTCGGTGGGCGAGATCGTCAAGGCCGCGCTGCAGGAAGACGTGCAGGGCATCGCCATCACCAGCTACCAGGGCGGCCACGTCGAGTTCTTCAAGTACATGATCGACCTGCTCAAGGCCAATGGTGGCGAGAACATCAAGGTGTTCGGCGGCGGCGGCGGCGTGATCGTGCCGGCCGAGATCAAGGAGCTGCACGGCTACGGCGTGACCCACATCTTCTCGCCCGAGGACGGGGCGACGATGGGCCTGCAGGGGATGATCAACAGCGTGGTCGAGCGCTGTGACGTCGATATCACCCAGGCCGCGCCGCAAAAGGCGGCCGATGTGCTGAAGGCGCTGGCCAAGGGCGACCGCCGCGCGCTGGCGAAGATCATCACCGCGCTCGAGAACGGCGGCTACGGCGACGACGTGAAGAAGGCGCTGATCGAGGCCGCGGCCAAGACCAAGGTGCCGACGCTGGGCATCACCGGCACCGGCGGCGCGGGCAAGTCCTCGCTGACCGACGAACTGGTGCGCCGCTTCCGCCTCGACCAGGCGGACCGCCTCAAGCTCGCCATCGTCTCCATCGATCCCTCGCGCAAGCGCACCGGCGGCGCGCTGCTGGGCGACCGCATCCGCATGAACGCGATCGAGCACGACAACATCTACATGCGCTCGCTCGCCACGCGCGACACCGGCTCTGAGGTCTCCGCCGCGCTGCCGGAAGTCATCGCCGCGTGCAAGCTGGCCGGCTTCGACCTCGTCATCGTCGAGACCTCGGGCATCGGCCAGGGCAACGCCGCGATCGTGCCCTTCGTCGATCTGTCACTGTACGTGATGACCCCCGAGTTCGGCGCCGCCAGCCAGCTCGAGAAGATCGACATGCTCGACTTCGCCGATTTCGTCGCCATCAACAAGTTCGACCGCAAGGGTGCGCAGGACGCGCTGCGCGACGTGCGCAAGCAGTACCAGCGCAACCGCGAGCTGTTCGCCACGCCCACCGAGGACATGCCGGTGTTCGGCACCATGGCGGCGCGCTTCAACGACGACGGCGTCACCGCGCTGTACCAGGCGGTGCTGCCGGCGCTGGTCGGCAAGGGCCTGAAGGTGGCCAAGGGCACGCTGCCGGCGGTGGCGGTGAAAGCCTCGTCCGAAGGCCGCGCCATCGTGCCGGCCGATCGCATCCGCTACCTGGCCGAGATCGCCGACACGGTGCGCGGCTATCACAAGCACGTCTCCAGCCAGGCGCGCGTGGCGCGTGAGCGCCAGTCGCTGCGGATCGCCAAGGGCTTGTTCGAGCAATGCGGCAAGGACGCTGCCGCGTTCGGCGAACTGATCGACTGGAAGGACGGCGAACTCACGCCGATGGCGAAGAAGCTGCTGGAACAGTGGCCGACCGAGAAGGCGCTGTACGCCGCCGACGAATACGTGGTGAAGATCCGCGACAAGGAAATCCGCACCCAGCTCACCCACACTTCGCTGTCGGGCAGCAAGATCCGCAAGGTGGCGCTGCCGAGCTTCGAGGACGACGGCGAGACGCTCAAGTTCCTGATGAAGGAGAACGTGCCCGGCTCCTTCCCCTACACCGCCGGGGTGTTCGCCTTCAAGCGCGAGGGCGAGGACCCGACCCGCATGTTCGCCGGTGAGGGCGACGCCTTCCGCACCAACCGCCGCTTCAAGAAGGTGTCCGAGGGCATGCCGGCGCACCGCCTGTCCACCGCCTTCGACTCGGTGACGCTGTACGGCTGCGACCCCGACCTGCGCCCCGACATTTACGGCAAGATCGGCAACTCCGGCGTCAGCATCGCCACGCTGGACGACATGAAGGTGCTGTACGACGGCTTCGACCTGTGCGCGCCGACGACCTCGGTGTCGATGACCATCAACGGTCCGGCGCCGATCATCCTGGCCTTCTTCTTCAATACCGCGCTCGACCAGCAGATCGCCAAGTTCAGGGCCGACAACGGCCGCGAGCCGACCGAGGACGAATACGCCAAGATCCGCGCCTGGACGCTGTCGACCGTGCGCGGCACGGTGCAGGCCGACATCCTGAAGGAAGACCAGGGCCAGAACACCTGCATCTTCAGCACCGAGTTCGCGCTGAAGATGATGGGCGACATCCAGGAGTTCTTCGTCCACAACAAGGTGCAGAACTTCTACTCGGTGTCGATCTCCGGCTACCACATCGCCGAGGCCGGCGCGAACCCGATCAGCCAGCTCGCGTTCACGCTGTCGAACGGCTTCACCTACGTCGAGAGCTACCTGGCGCGCGGCATGCACATCGACGACTTCGCGCCCAACCTCAGCTTCTTCTTCAGCAACGGCATGGACCCGGAGTATTCCGTGATCGGCCGCGTTGCCCGCCGCATCTGGGCGGTGGCGATGAAGAACAAGTACGGCGCCAACGAGCGCAGCCAGAAGCTGAAATACCACGTGCAGACCTCGGGCCGCTCGCTGCACGCGCAGGAGATGGACTTCAACGACATCCGCACCACGCTGCAGGCGCTGATCGCCATCTACGACAACTGCAACAGCCTGCATACCAACGCCTACGACGAGGCGATCACCACGCCCACGGAAGAGAGCGTGCGCCGCGCGATGGCGATCCAGCTCATCATCAACCGCGAATGGGGCCTGGCCAAGAACGAGAACCCGAACCAGGGTGCCTTCATCATCGACGAGCTCACCGATCTCGTCGAAGAGGCGGTGCTGAAGGAGTTCGAGGCCATTGCCAGCCGCGGCGGCGTGCTCGGCGCCATGGAAACCGGCTACCAGCGCGGCAAGATCCAGGAAGAGTCGCTGTACTACGAGCACAAGAAGCACGACGGCTCCTACCCGATCATCGGCGTCAACACCTTCCTCAACCCCAAGGGCCATGCCCAGCAGGAGATCGAGCTGGCGCGCTCCACCGAGGAAGAAAAGCAAGGGCAGCTCAAGCGCCTGGCCGATTTCCACGCCCGCAACGAGGCCGAGGCGCCCAAGTGGCAGATCAGGCTGCAGCAGGCCGTCATCGACAACGGCAACGTGTTCGCGGTGCTGGTCGATGCGGTGCGCTACTGCTCGCTGGGCCAGATCACCGAGGCCTTGTACAAGGTCGGCGGCCAGTATCGCCGCAGCATGTAATCCAGCGGCACGTTTTTCCCACTCCCCCTCTCCCATTGGGACACGGCGCTTCGGCGCCGTTTTTTTTGCATTGCGCCACCGCCCCGTCCTACTCTGCAGGCATACTCATTCAAGAAATGCCGTTTGCGTCCGTTGAAGAACGGGCCCCTGCAAACAACCTTCCTGCGGAAGAAAAAAATGAGAATCAACCAACCCGTGACATCGGTGGAGACGCCGGTTCCCGATGGCGAGTTCATCTATAGCAGAACGGACAAGGAGGGGAGGATCGTCGCGGCCAATGATCTGTTCGTCGCCCTGTCCGGCTTCGAGCGGGAGGAACTGATCGGCCAGCCGCACAACATCGTCCGCCACCCCGACATGCCGCCCGAAGCCTACGCGGACGTGTGGCGTGCGCTGGGGGCGGGCCGGCCCTGGAGCGGCTACGTCAAGAACCGCCGCAAGGATGGCGGCTACTACTGGGTGCATGCGTTCGCCTCGCCGGTGCGCGAGAACGGCCAGGTGGTCGGCCACGAATCGGTACGGCGCCACGCCGACCGCGCCACCATCGACACGGTCGCCGCGGCCTACCGCCGGGTGCGGGCGCACCCTGGTCGCTTCGATGTCCGCGACGGGCGCGTGGTCCGCACCGGCGTGCTGGGGCGCTTGTCGGACTGGTCACTGGCGGCGCGTTTCGGCTTCGGGCTGGGGGTCGCGGCGGTGGGCGCGATGGTGCTGGCCGCGGCGGCGCAGGGCCGTTGGGCCGTGTCCGAAGCCTGGCTCTGGGGCGTGCTGGCGGTGGTGCTGGCGGCCATGGGCTGGCTGCAGTTCGGCGTGCTGCGCGGCATGCTGGCCGATCTGTCGCGCCTGCGCGAGACGATGTCCGCCACCCAGCGGGATGGCGACCTGCGCCGTGTCGCCCGCATCAGGGGCAGTGGCGAAGTCCGTGCAATCGGGGATGCCTTCAACGCGATGATGGCCAACCTGCAGGCGGTCATGATCAACGTCCGCGAGGCGGCCGCTCAGATCGTGATGGAGTCCGACACCCTGAAGCAGTCGAGCGGCCAGGTGTCGGGCGGGGTCGCCGGGATGAGCGATTCGGCCTCCACCACCGCCGCGGCCGTCGAGCAGGTGACGGTGGCGGTCGGCGAGGTCGCGGAGCACGCGGTCGCTTCCGCCGAAGCCGCGCACGAAACGCAGCGCGTGGCGGCCGAAGGCATGGCGCAGGCGGGGCTGGCGGCGAGCGAGGTCGGGCATCTGGCGCAGGCCGTGAGCGAGACGGCCGCGAGCATGCACAGGCTGCGCGCGGCATCGGATGAAATCGGCAAGATCGCCATCGTGATCAAGGAGATCGCCGATCAGACCAACCTGCTGGCGCTCAATGCCGCCATCGAGGCGGCGCGGGCCGGCGAGCAGGGGCGCGGCTTCGCGGTGGTGGCGGACGAGGTGCGCAAGCTTGCCGAGCGCACGACTTCGGCGACGATCGAGATCGGCGTGATCATCGGTTCGCTGCACAGCGAGACCCTGACCGCGGTCGGCAATGCTGAGTCCGGCAGCGCGCGCGTGCAGTTCAGCGTGGAACTGATCGGGCAGACCCAGGCGGCGCTGACGGCGATCCGCGCGTCTGCCGAGAACAGCCTCGATCTGATCGGCGGCATCGAGCTGGCCACGCGCGAGCAGTCCGCCGCCGTGACCGCGATCGCCACCAGCGTCGAGGACATCGCGCGCCGTGCCGAGCATTCCGCCATCGCCGTGAGCGGGATTGCCGATGCCTCGCATGGCCTGGCCGACGTGTCGTGTGCGCTCGACGCCGCGCTGGCGCGGATGCGGGTCTGAGGCCGGCGAGGCGGTTAAACTTGCGGCCATGATGAACCTGACCACCCCCGCACTGCTGTTCCCGGCGATTTCGCTGTTGCTGCTCGCCTATACCAATCGCTTTCTCACGCTGGCGCAGATCATCCGCCAGTTGAACGCGTCCACCGACCGGGGGGCGGCGCTGGTGCAGCGGCAGTTGCCGGGGCTCAAGCGCCGCATCCTGCTGACCAAGTACATGCAAGGCTTCGGCGTGCTCAGCTTCCTGCTGTGCGCGCTGTCGATGTTCGCGCTCTTCCTGCAGGCCGAGCTGCCGGGCAAGCTGCTGTTCGGCGCCAGCATCCTGACGCTGGCGCTGTCCCTGGTGCTGTCGCTGGTCGAAGTGCTGCTGTCGACCGAGGCCTTGTCGCTGGTGGTCAAGGACCTGGAGTCGGCGCGGATCAGCGGTTCGTGAGCTTGAGTTCGATGCGGCGGTTGCGGGCATAGGCCTCGTCGCTCGCGCGTGCATCCAGCGGGTGGAACTCGCCGTAGCCGGTGGCGGCCAGGCGCTGCGGCGCGATGCCCTGGCTGCGCAGGAACTTGACGATGGCCAGCGCGCGCGCGGTGGATAGCTCCCAGTTGGACGGGAAGCGCGCGGTGGCGATGGGCCGGCGGTCGGTATGGCCGTCGACCTGCAGCACCCAGGGCAGGTCGGCCGGAATCTCGGCGGCCAGGGCCTTCAGCGTTTCGGCAAGGCGGGTGAGCTGGATCATGCCTTCGGCGCTGACCTCGTCGGACGCGGTCGGGAACAGCACCTCGCTCGAGAACACGAAGCGGTCGCCGACGATCTGGATGTCCTTGCGCTCGCCCAGCACCGCGCGCAGGCGACCGAAGAATTCCGAGCGGTAGCGGGCCAGCTCCTGCACGCGGGCGGCCAGCGCCAGGTTCAGCTCGCGCCCCAGTTCCTCGATCTTGAGATCCTTGTCGCGCGCGGCGGTCTCGGCGGCCGCCAGTGCGGCGTTGAGCTGTTCGAGCTGGGTGCGCACCGCGGCCAACTGGCGGTTGAGCAGTTCGACCTGGGCGATGGCCTGCTCGGACATCGCGGTTTGCTCCTTGAGGCCGCGTTCGCTGGTGTCGAGGGCGCTGGCGAGGCGCGCGGCCTCGGCTTCGAGCTCGGCCTTCAGGCGTTCGAGCGCGGCGATGTCGGCGCCCAGCCGGGCGGCTTCCTCGCGCTGCGCGCGCGCTTCGTCCTGCGCGGCGTGCAGTTCGCTGCGGGCGCTGAGCAGTTCGGTGGACAGCGCGTCGCGCTCTCGCTCGGCGCCCGTCAGCGAGGCGCTGAGCTCGCCGACGCGGGTATCGGCCTGTTCGCGCGCCGACCGTTCCAGGCTCAGCGTCTGTGCCAGCGCGGCCAGCTCGGCGTTGAGGCTCGCCAGCGCGCGGTCGCGTCCACTGACCGCGTCGGCGAGTACGAACTGGCCGATGACGAAGATCAGGATGACGAATACCAGCACCATCAGCAGCGAGGCCAGGGCGTCGACGAAGCCGGGCCAGAAGTCCAGCGCGCGGCGGTGGGTCAGGCGGGCCATGGCTCAGTCCGCCTTCTGCCCGCCGAGCGCTGCGGCGATGGTGCGCGACAGCAGGCGCAGCTCGGCGCGCAGATCTTCGGAGAACTGCGCGTTCTGAGCCGGCTGCTGGGCGATCTGGCGGATCAGGCCGCGCAGGTCTTCCTGCGACGAGGACAGTGCCGACAGATCGCGCGATTCGCGGCCGATGAGTTCGGTCAGGCGGCCGATCTGGGTGTTGAGCTCGGCGAGGTGGTCGGCGGTGCTGCGGCGCTCGCGTTCGGATTCGGCGGCCGAGCGCTGCATGCGGTCCATGCCCTCGGCGGTCTGTTCCAGCAGGGCCTGCACGTAGGCCGGCACGCTCGCCTCGCCTTCGATACCGGCGGCCGACGGCAGGCGGGTGATGTGCGACAGCCATTCTTCCAGCTCGTTGTAGAAGCGGTTCTGCGCATGCCCGGACTGCAGGTCGAGAAAGCCGACGATGAGCGAGCCCGAGAGCCCGAACAGCGAGGTCGAGAAGCTGGTCGCCATGCCGCCGAGCGGCTCGTCGAGGTGGGACTTGAGTTCCTCGAACATCGCCACCGGGTCGGTGCCGACGCTCAGGTTGCCGATGATCTCGCTGATCGAGCGGATGGTAATGAGCAGGCCCCAGAAGGTGCCGAGCAGGCCGAGGAAGATCAGCAGGCCGATGAGGTAGCGCGACAGGTCGCGCTGTTCCTCCAACCGGATCTGCACGCCGTCGAGCAGGCTGCGCATCGAGGCCGGCGACAGATGGGTCTCGCCGCGCCTGCGGCTCGACAGCAGCCGCGCCATCGGCGCCAGCAAGGCGGGCCGCAGCGAATCCGGGGCGGCGTCCGGGTGGCGCTGGAAGGCTTCGATCCACAGCACTTCGCGCTGCAGCCGCCAGACCTGGCGCAGGTTGACCGCGATGCCGATCGCCAGCACGAAAATGATCACGCCATTGAAGCCCGGATTGGCGAGGAAGGCGTGCTTGAGCTGGGGTACCAGCACCGCGGCGAGCAGCGCCACCAGCGCCAGGAAGACGCCCATCCAGGTCGTGACGTGGACCGGCTTGGTGAAGACCTTGTGTTCCATGGATGAAACATCCTCATCGCGGGGCGCGGTGCGGGCGCGCCTGTCGTGGGGGAATTTTCCGTGCCGTCGAAGTCTAGCGCGAATCCGGGGCCGGGGACGGCGCGCGCCTGGATCGTGCGCGCGCTCCGCTACCGTTTCTTTGCACCTCCGGGCGATTGCAACAATTCAGTACATTCCGCAAACAGTTGCGCAAACATGCCTTGCGAGACTGCAGCCTGAATCGACACGGGCAGCATGCCGTGCCGTACCCGGACCGCACAACGAGTCGAAAGCGCCGGGCGGGGAGACAGGCAGTACGACACCGAAGGAGACAGGGGCATGTCCGACAATCATCGGCGGGATGCGGGGCAGGCGGGCGGGTTGGATGCAAGCGGGCTGGATACCTTTCCGCGCTACCTGATGCACCACGCCAGGCAAAGGCCGCAGCGGCCCGCCATGCGCGAGAAGAAATACGGTATCTGGCAGACCTACGACTGGGGTCAGGTCGCCGAGAACGTGCGGGCGATCGCCTGCGGCCTGGCGCAACTGGGCTTCCGGCGCGGCGACCGGCTGGCCGTGGTCGGCGACAACCGGCCGCGGCTGTACTGGTCGGTGATGGCCTGCCAGTGCCTCGGCGGCATTCCGGTGATGATGTACCAGGATGCCGTGGCGCAGGAAATGATCTACGTGCTGCAGGATGCCGAGGTCAAGTTCGCCGTCGTCGAGGACCAGGAGCAGGTCGACAAGATGCTCGAGATCGCGGGCGAGGCGCCACTGCTGCAGCACGTGATCTACGACGATCCGCGCGGCATGCGCCACTACGGCCAGTCCTTGCTGCTGGGGCTGGATGCGCTGCAGGAAACGGGCCGGGCCCATGAGCGCGCCCAGCCGGACTTCCTCGACGGCGAGATCGCCAAGGGCGCGCCCGACGACATCTCGGTGATGCTGTATACCTCGGGGACGACCGGCAAGCCCAAGGGCGTGTGCCAGACGCACGAGGCTTTCATTTCGGCGGCGCGCGGCGCCATCCAGTTCGATGGCCTGACCGAGGGCGAGGACATCCTGTCCTACCTGCCGATGGCCTGGGTGGGCGACCACCTGTTCTCCTTCGCCCAGGCGACGGTGGCCGGCTTCACGATCAACTGCCCGGAGTCTGGCGAGACGGTGATGACCGACCTGCGCGAGATCGGCCCCACCTATTACTTCGCACCGCCGCGGGTGTTCGAGAACCTGCTGACACAGGTCATGATCCGCATGGAGGATGCCGGTGCGCTCAAGCGCGGCATGTTCCACCATTTCATGGACGTCCCCCGCCGCTGCGGCGCCGACATCCTCGATGGCAAGCCGGTGTCCGGCGGCGACCGCTTCCAGTACTGGCTGGGCAAGCTGCTGGTGTACGGCCCGCTCAAGAACGTGCTCGGCATGAGTCGCATCCGCGTGGCCTACACCGCCGGCGCGGCGATCGGTCCGGACCTGTTCCGCTTCTACCGCTCGATCGGCATCAACCTCAAGCAGTTGTACGGCCAGACTGAGACCTGCGCCTACGTCTGCCTGCAGCCCGACGGCCAGATCAAGCTGGATTCGGTGGGCAAGCCCGCGCCCTTCGTCGAGGTCAAGCTCGCCGACAACGGCGAGATCCTGGTCAAGGGGCCGATGCTGCTAAAGGCCTACTACAAGCGCCCCGACGCCACCGCCGAGTCGATCAACGCCGACGGCTATTTCATGACCGGCGACGCGGGCTACTTCGACGAGGACGGCCACCTGAAGATCATCGACCGTGCCAAGGACGTCGGCAAGATGGCCGACGGCTCGATGTTCGCGCCCAACTACATCGAGAACAAGCTCAAGTTCTTCCAGCACATCAAGGAGGCGGTGACCTTCGGCAGCGGCAGGGATTTCGCCACCGCCTTCATCAACATCGACCTCGAGGCCGTGGGCAACTGGGCCGAGAAGAAGGGCATGGCCTATTCCGGCTATACCGATCTCGCTTCGCAGGATGCCGTGTATGCGCTGATCCGCGACTGCGTGGAGAAGGTCAATGCCGACCTCGCCGCCGACCCGAAGATGAGCGGCGCGCAGATCAAGCGTTTCCTGGTGCTGCACAAGGAGTTGGACGCCGACGACGGCGAACTGACCCGCACGCGCAAGGTGCGCCGCAACTTCATCGCCGAGAAGTACGCCGTGCTGGTCGATGCGATGTTCGAGGGCCGCGCGCGCCAGTTCATCGAAACCCAGGTCACCTACGAGGATGGCCGCGTCGGCAAGGTGTCGGCCGACCTGCGCATCGAGGAAGCGAAGACTTTTGCGCCGCAGGCCGGCCAGCGCGCTGCCTGAGGAGACGAGGAATGGACATGAACGATATCAACTCCGCCGCCTCCGCCGCCGCGGGACCGGGCCGCCGCTTCGGCGAGGTGATCCTCGACCTGCAGAACATCTCGCTGCGCTTCGGCGGCGTGAAGGCGCTGACCGACATCAGCTTCAATGTGCGCGAGCACGAGATCCGTTCGATCATCGGCCCCAACGGCGCGGGCAAGAGCTCCATGCTCAACGTCATCAACGGCGTGTACCACCCGCAGGAAGGCAAGATCCTGCACCACGGCCAGGAGCGCAAACGGCTCGAACCCTACATGGCGGCGCGCCAGGGCATCGCCCGCACCTTCCAGAACATCGCGCTGTTCAAGGGCATGAGCGTGCTCGACAACATCATGACCGGGCGCAACCTCAAGATGAAGAGCAACATCCTGCAGATGGCGCTGTACTGGGGTGCGGCGCAGAAGGAGGAGATCGCCCATCGCGAGAAGGTGGAGGAGGTCATCGATTTCCTCGAGATCCAGGACGTGCGCAAGACGCCGGTGGGGCAGCTTCCGTATGGCTTGCAAAAGCGCGTCGAGCTGGGCCGCGCGCTGGCCGCGGAGCCGTCGATGCTGCTGCTCGACGAGCCGATGGCGGGCATGAACGTGGAGGAGAAGCAGGACATGTGCCGCTTCATCCTCGACGTCAATGACCAGTTCGGCACCACCATCGTGCTCATCGAGCACGACATGGGCGTGGTCATGGACATTTCCGACCGCGTCGTGGTGCTCGACTACGGCAAGAAGATCGGCGACGGTGCGCCAGACGAGGTGCGCAACAACGAAGACGTCATCCGTGCCTATCTGGGCACATCGCACTGAGCGGGGACACAGTCATGGGATTTTTTCTTGAAACCTTGTTCGGCGGTTTGATGGCCGGCATGTTGTATTCGCTGATCGCGCTCGGCTTCGTGCTGATCTACAAGGCCTCGGGCGTGTTCAACTTCGCCCAGGGGGCGATGGTGCTATTCGCCGCGCTGGCGATGGCGCGCTTCGCCGAGTGGTTTCCGAAGTGGTTCGGCTTCGAGAGCCTGCTGCTGGCCAACTTGCTCGCCTTCATCGCCGCGATGGCGCTGATGGTGGTGCTGGCGTGGGCGATCGAGCGCCTGTGCCTGTCCAAGCTGGTGAACCAGGAAGGCATCACGCTGTTGATGGCCACGCTGGGCATCGCCTACTTCCTCGACGGCTTCGGCCAGACCCTGTTCGGCAGCGACATCTACAGCATCAACGTCGGCATGCCCAAGGACCCGGCCTTCATCCTCGAAGGCATGTTCGAGGGCGGCGTCATGGTGAGCAAGGAAGACCTCGTCGCCGCGGTCATCGCCGCGCTGCTAGTGGTCGTACTGGCGCTGTTCTTCCAGAAGACCAAGACCGGCCGCGCGCTGCGCGCGGTGGCCGACGACCACCAGGCAGCTCAGTCGATCGGCATTCCGCTCAACAAGATCTGGGTCATCGTGTGGTCGGTGGCGGGCTTCGCCGCGCTGATCGCCGGCATCATCTGGGGCTCCAAGCTGGGCGTGCAATTCACGCTGTCGCTGGTCGCGCTGAAGGCGCTGCCGGTGGTGATCCTGGGCGGGCTGACCTCGGTGCCGGGGGCGATCATCGGCGGGCTGATCATCGGCGTCGGCGAGAAGTTGTCGGAGATCTACATCGGGCCGATGCTCGGCGGCGGCATCGAAATCTGGTTCGCCTACGTGCTCGCGCTGGGCTTCCTGCTGGTACGGCCGCAAGGGCTGTTCGGCGAAAAAATCATCGACCGCGTCTGACGCCGCTACTGATTCAGGGAGACACTCCGCATGCTGTACAGAGAAAACGGCCAGTTCAAGACGAGCTACGCGGCCGACCAACAGATCTTTCCCATCCTGCAGGACCGCTGGGCCATCGGCCTGCTGCTGCTGGCCGCCTTCGTGGCGATGCCGATGCTGGGCTCGGAATACTTTTTCCGCGCCATCCTGATCCCCTTCCTGATCCTGGCGCTGGCGGCGCTGGGGCTCAACATCCTGGTCGGCTACTGCGGCCAGATATCGCTGGGCACCGGCGCCTTCATGGCGGTGGGCGCCTACGCCGCCTACAACTTCATGGTGCGCATCGACGGCATGCCGCTGATCGGGGCGATGCTGCTGGGCGGGCTGTCGGCGACGGTGATCGGCGTGCTGTTCGGGATTCCGTCGCTGCGCATCAAGGGCTTGTACCTGGCGGTGGCGACGCTGGCGGCGCAGTTCTTCACCGACTGGGCTTTCCTGCGCATCGGCTGGTTCACCAACAATTCCACTTCGGGTTCGGTGAGCGTGGGCAACCTGAGCGTGTTCGGCATCGCCCTCGATTCGCCGGTGAGCAAGTACCTGTTCTGCCTGAGCGTGGTGTGCGTGTTCGCGCTGATGGCCAAGAACCTGACGCGCAGCGCCATCGGCCGCCAGTGGATGGCGATCCGCGACATGGACGTGGCGGCGGCGGTGATCGGCATCCGCCCGGTGTATGCCAAGCTGACCGCCTTCGCGGTGAGTTCCTTCATCGTCGGCGTGGCCGGCGTGCTGTGGGCCTTCGTCCATCTCGGTGCGTGGGAGCCGGCGGCGTTCTCCATCGACCGTTCGTTCCAGCTGCTGTTCATGGTCATCATTGGCGGGCTGGGCTCGATCTCCGGCGCGTTCCTGGGCGCCGCCTTCATGGTGCTGCTGCCGGTGGTGCTGGACCAGATGCCACACTGGCTGGGCATTCCCATCTCCACGGCCACCGTCTCGCACCTGGTGCACATGATTTTCGGCGCGCTGATCGTGTTCTTCCTGATCGTCGAGCCGCACGGCCTGGCCAAGCTGTGGAGCGTGGGCAAGCAGAAGATGCGTCTGTGGCCGTTCCCGCACTGATTTCCCGGTGCGGTTCCCGGTCCGGCTCACGGTCCGGGTTCTTGTTGCAGGTTCCGGGTACGCGGTACGTACCACTCACCAAAAACACGAGGAGACACCCATGAAACTCAAGCCCCTGGCACTCGCTGCGACGCTCGTCACCCTGGGCGCGGCATCCTTCGCCACGCCGGCCATGGCTCAGGAACAGTACATTCCGCTGCTGTCCTACCGTACCGGCGCCTATGCGCCCAACGGTATCCCCTGGGCCAACGGCAAACAGGACTACGTCAAGTACATCAATGCCAACGGTGGCATCAACGGCGTCAAGATCGCCTTCGACGAGTGCGAAACGGGCTATGCCACCGACAAGGGGGTGGAATGCTATGAGCGCCTGAAAGGCAAGGGCGCCGCGGTGTTCGACCCGCAGGCCACCGGTATCACCTTCGCGCTGACCGACAAGGCGCCGGTCGACAAGGTGCCGCTGATCACGTTGGGCTATGGCCTGGCGGCCTCGCAGGACGGTGGCGTGTTCAAGTGGAACTTCCCGCTGATGGGCAGCTACTGGACCGCGGCCGACATCCTGATCCAGCATCTGGGCAAGAAGGAAGGCGGGCTGGACAAGCTCAAGGGCAAGAAGATCGCGCTCGTCTACCACGATTCTCCGTTCGGCAAGGAGCCGATTCCGGCGCTGCAGAAACGTGCGCAGATGCATGGCTTTGATCTCAACCTGCTGCCGGTGACTGCACCTGGCGTCGAGCAGAAGGCAACCTGGCTGCAGGTGCGCCGCGACCGCCCGGACTACGTGCTGCTGTGGGGCTGGGGCGTGATGAACTCCACCGCGCTGAAGGAGGCGGTGGCGACCGGCTTCCCGCGCGAGAAGCTGTTCGGCGTGTGGTGGGCTGGCGCCGAGCCGGACGTCAAGGACGTGGGCGCCAACGCCAAGGGCTACAGCGCGCTGGCGTTGAACCCCAACGGCACCGGCTACCCGCTGATGCAGGACATCCTCAAGAAGGTGCATGACGCCGGTCAGGGTTCCGGTCCGCGCGACGAGGTCGGCTCGGTGCTCTACACCCGCGGCATGCTCATTTCCATGCTGAGCGTCGAGGCCATCCGGACCGCGCAGGAGAAGTTCGGCAAGGGCAAGGTCATGACCGGCGAGCAGGTGCGCTGGGGCTTCGAGAACCTGAACATCGATGACAAGCGCCTTGCGGAGCTGGGCCTGAAGGATGTGATCCGCCCGATCAAGACCAGTTGCGAAGACCACATGGGTTCGTCGTGGGCGCGTATCCACCAATGGGATGGCGGCAAGTGGGTGATGGGCGCCGACTGGTACGAGGCCGACAAGAGCGTCCTCGATCCGCTCATCAAGGAGGCCGCCGACCGCTACGCAGCCGAGAAGCAGATCAAGCGCCGCGATGCGGCCGACTGCCAGTCCTGATGAGCCGTGCATGGCCGTATCTTTTGGACATCGTGCCGGAAAGATACGGCAGCACTGCGGGTGAATCATTCCTGGCGCCGCTGCACGGCGGCGCCGATCTGATCGGATGAAGCGATGAACGCACCGAATCTCCTTCTCAATGTGAATGGCATCGAGGTGATCTACAACCACGTCGCGCTGGTGCTCAAGGGCGTCTCGCTGCAGGTGCCCGAGGGCGGCATCGTCGCCATCCTCGGCGGCAACGGCGCGGGCAAGACCACCACGCTGCGGGCGATCTCGAACCTGCTCAAGGGCGAGCGCGGCGAGGTCACCAAGGGCATGATCGAGTACCGCGGCGAGCGCGTCGAAGCGCTGTCGCCGTCCGACCTCGTGCGCCGCGGCGTCGTGCAGGTGATGGAAGGGCGCCACTGCTTCGCCCACCTGACGATCGAGGAGAACCTGCTCGCCGGCGCCTACACGCGCGGCGACAAGGGCGAGATTGCCGCCAACCTCGACAAGGTCTACACCTATTTTCCCCGCCTGAAGACGCGCCGCACCAGCCAGGCGGCCTACACCTCGGGCGGCGAGCAGCAGATGTGCGCGATCGGCCGCGCGCTGATGTCGAACCCGAACATGGTGCTGCTGGACGAGCCCTCGATGGGCCTGGCGCCGCAGATCGTCGAGGAAGTGTTCGAGATCGTGAAGGACCTCAACGCCAAGGAAAAGGTGAGCTTCCTGCTCGCCGAACAGAACACCATGGTCGCCCTGCGCTATGCGGATTTCGGCTACATCGTCGAGAACGGCCGCATCGTCATGGAAGGCGCCGCCCAGGATCTGGCGACCAACGAAGACGTGAAGGAGTTCTACCTCGGCCTGTCGGGCGAGGGGCGCAAGAGCTTCCGCGAAGTCAAGCACTACCGCCGCCGCAAGCGCTGGCTGAGCTGAGAGCGGGGCCGCCGCTGCGCGCGGCGTGAATCTCACAACGCACCGGACAGGGATGCCGACATGAATTTCTACGACGCGCGGGAAAACCGCGACCCCGAAAGCCGCGAGCGCGACCTGATGGCGCGCCTGCCGGCGCAGATCGCCCATGCGCGCGCCAGCACCACGGCCTTCGCCAGGCTGCTGGCGGATGTCGACGCGGATGCGGTGGCGAGCCGCGGCGCGCTCGCCGCCCTGCCGGTCACGCGCAAGTCGGAACTGCTCGAGATGCAGAAGGCGGCGCGGCCCTTCGGCGGTTTTGCCGCCGTGGGTTGGGGGGCGGCCTGCCGGCGCGTGTTCGCCTCGCCCGGGCCGCTGTACGAGCCCGAGGGCGCGCACCCCGACTACTATCGGCTCGCACGCGCGCTGTTCGCCGCCGGCTTCCGGGCCGGCGACCTGGTGCACAACACCTTCTCGTATCACTTCACGCCTGCCGGCTCGATGATGGAAACCGCCGCGCACGCCATCGGCTGCACCGTGTTCCCGGCCGGCATCGGCCAGACCGAGCAGCAACTGGCGGCGATCGCCGATCTGCAGCCCGATGCCTACGTGGGCACGCCGTCCTTCCTGCGCATCCTGCTGGACAAGGCGGACGAATTCGGCGTGAAACCGTCCTTCACCAAGGCCTTCGTGTCCGGTGAAGCCTTCCCGCCCAGCCTGCGCGACGTTTTCGCCGCGCGTGGCATCCAGGCCTTCCAGGCCTATGCTACCGCCGACATCGGCCTTATCGCCTACGAGACCGAGGCGCGCGAAGGGCTGGTGGTCGACGAGGACGTCGTGCTCGAGATCGTCCGTCCGGGCACCGGCGATCCGGTCGCGCCCGGCGAGGTGGGAGAGGTGGTCGTGACCACCTTCAACCCCGATTACCCGCTGGTCCGCTTCGGCACCGGCGACCTGTCGGCGCTGCTGCCCGGCACCTCGCCCTGCGGGCGCACCAATCTGCGCATCAAGGGCTGGATGGGGCGGGCCGACCAGACCACCAAGGTCAAGGGCATGTTCGTGCATCCGGGGCAGATCGCCCAGGTCGTCCGCCGCCATCCCGAGATCACGCGGGCGCGGCTGGTGGTGGACAACCCCGGCCTCAACGACCGCATGACGCTGATGTGCGAGGCCGCAGGCGGCGGCAGCGAGGCGCTGGCGGCGGCGATCGCCGCCAGCCTGCGCGAGCTGACCAAGCTGCGCGGCGAGGTCGCCTTCCTGCCGGGCGGGGCGCTCGCCAACGACGGCAAGGTGATCGACGACGTGCGGACCTACGCGTAAGCTGCGTCCGTTCGGTTTTACCGTGCGGCGCCTGCGGGCGCCGTTCTCGTGTGAGGATGCCCATGGCCGAAACCCCCCGTGATTCCGCACGCGCGCCGCTGGCCGGCGTGCGCGTGCTCGACCTGACACGCTTGCTGCCCGGCCCGCTGGCGACGCAGCATCTGGCCGACTACGGCGCCGACGTCATCAAGATCGAGGACACCGGCGCCGGCGACTACGCGCGCGGCATGGGTGCGATGGGCGGCGACACCAGCTATTTCTACCAGGTGGTCAATCGCAACAAGCGCAGCCTGCGCCTGGACCTCAAGCATCCGGACGGCAAGGCCGTGTTCGAGAAGCTGGTGGCGGGCGCCGACATCCTCGTCGAGGGCTTCCGCCCGGGCGTGATGGACAAGCTCGGCATCGGCTACGCCGCGCTGGCGCGGATCAATCCGCGCCTGGTGTTCTGCAGCATCTCCGGCTACGGCCAGACCGGCCCGTACGCGCAGCGCGCCGGGCACGACATCAACTACATCGGCTATGCCGGGGTGCTCGACCAGATCGGCACTGCGGGCGGCGCGCCGGCGATCTCGAACCTGCAGCTGGGCGATCTGCTCGGCGGCACGATGACAGCCCTGTTCGGCGTGCTGGTGGCCCTGGTCGATGCGCGTGCGAGCGGCAAGGGGCGCCTGGTCGATGTGTCGATGACCGACGGCGTGATGGCCCACGCCATCTTCCCGCTCACCGAGGTACTGGCCAGGGGCCGGGTGCGGCCGCGCGGCGAGGACCTGCTGACCGGGCAGGTGCCGTGCTATGGGGTGTACCGCACGGCGGACGGCCGCTACATGGCGGTCGGCGCGCTGGAAGAGAAATTCTGGAACATGGTGTGCGACACCCTGGCGCGGCCGGACCTGAAGCCTTTCCATCTGGCGACGGGCGAGCCAGGGGAAAAGGGCCGGGCCGAGGTGGCGGCCATCTTCGCCGCCCGGACCCAGGCCGAATGGGTGGCGGTGTTCGACGGTGTCGATTGTTGCGTGACGCCGGTGCTGACGCTGGACGAAAGCCTCGAGAACCCGCAGTTGAAGGCGCGCGGCATGGTGACGGAGGTGGGCGGGGTGCGCCAGTTCGGTCCGCCGGTGCGCCTGTCGGGCATGCCCGTGGCGGAGGTCCGTCCCGCGCCGGTGGCTGCGGGGGCCGACAGCGATGCGGTGCTGGCCGAAGCGGGCCTGGATGTGGCGGAGATCGCCCGCCTGCGCCAGGCGGGCGTCATCTAGCGCGGGTGTTCCATCCATGGCCCCGTTTCGGGGCCGGGTGGGGCGTGCCGCTACTTGTCGTCGGCCGGTTTGCGGCGCGTGCTGCGCGCGGCCGTCTTGGATTCGGTGCCCGCCTTCGCGGTGTCGGCCTGATTCTGCTCGGGGTTCATCAGGTTCCAGGGCCACATCGCCGCCGCTGCGGCAAAGGGGTTGGGGCTGGCTTCCGACGCGGCTTCGTCGGTATTCGCGCGCGAGCCCATCGCCTTCACCGCGGCGATCGCGGCGCGCTGCAGCTCCAGGCCCTGGATGCTCATCTGCAGCATGTTCAGGTTCATCTTCAGCCAGCCCTCGACCGCTTTCATGTCGGTGATGCGCTTGTCGAGCTCTTCGACATCGAGCGTGGGCGTGACCATGCCGGGCAGCGAGAAACCCATGCTGTTCCACATGCCGCGAACGAATTCGAGCGGATCCTGCGCGTTTTGATCCTGAGACATGGAACACTCCCGGTGGGTTGTGGTGATGACTGAATAGTACCCGATGCCTTGCTTTGCCGCTGCAACCGCATCCGCCGCGCGCTCCCGGCTCAGGCCCCGCCGAGCATGCGGTGCATCAGGGCGCGCAGTTTTGCCGGGCGCAGCGGCTTGTGCAGCAGCGGCAGTCCGGCGGCGCGGGCGCGGGCGAGGGCTTCCGGCGCGGTGTCGCCGCTGATGAGCACCGTGTGCGGCGGGCGCCCGGGAGGACGGCGCAGGCGCAGCGCGAGGTCGATGCCGTCGAGCCTGCCGCCCAGGCGCAGGTCGGTGATCAGCACCTCGGGCGGTTCGGTTTCGTCTTCGAGCTGTTCGAGCAGGTGCTCGGCATCGTTGGCGACGATCAGCTCGCAGCCCCAGGATGCGAGCAGGCCAAGCATCGCGTCCCGTACCAGCGGGTCGTCTTCCACCACGGCGACGCGGATGCCGTTCAGGCTGCCGAGGGCGCGGGCGTCCTCGGTCGTGGCCGCCTCGGCTTCGGCGGCGCTCAGCGGCAGCTCCAGGGCGAATACCGAGCCCCGGCCAGGCGCCGAGCGCAGTTCGAGGCGGTGGCCGAGCAGCACGACCAGGCGGCGCACGATCGCGAGCCCGAGCCCGAGCCCCTTGTCACGCGCGCGCTCGGGATTGCCGAGCTGGACGAACTCCTGAAAGATCGCTTGCTGGGATTCGGCGGGAATGCCGGGACCGTTGTCGCGCACCTCCACCCGCAGCGTGTCGCCCCGGCTGCGGCATGCGACCAGGATGCTTCCATCCCGGGTGTGGCGAACGGCGTTGCCGACCAGGTTGCCGACGATGCGTTCGAACAGCATCGGATCGCTGCGCACGTGCGCGGGGATCGTGCGCAGCCGCAAGCGGATGCCGCGCCCGTGGGCGGCAGGCATCTGTTCGTCGCGGATGCGTTCGAGGATGGGAACGGGGTCGAAGCTGCGGATGGCTGGAACGAGCACGCCGGCGTCCAGGCGCGAGATGTCGAGCAGGCTGTCGAGCAATTGCTCCATCGCATCGGCCGAGGCCGCGATGCGGTCGACGATCTGCCGGCTGCGCGCATCGAGCGCCTGTTGCGACAGTTCCGAGATGAAGAGGCCGAGCGCGTGCATCGGCTGGCGCAGATCGTGGCTCGCGGCGGCGAGAAAGTGGGATTTCGACGCGTTGGCGTGCTCGGCCTCGGCCGTGCGGGCGCGCAGTTCGGCGGTGGCCTCGTCGATCTGGCGACGCATGTGGTCGTGCGCGTGTTCGAGGCGCTCGGCCATTTCGTTGACGCCCTGCGCCAGGCGCTGCAGGCTGCCACCGCCGCGCTGCTCCGCGCGCTCGTGCAGCTTGCCGTGGCCGATGCGCAGCACGACGTCCGCCACCGCGCGTATCGGCCCGCTGACGCCACGGCTCAGACGCGCGGCCAGCAGCAGGCTGCCGAACAGCACGACCAGCATCGAGCCGATGCCGGCCAGCAGCAGTTGCGCACGGCGTTGGCTGAGGCGTTCGAGCGAGAGGTCGAGCACCACGGCGCCCTGCGGATGCGGCGGGTCGATGCGCGCGGTGCCGCTCGAAACGAGCGGGAATCCGTCGTCGATCTCGATCGGCATCGGCCGGATCGGCTCGACGAGCCGCAGCATGGTGCCGTCGTGCAGCAGCGTGGCGCTCGAGGCGAGGGGCAGCATCGACGCGGGGCCTGGCAAGGGTGCCGGCGGCGGGCCGCCGGGCCTTCTGCTCGCGGCCAGAAGCTGGCCGTCGCGGTCGAGGATGCGTACCGCCAGAACGTCGTCTTCTCCGGTTGCGGATGACGCGACCTGGTGCAGCGCGCCGGTGTTGCCCGCGAATACCGCCTGCTCGCTCGCGGCCGCTAACTGGCGAGCGAACGCGCGGCCGCGCGCGCTGAGCGCTTCGTCGAGGTCCGAGAGCCGCAGGCCGGTGAACACCGTGGTCATGATCGCGGCGAGGACGAGCATGGGCAGCACTGCCGCCAGCATGACGCGCGCGCGGATACCCCAGCCCGAGATCATGGCGCGGCGCCTTCCTGGCGGCGCAGTTCGCGCGCCAGCGCATCGGCCGACGGCAGGCTGAGGCCCAGTGCGCGCGCGACCCTGTCATTGACGCCGACCTCGAAGCGCTTCGGGCCGCTCACCGGCGAAGGCGGGGAGCCTGCCAGCATGCCGCGCACCGCATCGGCCGCATCCTCGCCGATCTGGGCCGGGGTGGAGTAGAGGCCGAGCAGCGCTCCGGCGCGGACGTAGGCGTCGGAGAAGCCGAGTACCGGCGAGCGGCGGCGAAAGGTCGCGAGCAGGATGTTCTGCACCGTGTAGCGATTGAACACGACAGGGTCGGGTGTGGCGATGAGTACGCCCGGCCTCGAGAGGACGTGCTCCAGGGCCGGAAACAGTTCGTCGTCGTTGGCGAGATGTGCGTGCATGACCTCGAAGTTTGCGCTTTTTGCCGCGCGCTGCAGATTTTCCACCGTGGTCTTGCTGGCCGGGCTCGAGATCAGGGCGATGTTGCGCGTTGCGGGCAAGGCCAGGCCAAGCAGGGCGATGAGCCTGGGCGCCGGCTGGTCGAGCACGATCGCGGCGGCCGGCCCGCCACGCTGCGTGGGGAGCGTTTCGAGCGCGGCGGCGGGCAGCATGGCGTGCACCATCGGTGTCGAGGTGGGAAAGCCGGCGGCAAGCGACGCTGCCTCGCGCCCCAGGGTGACGATCGCGGCGGCCTGCCCGGCGCGCTGCAGGTTTTCGCGGGTGGCCGGAAGGATCTCGATCTCCACTTCCGGAATCGAATCCGCGAGCGCATCGCGCATCGCCGCCATGGCCTGCGCCTGCACGCCGTCGCCGCTGCGGCCGAGGATGAGCACCCGTGGTGCGGCGTTCGTGAGGACGGACACCGCGAGCAGCGTCCCGAGCACGAGGCCGCGCAGCAGGCCGCGGATGGCACGGCCCCCCGTCATCGGCCGTGCTCCGCGGCAGGCGCGGATCCATGGCGGCGCGTATGCGAAGTGGGAAGGAACCGGAGAGCGGAGCATGGCGGGAAACGGCAGATCATTGCGGACGGGCTGGCGTATGGGCGATTGTCTCCGCTTTCCCCCGGACGGGGTGAAAGCGGTGCCAGGCCACGTGCTATGCTTCACACGGCATAAGACATCGAGGCGGCACTCCGGGTGGAACGGCATGTAAGCAGGATACTCATCGTGGAAGACCATGCCCTCGTCCGCGAAGCCATGGCGCAAAGCCTGGCGCGGCTGCAGCCGGGGCTGGAATGCGTCGAGGCGAGCAGTGCCGACCAGGCGCTGGCCTGCCTCGATGCCGATGGCGACATCGATCTGGCGGTGATCGATCTCATGCTGCCCGACATGAATGGCTTTTCACTGCTGGCCGTGCTGGCGAAGCGCTTTCCCGAGGTGCCGGCGGTCGTGGTGTCCGCGATCGATGACGAGGTTTCGGTGCGGCGCGCGATCAAGGCGGGCGCGTCGGGCTATGTCTCGAAGTCCAGTTCCAGCGAGGTCTTGCTGCAGGCCGTGAGAGGCGTGCTCGACGGCGGGGTGCATCTGCCCGACGACAAGTCGGCCACGCAGCCGGCAAGACGCGCCAGGATGCCGGCGAGCGAGCGCTATGGGTTGACGGCCGCGCAGGGGCGCGTGCTCGAACTGCTCGCGGCGGGCAAGACCAACCGGGAGATCGCCGACCTGCTCGGCGTTTCGGAGGGGACGGTCAAGGTGCACATGACCGCGATCTTCCGTGCGCTCGACGTGTCGAGCCGGGCCCAGGCCCTGGTCGTCATGTCGCGCTGCGGCGTGCGCCTCTGAGCGCGTCCGGCCGTGCTTCGGCTGCGTGCCGCCGGGCCTCAGTGGGAGCGCCGCGCCGCGCTGGCCAGGCGCAGGGGCATCTCGGTCGCGGGCAGCGGTTCGACGTCGTCGAGGTGCTCGTCGTCGAGGCTCGTCTCGGCAAAATCGATCTCGAGCACCTGCAGCACCTGGCGCGCGACTGCGCGGCAGGCGTTCGCCAGTGGCGTCGGCAGTTGTTCCGGGATCTGCTTCTGCAGCAGCAGTTTCGATGACGACAGCGCATTGACCGGGCGCAGGATGCGGTGGCGGTGGGCGCCCATCAACTGCGCCACCGTGCGGTCGGCCGCGTCGCGCTGCCAGGCGTTGGTCGGCCATTGGGACGGGACTGCATAGGCGCGCGGAAACATTTCGAGGTCGCGCACCACGGTGCGGATGTCTTCGTGCGATTCGCGGAAGGGCAGCAGCACGATGTCCGACAGCGCATAGAGCTTGCGGTCCATCTCGGTGCGGTTGCCGCCGCCGTCGATGACGCCGATCCAGTTGTCGAGCGCGCGCAGTTTGTCGACGACCTTGGTCAGCGCGTCGCGCGTGCGGGCGTCGGCCGTGACGTAGCGCCGGCCGGCCGGCGACAGGGGCTCGCGCGAGGTGTCGGTGAGCACGCAGGCGGCGCGCTGGCCGAGCAACCCCAGGCCTTGGCACAGCATGTGCGACAGCGTGGTCTTGCCGGTGCCGCCCTTGTTGCCGATCACGCAGATGATTTCAGCCATGAATCCATCCATCCTTTGCTTGCGGCCACGGTCGACCGCATGACCGGGATTATCCCGGGGCGGCGTTCCGCGCAAGCGGTGGAAAAGCAAGGCTTCGACCCGCTATTTCCATCTATCGGCGCCTGCCGCCATGCGTGCCCATCCGATAGACATGAAGCCGTGTCCCGCGCCGGTCGGCGACCTCGACGATCCGTTCCGGTTCGGCGCCGGGCACCACGAAGCCGTTGCTGACGAGCAGGCTGCCCGGCTTCATCTCGGCGCAGGCCTTGGCCCAGACAGCGGCCATCGGGACCGGCGACAGGAAGGCATACACCACATCGTAGTCCGACCACGAGGGAGCGAAAAGGTCGCCGCGCCGCCATTCGATGTTGGGGAAGCGCACCGCGAGCAGGCGGCCGAGCAGCCAGGGGGCGGGCGCCAGCTCGATTCCGGTGAAGCGGCAGTCCGTGCGCATGCGGGCGAGCGGGCGCAGCAGCGAACCCGTGCCCGCGCCGATGTCGAGCACGCATGCCGGCGCGGCGGGCAGCAGGCGGCCGACGGCCGCGGCGGTGGCGCGATTGCTGAGGTAGAGCGGGACCTGGGTGCGGAAGCTGGTCCAGTAGACGAGCAGCAGCAGGACGAAGCCGGCGAGATACCAGCCCGGATGCAGGCCGAGCGCCCGGCTCAGGCCGTGGGCAAGCACTGCGAGGGGCAGGAAGCCGAGATGGATCGCGAGCCACCAGCGCTCGCTGCGCAGCACCAGGGCGCTGGCGGCGGCGAGGCCCGCCTGCGATGCGACCAGCGGCCACAGCCCGCCGAGCGCGCCGGAACTGGCGAGGGCGAAAGCCCCCGCCGTTCCCATGAGCTGGGCGAGCAGGGCTTTGAGGGCTGGCGGCATCGGGTGGCCTGGTGAGTGCGACCCCCCGGATATTAGCTGCCCGGCTGCCCTGGCGGCGACGAGGCTGCTGCGTTTTTCATGCCGCGACCTTGCGCGGCGGCATGCCGGCGGGCTCGCGTGGCGGGGGACTTGCAGGCGCGGCACGCCACTGCGCGAGCAGTTCGCCGCGCTGTTTGGCCGCCCATGCCATGTTCCTCGCCTTGACGTGGCCGAAGCCGCGGATGCGCTCGGGCAACGCCGCGATCTGGATGGCCAGCGGCAGGCGGTCGAAACTCAGGGTGCAGAGCAGTTCGTCGACATCGGTTTCGAATTGCGCGATCAGCGCCCGCTCGGCACGGCGCTCCGCCGTATAGCCGAAGGGGTCCCAGCGCGTGCCGCGCAATCCCTTGAACCGTGCCAGTTGGCGGAAGATCCGCAGCATTCCCGGGCCGAAGCTGCGCTTGGCGCGACGGCCGGTGACGGGGTCGGGGCGTGCCAGCAAGGGGACGGCGAGGTGGAAGCGGACCGTGTAGTCGCCTTCGAACGTCGACTCCAGTTGCCGCCAGAAGGCGGGGTCGGTGTAGAGGCGGGCGACTTCGTATTCGTCCTTATAGGCAAGCAGTCTGGCGTAGCTGCGTGCGACGGCTTCGGCCAGCCGGGTGCTGCCGGCACCGACGCGGTGCGTCTCGGCTTCGCGCACGCGCTGAACCAGGCTGCGGTAGCGGTCGGCGTAGGCTGCGTCCTGGTAGTCCGCCAGCATTGCGGCACGGCGCTCGACCAAGGCGTCGAGCCCGGGCGCCGGGACGCTGGCCGGTGTCCCGGCGGGGGCGAGGAAGCGTTCCACTGCCGCGAGGTCGTGCGCTGCCCGCCGTCCCCACAGGAAGGCGCGCTTGTTCATGTCGATCGCCGCGCCGTTGAGCTCGATGGCCTGCATCAAGGCGCTTTCGGAGACCGGAATCAGCCCGCGCTGCCAGGCAAAGCCGAGCAGCAGGGGATTGACCGCGATGCCTTCGCCGAGCAAGGCCTGCGCCAGGCGCTGCGCATCGATGAAGTCGCTGTCCGGCGAGGTGGCGCCGCGCACGGTGGCGATCATCCGCTCCTGCGGGAAGCGCCAATCCGGATCGTGCGCGAATGCGGCGGTGGGAGTCTCGGCCGTGTTGATGACGGCGCGGCTGCGGCCGGCCGCCATCTTGGCGAGGGCCTCGACGCTCGCGCTGACGATGAGATCGCCGCCGATCACCGCGTCGGCTTCGCCGGCCGCGATCCGGACCGCGTGCAGCGCATCGGGCCGATCGGCGATGCGGATGTGGCTGAAGACCGAGCCGCCCTTCTGGGCAAGCCCGGTCATGTCGAGCACGGTGACGCCCTTGCCGTCGAGGTGGGCCGCCATGCCGATGAGCGCACCGATGGTGACGACGCCGGTGCCGCCCACGCCGGTGACGAGGATGCCGAAGGGCGTGGCCGTCGACGGGACGTGCGGTGCGGGCGGGGGCGGGAGGCGGGATTCGTCGCCGGCGAGGGCCTGGCCCTTGCGCAGGCCGCCGCCTTCGATGGTGACGAAGCTGGGGCAGAAGCCCTTCAGACAGGCGTAGTCCTTGTTGCACGAGGACTGGTCGATGCGGCGCTTGCGGCCCAGATCGGTCTCGACCGGCAGGATCGACATGCAGTTGGATTGCTCGCCGCAGTCGCCGCAGCCTTCGCACACGGCTTCGTTGATGAACACGCGCCGTGCCGGGTCGGGGTAGGTGCCGCGCTTGCGGCGGCGGCGCTTCTCGGCGGCGCAGGTCTGGTCGTAGATCAGCGCCGTGACGCCGCCCGATGCGCGCAGCTCGCGCTGGACGGCATCGAGTTCGTCGCGGTGGCGGATCGGCACGTGGGGAAGGTCGGCCGGCCCGTAGGCGCGTTCGGTGCCGTCGGTGACGACGACGATGTTATGCACGCCTTCGGCCTGCAGCTGGCGCACGATGGTGGGCACGTCGAGCGGACCGTCATGGGGCTGGCCGCCCGTCATCGCGACGGCGTCGTTGTAGAGGATCTTGTAGGTGATGTTCACCCGCGCGGCGACCGACTGGCGAATCGCCATCAGGCCGGAATGGAAGTAGGTGCCGTCGCCGAGGTTGGCGAAGACGTGCCGCTCGTCGGTGAATGGAGCCTGTCCGACCCAGGGCACGCCTTCTCCCCCCATGTGGGTGAAGGTGGCCGTGCGGCGCTCGGGCATCCAGGTGACCATGTAGTGGCAGCCGATGCCGGCCAGCGCACGACTGCCTTCGGGAACGTGGGTCGAGGTGTTGTGCGGGCAGCCGGAGCAGAACGTGGGGATGCGGTCGGCGTCGAAGCTGCGCTGCGACAGGGCGCGCTCCTTGGCCTGGAGGAAGGCGACGCGGGCCTCGATGCGCTCCGAGGTGACGAAGCGGCCGATGCGCAGCGCGATGGCGCGCGCGATCATCGCCGGCGTCAGCTCGCCCGCGGCGGGCAGCAGCCAGTCGCCGTGGTCTATCGTGCCGTCTGCGCGTAGGACGTGCGCCCATTCCCCCTTTTCGTCGAACTTGCCGACGACGCGGGGGCGCACGTCCTCGCGCCAGTTGTAGAGCTCTTCCTTGAGCTGGTATTCGAGCAACTGGCGCTTTTCCTCCACCACCAGGATCTCGTCCAGCCCTTCGGCAAAGCTGCGCACGCCGTCGGCCTCGAGCGGCCACACCATGCCGACCTTGTAGACGCGGAGCCCGATCTGCGCGGCCAGCGCGGCGTCGATGCCGAGGTCGTCGAGTGCCTGGCGCACGTCCAGATAGCTCTTGCCGCTGGTGATGATGCCGAGCCGCGGGGCGGGGGAGTCGATGACGATCTGGTTGAGGTGGTTGGCGCGGGCATACGCGAGCGCGGCATAGAGCTTGTAGTGCAACAGGCGCTTCTCCTGCACCAGCGGCGGGTCGGGCCAGCGCAGGTTGAGGCCGTCGGCCGGCAGCGCGAAATCGGTCGGCATCGCCACCCGCACGCGTTGCGGATCGACGTCCACCGAAGCGGAGGTCTCGACCGTGTCGGCGAGCGCCTTGAACGCGACCCAGCATCCCGAGTAGCGCGATAGCGCGTAGCCATGCACGCCGAAGTCGATGTACTGCTGCACGCCCGCGGGCGCAAGCACCGGCATCATCATCGATTTGAAGAAGTGGTCGGTCTGGTGCGGCAGCGTCGAGGACTTTGCCGCGTGGTCGTCGCCCGCGACCACCAGCACGCCGCCGAAGCGCGCGCTGCCGGCGGCATTGGCGTGGCGGAACACGTCTCCGCAGCGATCCACGCCAGGCCCTTTCCCATACCACATCGCGAACACGCCGTCGTGGCGCGCGCCCGGTGACAACTGTACCTGCTGGCTACCCCACACCGCGGTTGCCGCGAGGTCCTCGTTGACGCCGGGCTGGAAGACGATGCCGCGTTCCTCGAGGTGCCGTCGCGCCTTCCACAGCGTCTGATCGAGGCCGCCCAGCGGCGAGCCGCGATAGCCCGAGACGAAGCCGGCGGTGTCGAGGCCGGCAGCCTCGTCGCGGGACTTCTGGATCATCAGCAGGCGGACCAGCGCCTGGTAGCCGGTGAGATAGACGCGGCCGCTTGCGGCGGTGTACTTGTCGTCCAGGCTGGGCGCCTTCGGGCGCGGATCGCGTTCGGCCATGGTACGGTCTCCTTCCACAAAAAAGGTCTTTTTGTGTCCCGTTGGCACGCCTTGTGGGCGCTCCGTGGATGATGCCGTCGGGTCAGCCTAGTCCCCTCCGCCGGAGGGCGGCAATCCTTGGATACCCTAATGGTGCGGAGGTTGCGGGCTGCGCACGGCCTTCGATGACTGGGTGGCGTTTTTCACCTGCTGGGACGAGGAGGGCACCATGGCTACGATCACGCACGAGCCGGTCGAGCAGGCGGTGGACGAACTCACGCGCCTGTCCGGCGACGAGGAAAGCCGGCGCGCCGCCTCCGTGCGCGAACGCGCGCTGATCAACGGACGCAGCGAGTTGAATGCGGCCGAGCGCAGGGGCAGACAGGCGGCCCACACCGAGGCGGCGCTGAAGATGATCGAAGCAAAGCGCTTCAACGATGCCACCGTCGCGGAGCTTTCCGGATTGAGCGAAGAGGAAGTGCGCCGGCTGCGCGCCCAGGACTGAGGGCGCAGCAGGCTCGGGGCGAACGGAGCCAAAGCGCTACGGCTGCGACAGATCGATCCTCACCACCGGCTCCAGCGGTGCACGTTGGCCTGCCATGCGGGGACATGGGGGAGGTCCAATGAAAAAGGCGGGGCAGCCAAAAGCATGCCCCGCCTCGGACCTTGCGCTGAAAAGCCTTCAGCCCGTCTCGCCAAGGAGGAAGCGCGCCCTACGGCCCGGCTACCCTGCGGGGGCTGAGGTTTGACGGTCGGTCAGAAGTCGTATCTAGCTCCTAAAGTAAGGTTACGTGGCTGGCCGTAGAAGCTGAAGCCAGTTTGCCCCAGGCCTGTGTAATATTTCTTGTCGAACAGATTGCTGATATTCAGCATTGCCGAAAGATGCTGATTGATTCTGTAGCGGGCCATCAAGTCAACCACCACATAATCATCCTGCCTGGTCTTGCTGGAAAGGGATGCATAGTCTGCAGAGGTCTTCGATATCCAACGCGCGCCGCCGCCTATTGTGAGCCCTTGAAAATTGCCTGAGAAACTGTAGGTATTCCACAGTTTCACGGTGTCCAGCGGATGCTCTGGCAACCGCCGAGCGCCAGCGGCATCCTCCGATTTCGTGTGGCTGTAGCTGCCGCTGACGTTCCAGCCCGGCAGCACTTCACCGGCAAGTTCAATGTCGATGCCCTCGGTTTTCACACCATCAACGGCACGGTAATAAGCTCTGCCTGAATCATCGCGGCCGGCGAACTCCGTGGCGTTGTCTGCTTTTGATTGATAAATCGCCACGTTGGCATTCAGGCGGCCATCATAGAACTCACCTTTCCAGCCGGCTTCATAGTTCGAGCCGACCTGCGGATCGATGATCTTGTGATTGATATCAACAACGGTGTTGGGCATGAAAATATCGGTATAGCTGATATAAACCGACTGTTCCGGTGTCAGGTCATACACCAGCCCGGCATAAGGGGTGACTTCGCCAGATTTTTGATAGCCGCTTTTGGAACCATTCCAGGCGCTGTAATATATGTAGTCGGAAACACGTGCACCCAGTAAGACGTGCAGTTTATCGACAGGGTTCAGGCGCAGGACTCCGTAATAGCCGCGTTGGATGTTATAAAAGTCCTGAATACTGGGTGTTGGTTTTTTGGTAAGTGATGGTGATAGTTCCTGTATGTCGGACAGGGTGCCAGTTGTATAGATGGCGCTGTAAGGTGATACCCAGTTGGACTTGTAGCGACTAAACTCATAGCCAACAATTGCCTGATGTTCCCTGCCGAACAACGAGAATGGGCCTTGCAGGTTGATGGCGGCGGATTTCTGGTTTATTGGGTTTGTTAATTTGCCGACTATGGCTATATCCATCTGACCTGTTTCTCTATCCATGGCTGAGCCTGTATAATTTTCCATAAATGTACTGCCACTAAATTTTCGATCCGCATCCATATAGTTTCCGCTCACGACCAGCTTCCAGTCGTTTGCCAGTGCCTGATCGATGTTGAAGAAGTAGTTGGTTGTTTCGAATTTCTCATTTTGATGCTTGGAGACAGCTGTGGTCGAGCGGGGGAAATTAGTTTGTCCTCCATCGGTGTAAATCGCTGGTACATCAGCCCCGCCATTTACTTCATATCTCTGATAGTCGATGCCGAGTCTAAGAGTCGTACTATTGGTGATATCCGCTTCTGCCACACCGTAGAGAACGTCCCGCTTCTGGCTGTAATAGTCAGTAAAGCTATTGTTATCCTGTTTGGCCCCAATCAGGCGCCCTCTCAGCCTGCCGCCTTCTACCAATGGGCCTGAGACATCCACCGAACCACGATAATCATCCCAACGGCCGATGCTGCCCGTCAGGCTGGCCTGGAATTCCTTGGTCGGCCGTTTGCGCACCATATTGACCATGCCGCTTGGATAGCCAGCGCCAGTCATCAGCCCCGTGGCGCCACGCACGATTTCCACCTTGTCGTAGATCGACATGTCGGCAAGGTTCTGCGACATGTTTTGCGTCTGGCTCTCCACATGAGTGGTTAGTCCGTCATATTGGAATTTGTTGATTTCACGACCGCGCGAATAGATATTGAAACGCTCTCCTACATCTCGGGATATGGTGACGCCCGGGGTTTGCTCCAGCACTTTGGTAATGTTGGTCAGCTCCTGATCGTCCATGCGCTGACGGGTGACAACGCTGATCGATTGCGGCGTTTCGCGGATCGACAGATTCATCTTGGTGGCGGTGCTGGTGACGCCGGTGGTGTAGCTGCCGGTGTTTTCGGTGATGGCGCTGCGCTCGGGGCGGGCGATTACGGAAACGGGCGCCAGAACCGCCTCGCCTGAAACGGGCAGGCGCCGCAGTGTCAGCGCGCCGCTGGCGGTGGGCGTCAGCCCCAGGCCGCTGCCTTGCAGGGCCGCGCGCGCGGCCTGCGCGGCGTTGTAGTGGCCTTGCACCGCGGGGGCGGTCAGGCCGCGCACCAGTTCGGCGTCGATGGAAAGCGCCAGCCCGCCTTCGCTGGCGATGCGCGCCAGGGTGCTGCCGAGCGGCTGGGCGGGCAGGCTCCATTGCCGGGGCGTTTGTACCTGGGCGCTTGGGTTCTGCTGGGCGTGTGCCGGGACGAACGAAAGGCCGAGCGCGAGGGCCAGCAGGGTGGGGCGCAGCGGGATGGACAGGCGGCGTGCCGGAGCGGGGCAAGGGGACATCGTGAAATCCTCAGGACGGTGGATGAAAAATCGACTGCTCCGAGGTATGTGTGACGATGCGCGCAAAGCGCCAAAGGTTTTCGCAGCTTTTTTGCGCCGTGGCTTTGCCGCCGTGCGGGCGACGGTGTGGCGCTCAGGCGGGCTGCGCTTCGATGCGCACCAGCCAGCCGCCGCCGTGGGTGGCGATGGTGATGGGCAGGGTCTGAGCCAGCGAGGCCAGCGCCTGATCGGTGTCGTCGAGGGAATAGGTGCCGAACACGCGCAGGTGGGCGGCGCCGGGCGCAAGGCGGATGAAGCCGTGGCGGTAGGGGCGGAGCTGTTCGATGACCTCGACCAGTGGGGCGTCGTGTACTTCGAGCAGGCCGCGTTCCCAAGCGCTGGCGGAGAGGGCGGGGGCGGCGGCCGGAGTGATGATGCCCGCCGCATCTATCCAGGCAGCCTGGCCCTGGGCAAGGGTTGCGGGAGAGCCCCGCGGGGTGCGGAGTTCGACGTGGTGGCGGAGCACGCTGACGAAACTGCGCCCGTCCTGCTGGTGCACCAGAAAGCGGGTGCCCAGCGCACGCACGCTGCCGTTGCGGGTATGGACGATGAATGGCCGCGCGGCGGCCTGGGGCGGGCCGCCCGCCACGTCGGCAATCAGCGCGCCCTGGCGCAGGTGGATGTGGCGCGCATCGGCGCGGTAGTCGATGTCGGCCGCGCTGCGGGCGTTGAGGGTCAGTACGCTGCCGTCTTCCAGGGTGTGCCGGCGGCGTTCGGCGGTGGCGGTGCGCAGGTCGGCGGTCAGGCTGGTCAGCGGGGTGTGGCGCTGGGCGAGCAGGGCGGTGCCCGCGCCGATTCCGGCGATGGCCAGGCCGCCCCGGAGCAGGCGGCGGCGCTGTTTGCCCTTTGTTTCGGCACTGTTCAGGGCGTGGGCGATGGTGTCCGCCTGGCCGGGGTTCCGGCGGTTGAACTGGCGCACGCCGCCGAAGGCGGTATCCAGGCTGCCGGTGAGCCGTGCCCAGTCTTCATGGTGGCGGGGGTCGGCGGCAAGCCAGCGCTGGAAAGCTTGCTGTTCTTCGGCGCTGACTTCGCCGGAGTGGAGGATGACGAGCCAGTCGATGGCGCTGTCGGCCGTGGCGGGCGGCGTCATGGCGCATCCGCCGCGGTCTTGCGCGGCCGGCCGGGCCGGGGCGGCCCCGGCGGAGCCTGGCCCGGGGTGGCCTGACTGGCCAGCATCAGGGCGCACTGGCGGAAGCCCTGCGCCATGTAGTGCCGCACGCTGGCGGTGGAGACACCGAGGCGCTGGGCGATTTCGGCGTAGCCGAGACCGTCGATCTGGCTGTACAGGAAGGCGCGCCGGGCGTTTTCGCTCAGGCCGTCCAGTGCCTGGGCGATGCCGTGCAGGCTTTGCAGCGCCATGAGCAGTTCTTCCGGCGATGGGGCTTCGGTCTCGGGCTGCCGGGCGAGATGGTCGAGGTAGGTTTGTTCGAGGTCGCGGCGCTGCCAGAGCTGGAAGAGCAGGCGCTTGGCCACGGTGGTGAGGAAGGCCCGTGGTTCGCGCAGGGTGTGCAGGTCGTGGCGGTGCATGATCTGCATGAAGGTGTCGGCGGCGAGATCCTCGGCATCCGCGGCGTTGGACAGCCTGCGCCGCAGGCGGGCTCTCAGCCACGGTTCATGCTGCAGGTAGAGCGCTTCCAGGGCGAAATACGTCGCGGCGGGAGGTTTCGCCATGGCGGGATGGGAGTGAGTGACGGGGCCAGCGTCGGATTTTAGGTGATAATGAGTTTTAGTATCAATAACGGCTGTAAGCCGCCAAGCAGATACGAGGGGGCCTGCGGCGGCCTCGATGGCCCTTCTTCCCGGTTTGCCGGCGGGCGCCAAAAAGTGTTTGACACCGATAAACCGGTCGCCTATAGTGCGTGGCTCTCGCGTGGAGGGATACCCAAGCGGTCAACGGGATCAGACTGTAAATCTGACGGCTCAGCCTTCGAAGGTTCGAATCCTTCTCCCTCCACCAGCAATACATGGCGTCGAGCGGCGGATTGATCGCGCTTGGCGTGGTGGTTGAAGTGAATCGGCTGCGAGTTTTCTGCAGTGGCGGCGCGGGTGTAGCTCAATGGTAGAGCAGAAGCCTTCCAAGCTTATGACGAGGGTTCGATTCCCTTCACCCGCTCCAGATGTGCTGTTTTCGGAGCCCTTGTAGCTCAGTGGTAGAGCACTCCCTTGGTAAGGGAGAGGCCACGTGTTCAATCCACGTCAAGGGCACCACTCATTTTCTGCCTGGCCTGGCGCGGCGGCCAATAGATCGGGGTTCCGGTCGGGATTGGGCGCCGCTCTGGTTTTTCTGGTTCTGATTTTAAGGATAGCGATATGGCTAAGGGTAAGTTTGAGCGGACGAAGCCGCACGTCAACGTTGGTACGATCGGTCACGTTGACCACGGCAAGACCACGCTGACGGCCGCGATTACGACGGTGCTGACGAAGAAGTTCGGTGGCGAGGCGAAGGCGTACGACCAGATCGACGCGGCGCCGGAAGAGAAGGCGCGCGGGATCACGATCAACACGGCGCACGTGGAGTACGAGACGGAGTCGCGCCACTACGCGCACGTTGACTGCCCGGGCCACGCGGACTATGTGAAGAACATGATTACCGGTGCGGCGCAGATGGACGGCGCGATCCTGGTGTGCTCGGCCGCTGACGGCCCGATGCCGCAGACGCGCGAGCACATCCTGCTGGCGCGCCAGGTGGGCGTGCCGTACATCATCGTCTTCCTGAACAAGTGCGACATGGTCGACGACGAAGAGCTGCTCGAGCTGGTCGAGATGGAAGTGCGCGAGCTGCTGTCGAAGTACGACTTCCCGGGCGACGACGTGCCGATCATCAAGGGTTCGGCGCTGAAGGCGCTGGAAGGCGATCAGTCCGACATCGGCGAGCCGGCGATCTTCCGCCTGGCCGAAGCGCTGGACAGCTACATTCCGACGCCGGAGCGTGCGATCGACCGTCCGTTCCTGCTGCCGATCGAAGACGTGTTCTCGATCTCGGGCCGCGGCACCGTGGTGACGGGCCGTGTCGAGCGCGGGGTCGTCAAGGTTGGCGAGGAAATCGAGATCGTCGGTATCAAGGCGACGGTCAAGACCATCTGCACGGGCGTGGAAATGTTCCGCAAGCTGCTGGACCAAGGTCAAGCGGGCGACAACGTGGGTGTGCTGCTGCGCGGCACCAAGCGTGAAGACGTCGAGCGTGGCCAGGTTCTGGCCAAGCCGGGTTCGATCACGCCGCACACGCACTTCACGGGTGAAGTGTATGTGCTGTCGAAGGAAGAGGGCGGTCGTCACACGCCGTTCTTCAACAACTACCGTCCGCAGTTCTATTTCCGTACCACGGACGTGACGGGCTCGATCGAGCTGCCGGAAGGCACGGAGATGGTGATGCCGGGCGACAACGTGTCGATCACGGTGAAGCTGATCGCGCCGATCGCGATGGAAGAAGGTCTGCGTTTCGCGATCCGCGAAGGTGGTCGTACCGTCGGTGCCGGCGTCGTTGCCAAGATCATCGAGTAAGACTCTGTACAGACGGAGCCCTTCGGGGGCTCCGTCCCCCGCTCTTTTCGCTCTTTAGGAAATGTCATGCAAAACCAGAAAATCCGTATCCGCCTGAAAGCTTTCGACTACCGCCTGATCGATCAGTCGGCGCTCGAAATCGTCGAAACCGCGAAGCGCACGGGCGCTGTCGTCCGTGGGCCGGTTCCGCTGCCGACCCGCATCGAACGTTTCGATCTGCTGCGTTCGCCGCACGTGAACAAGGCCTCGCGCGATCAGATGGAAATCCGCACGCATCAGCGTCTGATGGACATCATCGATCCGACCGACAAGACCGTCGATGCGCTGATGAAGCTGGATCTTCCGGCGGGTGTGGATGTCGAGATCAAGCTCCAGTAAGTAATCCCTGCTTGCGGAAGTTTGGAATAGGCCGGTATAATCCGGCCTTTGTGCCTTTTGGCGCATTAATTGTGACCCCCGGTCAATCGCAACCGGGATTCAGGAGAAAAATATGAGTCTAGGCCTTGTTGGACGCAAGGTCGGCATGACTCGCATTTTCGCCGAGGATGGCAGGTCCATCCCGGTGACGGTGCTTGACGTGTCGGATAATCGTGTGTCCCAGATCAAGACGTCTGAAGTCGACGGCTATGCCGCGGTTCAGGTTGCTTATGGCAAGCGTCGCGCCAGCCGGATCACCAAGCCGGTTGCGGGGCATCTGGCCAAGGCGGGTGTAGAGCCCTGCCGTGGCATGAAAGAATTCCGTGTCGCTGAAGATCAGTTGGCGGGCTTCAATGCCGGCGACGTGATCAGTGTCGACCTGTTCCAGGTGGGCCAGAAGGTCGATGTGACCGGTGTGACGATCGGTAAGGGTTTTTCCGGTCCGATCAAGCGTCACAACTTCTCGTCCAACCGTGCTTCCCACGGTAACTCCATCTCGCACAATTCGCCGGGCTCGATCGGTATGGCGCAGGATCCGGGTCGTGTCTTCCCGGGTAAGCGCATGGCCGGTCAGTACGGCAATGTTCAGCGTACGACTCAGGGTCTGGAAGTCGTTCGCGTGGATGTCGAGCGCCAGTTGTTGCTGGTGAAGGGTGCGGTGCCGGGCTCGAAGGGTGGCGACGTTGTCGTCTGCCCGGCGGTCAAGGCATAAGGAGCGCGGAATGGAACTGAAACTCTTGAATGATCAGGGTCAGACCGCGTCGACGCTGCAGGCGTCGGATGTGCTGTTCGGCCGTGACTACAACGAAGCGCTGGTGCACCAGGTCGTGACGGCCTATCTCGCCAATGCGCGTTCGGGCAATCGTAAGCAGAAAGGTCGTTCCGAGATCGCCAAGTCGACCCGCAAGCCTTTCCGCCAGAAGGGTACGGGCAACGCCCGCGCCGGTATGGCGTCGAGCCCGCTGTGGCGCGGGGGCGGCAAGATCTTCCCGAATACGCCGGACGAGAACTTCAGCCAGAAGGTCAACCGCAAGATGTACCGTGCGGGCGTAGCCGCGATCCTGTCGCAGTTGGCGCGTGAAGACCGCCTGGCTGTGGTTGACAGCTTCAGTGTCGAGGCGCCGAAGACGCGTCTGCTGTCGCAGAAACTGAAGGGTATGGGCCTGGATTCCGTCCTGGTCATTACCGACGAAATCGACGAGAACCTGTTCCTGTCTTCGCGCAACCTGCACCAGGTTCTGGTGCTGTCGGTCAGCGAAGCGGATCCGGTGTCGCTGGTGCGCTTCCCGAAGGTGCTGGTCACCAAGGGTGCGCTGGCGAAGATGGAGGAGGCGTGGCAATGAGCGCGATCAGTCAGGAACGTCTGCTGCAGGTGCTGCTCGCCCCGCAGATCTCCGAAAAGGCGACTTTCGTCGCCGACAAGAACGAGCAGGTGGTATTCAAGGTTGCTTCCGATGCCACCAAGCCTGAAGTGAAGGCGGCTGTCGAGGCGCTGTTCAAGGTCGAGGTCAAGTCGGTTCAGGTTCTGAACGTCAAGGGCAAGGCCAAGCGTTTCGGCAAGACCATGGGGCGCCGCAAAGACTGGAAGAAGGCTTTTGTTTGCTTGAAGCCTGGCCAGGAAATCAATTTTGCGGCCGGGGAGTAATAGATCATGGCAATCGTAAAACTCAAGCCTACCTCGGCCGGCCGCCGTGCCCAGGTCAAGGTGGTCAATCCTGATCTGCACAAGGGCCGCCCGCTTGCTTCCCTGGTGGAGAAGCAGAGCAAGAATGCCGGCCGCAACAACAATGGCCGCATCACCGTTCGCCACCAAGGCGGCGGTCACAAGCAGCACTACCGCTTCGTCGATTTCCGCCGCAACAAGGACGGTATCCCCGCGAAGGTCGAGCGCATCGAATATGACCCGAACCGTTCGGCTCATATCGCATTGCTGTGCTACGCAGATGGCGAGCGCCGCTACATCATCGCGCCGCGCGGCGTCGAGGTCGGCCAGCAACTGATCAGCGGTGTCGAAGCTCCGATCAAGCCGGGCAACGCCCTGCCGATCCGCAACATTCCGGTGGGTTCGACCATTCACTGCATCGAGATGACGCCGGGCAAGGGCGCCCAGATCGCCCGTGCCGCGGGTACGTCGGTCCAGCTGTTGGCGCGCGAAGGGTCCTACGCCCAGCTGCGTCTGCGTTCGGGTGAAATTCGTCGTGTGCACGTCGAGTGCCGCGCCACCATTGGCGAAGTTGGCAATGGAGAGCATGGCCTGCGCAAGATCGGCAAGGCTGGCGCCAATCGTTGGCGTGGCATCCGTCCCACCGTTCGCGGCGTGGCGATGAACCCGGTGGATCACCCGCATGGTGGCGGCGAAGGCCGTACCGGAGAGGCTCGCGAGCCGGTCAGCCCGTGGGGTACGCCTGCGAAGGGTTATCGCACCCGTAGCAACAAGCGCACCGACAGCATGATCGTGCAGCGTCGTCACAAGCGTTAAGGGGTAAAAGATGGCACGTTCTATCAAGAAAGGCCCGTTCATCGACGCGCACCTCCTGAAGAAGGTCGACGCGGTACGGACCAGCAACGACAAGCGCCCGATCAAGACTTGGTCGCGTCGCTCCACGATTCTGCCCGACTTCATCGGACTGACGATTGCCGTTCATAACGGCAAGCAGCACATTCCGGTGTTCGTGACCGAGAACATGGTTGGCCACAAGCTGGGTGAATTCGCGCTGACGCGTACCTTCAAGGGTCACGCAGCCAGCAAGAAGGCCAAGCGCTAAGAGGACGACATGGAAACGAAAGCAATTCTCCGTGGCGTACGCCTGTCGGCCCAGAAGGGCCGCTTGGTCGCCGACCTGGTGCGTGGCAAGTCTGTCGAGCAAGCGCTCAACATCCTGGCTTTCTCACCCAAGAAGGGTGCCAAGATCATCCGCAAGGTGGTCGAGTCCGCCATTGCCAATGCCGAGCACAACGATGGCGCCGACATCGACGTCCTGAAGGTCAAGACCATTCACGTGGAAGAAGGCATGACGCTGAAGCGCTTCACCGCGCGTGCGAAGGGTCGCGGCAACCGCATCCTCAAGCCCACCTGCCACGTCTACGTGACCGTCGGCGAGTAAGGAGTAATCATGGGTCAGAAAATCAATCCCACTGGCTTCCGCCTCGCCGTCACGCGTGACTGGGGTTCGCGCTGGTTCGCTTCCAGCCGCGACTATGCAGGCATGCTGCACGAGGACCTGAAGGTTCGTGAGTACCTGAAGAAGCGTCTGTCGCACGCGTCGGTTGGCCGCGTCATCATCGAGCGCCCGGCCAAGAACGCCCGCGTCACTTTGTACAGCGCCCGTCCGGGTGTCGTGATCGGCAAGAAAGGTGAAGACATCGAGGCACTGAAGCGCGATCTGCAGAAGATCGTCGGTGTGCCGGTCCACGTCAACATCGAGGAAGTGCGCAAGCCGGAAATCGACGCCAAGCTGATTGCCGACTCGATCGCGCAGCAGCTCGAGAAGCGCATCATGTTCCGTCGCGCAATGAAGCGTGCGATGCAGAACGCGATGCGTCTCGGCGCCCAGGGCATCAAGATCATGAGCTCGGGGCGTTTGAACGGGGCTGAAATCGCCCGTACCGAGTGGTATCGCGAAGGTCGCGTGCCGCTGCACACCCTGCGCGCCAACATCGACTACGGTGTCTCGGAAGCGAAGACCACCTACGGCATCATCGGCATCAAGGTGTGGGTGTTCAAGGGCGAGATGCTGGGCCGCAATGAACAGCCGGTCGCCGCCGAACCGGAAGCCGACAACCGCCGTGGCCGCCGTGGCGCCCCGCGTGACGGCGAAGGCCGTCCGGGTCGTCGTCCCGCCCGCCGTGGCGAAGGCCGGCAAGAAGAAAGCAGGGGTGAATGATGCTGCAGCCGACTAGAAGGAAGTATCGCAAGGAGCAGAAGGGCCGCAACACGGGTATCGCTACCCGTGGCGCGAAAGTGTCCTTCGGTGAATACGGTCTCAAGGCGGTTGGCCGCGGCCGTCTGACGGCGCGCCAGATCGAATCTGCGCGTCGTGCGATGACGCGCCACATCAAGCGCGGTGGCCGTATCTGGATTCGCATCTTCCCGGACAAGCCGATTTCGCGGAAGCCTGCCGAAGTCCGTATGGGTAACGGCAAGGGCAACCCGGAGTACTGGGTTGCCGAGATCCAGCCCGGTAAGGTGCTGTATGAAATGGATGGCGTGGACGAAGCGCTCGCCCGTGAAGCATTCCGGCTCGCCGCCGCCAAGCTTCCGATCGAGACTGTTTTCGTGACTCGCATGGTGGGGGCTTGAGCATGAAAGCGAGTGAACTCCGCGCCAAGAGCGCTGATGAGTTGAACACGGAGCTTGTCGATTTGCTGAAGGCGCAGTTCTCGCTGCGCATGCAGCATGCGACACAGCAGTTGGGCAATACGAGTCAGATTGGGAAGGTCCGTCGCGACATCGCACGCGTTCGTACCATCCTGCGCGAAAAGGCGGGTCAGCAATGAGCGAGCAAGTTCAGAAGGTTCGTCGCGCGCTGGTTGGGCGTGTGGTGAGCGACAAGATGCAGAAGACGGTGACGGTTCTCGTCGAAAGCCGGGTCAAGCACCCGCTCTACGGCAAGATCATCACGCGTTCCGCCAAGTATCACGCTCATGTCGAAGATGGTTCGGCAACGGCGGGAGATCTGGTCGAGATCGAGGAGTGCCGTCCGATCTCGCGCACCAAGACCTGGCGAGTTGCCAAGGTGCTCGAGAAGGCGCGTGTCATCTAAGTAGCGAGTAAGTAGCAGATAAAAAAACAGCTTGGCGCCTGGGTGTCAAGCTGTTATACTTTTGCCTCTTTGCTCCGGGGCTCGCTCGGGGCATCCTACCCTGACGGGTTCCAAGACTGTCCGCGAACGCGGGATAAGTTGGAGATATTTTCATGATTCAAATGCAGTCCAGACTGGACGTTGCCGATAACACCGGCGCGCGCTCGGTGATGTGCATCAAGGTCCTGGGTGGTTCGAAGCGCCGCTACGCCGGCGTTGGCGACATCATCAAAGTGACCGTCAAGGATGCAGCTCCGCGCGGTCGTGTGAAAAAGGGTGATGTCTATAACGCCGTGGTGGTCCGTACCGCCAAGGGTGTTCGTCGTCCTGACGGCTCGCTGGTCAAGTTCGACAACAACGCGGCCGTCCTCTTGAACAACAAGCTTGAGCCGATCGGCACCCGTATCTTCGGGCCGGTGACGCGCGAGCTGCGCTCCGAGCGGTTCATGAAGATCGTCTCGCTGGCGCCCGAAGTGCTCTGAGGAGTCGCTAGATGAACAAGATCCGCAAGGGTGATGAAGTGGTGGTGCTGACGGGCAAGGATCGCGGCCGTCGCGGCACCGTGCTGCGCCGCGTCGATGACGAGCGCGTCGTGGTCGAGGGTGTGAATCGGGTCAAGAAGCATGTGCGCCCGAATCCGCTGAAGGGTGAAGTGGGTGGCATCGTCGAGAAAGAGATGCCGATCCATGTTTCGAACGTCGCGCTGTTCAATCCCGCCACCCAGAAGGGTGATCGCATCGGGATCAAGACGCTTGAGGACGGCCGCAAGGTCCGTTTCTTCAAGTCGAACGGCGAGCTGGTGAACGCCTAAGGAGTGACGATGGCTCGCTTGCAACAGGTTTACAAGGATGAGGTGGCTCCGGCTCTGCAGAAGCAGTTCGGCTACAAGTCCGTGATGGAAGTGCCCCGCATCACCAAGATCACCCTGAACATGGGTGTCGGTGAGGCTGTCGGCGACAAGAAGATTCTCGAACACGCCATCGGCGACATGACCAAGATCGCCGGCCAGAAGCCGGTCGCCACCAAGGCGCGCAAGTCGATCGCTGGCTTCAAGATCCGCGATGGTTATCCGATCGGCTGCATGGTGACGCTGCGCGGTCCGCGCATGTTCGAATTCCTGGATCGCCTGGTGACGATCGCGCTGCCGCGCGTTCGCGACTTCCGCGGTATTGGGGCGAAGGGTTTCGACGGCCGTGGCAACTACAACCTCGGTGTCAAGGAACAGATCATCTTCCCGGAAATCGAGTACGACAAGATCGATGCTCTGCGCGGGATGAACATCAGCATCACGACGACGGCGAAGACGGACGAAGAGGCGCGTGCGCTTCTGGGTGCGTTCAAGTTCCCGTTCAAGAATTGAGGGTGATATGGCGAAACTCGCTCTGATCAATCGCGAAGCCAAGCGTGCGAAGCTGGTGGCAAAGTTTGCTGCCAAGCGCGCCGCACTGGTTGCGCAAATCGAAGACACCAAGTTGTCCGAAGAAGAACGCATGACGGCCCGTCTTGCGCTGCAGCAGCTGCCGCGCAATGCCAACCCGACGCGTCAGCGCAACCGTTGCGCCCTGACCGGTCGTCCGCGTGGTGTGTTCCGCAAGTTCGGTCTGTGCCGCAACAAGCTGCGCGAGATCGCTTTCCGCGGCGAAGTGCCTGGTATGACCAAGGCGAGCTGGTAAGGAGAATTCGAAGATGAGTATGTCCGATCCCATCGCCGACATGCTGACGCGCATCCGCAATGGCCAGCAGGCCCAGAAGGCATCGGTGTCGATGCCCTCGTCGAAGCTGAAGGTCGCGATCGCGAAAGTGCTGCAGGACGAAGGTTATATCGACGGCTTCGCCGTCAGTGACGAAGCTGGCAAGGCAAAGCTGGATGTGACGCTGAAGTACTACGCGGGCCGTCCGGTTATCGAGCGCATCGAGCGTGTGAGCCGCCCCGGGCTTCGTATCTACAAGGGTAGCGACGATCTGCCGCGCGTGATGAACGGCCTCGGTGTCGCGATCGTCTCCACGCCGCGTGGTGTGATGACCGACCGCAGTGCGCGTGCCAATCGCGTTGGCGGCGAAGTCATCTGCCTGGTCGCTTAAGGGGAGATGCCATGTCTCGTGTAGCTAAGAATCCGGTGGCGATTCCGAGTGGTGTCGAAGTTGTTATCTCCGATGCCGAAATCGCCGTCAAAGGGCCGCTGGGCACGCTGCGCCAGCCGCTTACGGGTCAGGTCAGCGTTGAGCGCGAAGGCGATGCAATCGTCTGCAAGGCACTCGATGGCGTCGTGAACTCGCGAGCGATGTCGGGTACCGTGCGCGCGCTGGTGAATAACATGGTGACTGGCGTGACCAAGGGCTTCGAGCGCAAGCTCACCCTGGTTGGCGTGGGCTACCGTGCGCAGGCTCAAGGCGACAAGCTCAATCTGTCGCTCGGTTTTTCGCATCCCGTCGTGCATCAGATGCCGGCAGGGGTGAAGGTCGAAACGCCGACGCAGACCGAGATCCTGATCAAGGGTGTCGACAAGCAGCAGGTTGGCCAGGTCGCGGCCGAGGTGAGGGCCTACCGCGCTCCCGAACCCTACAAGGGCAAGGGCGTCCGCTATGCGGATGAAGTGGTGGTGCTCAAGGAAACCAAGAAGAAGTAAGGCGGTTCGTCATGAACAAGAAAGAAACTCGTCTTCGCCGTGCGCGCAAAACTCGCGCCAAACTCGCGGAGCTCAAGGCGGTTCGCCTCGCGGTGTTCCGGTCCAACTGCCACATCTATGCCCAGGTCATTTCGGGCTGCGGCTCGAAGGTGCTCGCTGCCGCTTCGACGGTCGAGGCCGACGTTCGTGCCCAGGTGCCGAACGGCGGCAACAAGGCTGCCGCAGAACTCGTCGGCAAGCTGATTGCCGAGCGTGCAAAGGCTGCTGGCGTCGAGCAGGTCGCATTCGACCGCTCGGGCTTCCTGTATCACGGCCGCGTCAAGGCGCTGGCCGAGGCCGCCCGCGAAGGCGGCCTCAAGTTCTAAGCGAGGAATCGAATGGCTAAGCAGCAAACCAAACGTGCGCAAGCCTCCGACGAGCGCGATGACGGCCTGCGGGAGAAGATGGTCGCGATCAATCGCGTGACCAAGGTCGTCAAGGGCGGCCGGATTCTCGGTTTTGCAGCATTGACCGTGGTCGGTGACGGCGACGGTGCTATCGGGATGGGCAAGGGCAAGTCGCGTGAAGTGCCGGTTGCGGTTCAAAAGGCGATGGACGAAGCGCGCCGCAAGTTGCGCAAGGTCTCGCTCAAGAACGGCACCCTGCAGCACACCGTGATTGGCAAGCATGGCGCCGCTTCGGTGCTGATGCAGCCCGCTCCGGCTGGTACCGGCATCATCGCCGGCGGCCCGATGCGTGCCGTGTTCGAGGTGATGGGTGTCACCGACGTCATCTGCAAGTGCATTGGCTCCGCCAATCCTTACAACGTCGTGCGTGCCACCATCAACGGCCTGATGGCGATCAACACTCCGGCGGAAATTGCAGCCAAGCGCGGCAAGACCGTCGAAGAGATCCTGGGGTAAGTGATGTCGGACAAGAAAATCAAGGTGACGCTCGTCAAGAGCGTGATCGGCACCAAACAGTCGCACCGCGCAACGGTTCGCGGGCTGGGTCTGCGCCGCCTCAATCACACGGTTGAGCTGGCAGATACGCCCGAAGTGCGCGGCATGATCAACAAGGTGTCCTACCTGCTCAAGCGTGAGGGTTGATATGCGCCTGAATAACATCAAGCCGGGTGCCGGCTCCAAGAGCGCTGCCAGGCGCGTGGGTCGTGGCATGGGCAGTGGTCTGGGCAAGACCTGCGGCCGCGGCCACAAGGGCCAGAAGTCGCGTGCGGGCGGTTTCCACAAGACCGGTTTCGAGGGCGGTCAGATGCCCTTGCAGCGCCGCTTGCCGAAGCGTGGCTTCGTGTCGCTGACGCGTGCCCGCAACGTCGAGGTGCGCCTGTCCGAATTGTCGGTGGTTCCGATCGAAGAGATCGATCTGCTGACGCTGAAGCAGGCAGGCGTGGTTCCGAGCGATGCACTGTCCGCCAAGGTGGTGCTGTCGGGCGAAATCGGCCGCAAGGTCGTGCTTCGCGGCATCGGGGCCACCAAGGGTGCCAAGGCAGCGATCGAAGCTGCCGGCGGTTCCGTTTCGGCTGAGTAATAAAGGGACGGGCTGTGGCTAATCCTTCTGCCACGCTGGGCAATCCAGGGCGGTTCGGCGACCTCAAGCGTCGCCTGCTGTTCCTGCTTGGCGCTTTGATCGTTTATCGACTGGGTGCGCACATTCCCGTCCCGGGCATCGACCCGGACCAACTGGCTGAGCTGTTCCAGTCACAGGCGGGCGGTATCCTCGGCGTCTTCAACCTGTTTTCGGGTGGGGCGCTCTCGCGCTTCACGATCTTCGCGCTGGGTATCATGCCCTACATTTCGGCTTCGATCATCATGCAGTTGATGACCGTCGCGGTGCCGACTCTGGAGGCACTCAAGAAAGAAGGCGAGGCCGGGCGCAGGAAGATCACCCAGTACACGCGTTACGGCACGCTCGTGCTCGCTTTTGCGCAGTCGCTGGGTATGGCGATCGCGCTCGAGGGGCAGCCGGGGCTGGTGCTCGATCCGGGGCTGATGTTCCGTTTCGTGACCGTTGCAACACTTGTCACCGGAACCATGTTCCTGATGTGGCTGGGGGAGCAGATCACGGAGCGCGGAATCGGTAACGGTATCTCGATCATTATCTTCGCCGGTATCGTCGCGGGCTTGCCCAGTGCGATCGGCGGTTTGTTCGAGTTGGTGCGTACGGGGTCGATGCATCCCTTCACGGCGCTCTTCATCTGCGTTCTGGTGGTTCTCGTCACCGGCTTCGTGGTGTTCGTCGAGCGGGGGCAGCGGAAGATCCTGGTCAATTACGCCAAGCGTCAGGTCGGCAACAAGGTATATGGCGGGCAAAGTTCCCACCTGCCTCTGAAGCTGAACATGTCGGGGGTGATTCCGCCGATCTTCGCGTCGAGCATCATCCTCTTCCCGGCAACGTTGGGGCAGTGGTTCGGTTCGTCGGAAGGGATGTACTGGCTGCGTGATCTGTCGTCCACGCTGTCGCCTGGCCAGCCGATCTACGTGATGCTGTATGCGCTGGCGATCGTGTTCTTCTGCTTTTTCTATACCGCGTTGGTATTCAATGCGCGGGAGACGGCAGACAACCTGAAAAAGAGCGGTGCGTTCGTTCCGGGTATCCGGCCGGGTGATCAGACCGCGCGTTACATAGACAAGATTCTCATGCGGCTGACGCTGGCTGGCGCGGTGTATATCACCCTGGTCTGCCTGTTGCCTGAGTTCCTGATCCTGAAGTGGAACGTTCCGTTCTATTTTGGCGGCACCTCGCTGCTGATCATCGTGGTGGTCACGATGGACTTCATGGCCCAGGTTCAGGCAGCGGTGATGTCGCACCAGTACGAGAGTCTGCTGAAGAAGGCGAACTTCAAAGGGGCGGGTTTCCCGACCAAGTAAGACATGACGAAGGAAGATGTCATCGAGATGCAGGGCGAGGTCACGGAAAACCTCCCCAACGCAACGTTTCGCGTCAGGCTCGAGAATGGACACATGGTTCTCGGCCACATCTCCGGCAAGATGCGGATGCACTACATCCGCATCCTTCCGGGTGACAAGGTTACGGTGCAGCTCACCCCTTACGACCTGACAAAGGGCCGGATCGTCTTCCGGACCAAGTGAGAATAGAGAAACAGGAGCAGGAACATGCGAGTCCAGGCGTCAGTAAAGCGGCTTTGCCGCAATTGCAAGATCATCCGCCGCAAAGGTGTCGTGCGCGTCATCTGCACCGATCCGCGGCACAAGCAGCGCCAGGGTTGATTAAGTCGACTCTAGGTATTAAAATTTAATGTTTAGCGTTTTGGGGTAGACGGATGGCCCGTATTGCTGGGGTAAACATTCCCAATCACAAGCACGCCGAGATCGCGTTGACCGCAATCTTTGGGATCGGCCGTACGCGTGCTCAGAAGATTTGCGACGCTGCAGGCGTTGTTCGCTCGACCAAGATCAAGGATCTGACCGAGTCGGACATGGAAAAGCTTCGTGACGAAGTGGGTCGCTTCGTGGTCGAGGGCGACCTGCGCCGTGAAGTGACGATGAACATCAAGCGACTGATGGACCTTGGCTGCTATCGCGGCGTGCGCCATCGTCGTGGTCTGCCGCTGCGGGGGCAGCGCACGCGCACCAATGCGCGCACCCGCAAAGGTCCCCGCAAGGCGATCGCCGGCAAGAAGTAATAGGAACCGATAATGGCTAAGACTGGAACGAAGGTTCGTAAGAAGGTCAAGAAGAATGTGGCCGAGGGTATCGCCCACATTCACGCGAGCTTCAACAATACGATCATCACCATCACCGACCGTCAGGGTAATGCGCTGTCGTGGGCGACCTCGGGTGGCGCAGGCTTCAAGGGCTCGCGCAAGAGCACGCCGTTCGCTGCGCAGGTTGCCGCCGAGGCTGCCGGCAAGGTCGCACAAGAGTGCGGCATCAAGAATCTGGAAGTGCGCATCAAAGGGCCTGGCCCGGGGCGCGAGTCTTCCGTTCGCGCGCTGAACGCGCTGGGGATCAAGATTTCCAGCATCACGGACATCACCCCCATCCCGCACAACGGCTGCCGTCCGCCGAAAAAGCGCCGTATCTGACAAGGAGTTGATAAGTGGCTCGTAATCTCGATCCCAAGTGCCGTCAGTGCCGTCGCGAAGGCGAAAAGCTGTTTCTGAAGGCTGAAAAGTGTTTTACCGACAAGTGCGCCATCGAGCGCCGCGCTTATGCGCCTGGCCAGCACGGCCAGCGCTCTGGTCAGCGTCTGTCGGGTTATGGCGTGCAGCTGCGTGAAAAGCAGAAGATCCGTCGCCTCTACGGCGTACTGGAACGTCAGTTCCGCAAGGTCTACGCCGAAGCGGATCGCCGCCGCGGTCAGACTGGCGAAAACCTCCTGCAACTGCTCGAGGGTCGTCTGGACTCCGTCGCGTATCGCATGGGCTTTGGTGGTTCGCGCGCCGAAGCGCGCCAGGTCGTGCGCCACAATGGCGTGCTGGTCAACGGCAAGCGTGTGAATATCCCGTCGTATGTCGTGCGCCCGGGCGACGTGGTGGAGCTTTCCGAGCGTGCCCGTGCCCACCTTCGCGTCAAGGCCGCGCTGGATGCCGCTTCGTCGCGCGGTTTCCCCGAGTGGCTGGAAGTGGACGCAAAAGCCGGCAAGGGTGTGTTCAAGGCTTATCCGGTACGTGCCGAACTGCCCCCCACGATCAATGAAGGCCTGGTGGTGGAACTGTACTCCCGCTAATCGGGGGGTAGGTCCTCTTCTAGTTCCGAGGGAATGCTGATGCAAAGCAATGCACTGCTGAAACCGCGCATCATCGACGTCCAGAGCAGCTCGCCGGTTCAGGCGAGAGTGACGATGGAGCCGTTCGAGCGCGGCTTTGGCCATACGCTGGGGAATGCGCTGCGGCGCATCCTCCTGTCGTCACTGCCTGGTCACGCCGCGACCGAAGTGGCGATCGAAGGAGTTCTGCACGAATACTCCACGCTTGATGGTGTGCGCGAGGATATCGTCGATCTTCTGCTCAACCTCAAAGGCGTCGTGTTCAAGCTGCATAATCGCAGCGAGGTCACGCTCCGTCTGGCGAAATCGGGTGAGGGTGTCGTCAGGGCTGCGGATATCGAAGTCGGCCACGACGTCGAGATCATCAATCCCGATCACGTCATCGCGCACATTGCGCCCGGCGGCAAGATCGACATGCAGATCAAGGTCGAGGAAGGCCGTGGCTATGTGCCCGGCAACGTCCGTCCGGTAAACGCCGAGAGCAAGACGATCGGCCGCATCGTTTTGGATGCGTCGTTCGGGCCGGTGCGCCGCGTCAGCTACCTGGTCGAGAGCGCTCGTGTCGAACAGCGTACCGACCTGGACCGTCTGGTGGTCGATATCGAGACCAACGGCGCGGTCGATCCTGAACAGGCGATTCGCTACGCAGCACGTGTGCTGATGGATCAGCTGTCGGTGTTCGCGGAACTCGAAGGTACGCCGGTTTCGGCCCCGATCGAGAAGCAGATGACGATCGATCCGGTGCTGCTGCGCCCGGTCGATGACCTCGAGCTGACCGTGCGCTCGGCCAACTGCCTGAAGGCCGAGAACATCTACTACATCGGCGACCTGATCCAGCGGACCGAAACCGAGCTGCTGAAGACCCCGAACCTGGGCCGCAAGTCGCTGAACGAAATCAAGGAAGTGTTGGCCTCCCGCGGCCTGACCCTTGGCATGAAACTGGAAAACTGGCCACCGGCCGGGCTTGAAAAGCTCGGTTGAGACGCCGGGTAAGTGAGGAATTGAAATGCGTCACCGCAATGGTCTTCGCAAGTTGAATCGTACCAGCAGCCACCGCCAGGCGATGTTCCGCAACATGGCCAATTCGCTGCTGCGCCACGAAGTGATCAAGACGACTCTGCCGAAGGCAAAGGAACTGCGCCGCGTCGTTGAGCCGATGATCACCCTGGGCAAGAAGCCCAGCCTGTCTAACCGCCGTCTGGCTTTCAATCGCTTGCGCGACCGCGACATTGTCGTCAAGCTGTTCGACGAGCTGGGGCCGCGCTATGCTACCCGCAACGGCGGCTATCTGCGTATCCTGAAATGCGGCTTCCGCGATGGCGACAACGCGCCGATGGCGTTCGTCGAATTGCTCGACCGTCCGGAAGGTGATGCGGTGGAAGGCGAAGCGGCTTGATCGTGGCCGCCTAGTGAAAAAAGCCGGGCAAATGCCCGGTTTTTTTTCGTCCATGTTGATGACACGAGGAGAGCGGACTCATGGGAGTGACCTTGGTGACGGGCGGAGCGGGCTACATCGGTTCGCATACCTGCGTCGAACTGCTGGGTGCGGGGCACGATGTCGTCATCCTGGACGACTTGTCGAATGCGTCGCCGGAAGCGGTGCGGCGGATCGAGGAGCTGGCTGGGCGTCCGTTGCGGGCCTTCGTGCAGGGAGATGTGCGGGATGCGTCGCTGCTGGAGACGGTGTTCGGCACCTATCCGGTGGAGTCCGTCATCCACTTTGCGGCGAAAAAGGCGGTCGGAGAGTCCGTCGCGCAACCGCTTGCCTACTATGACAATAATCTCCAGGGCTTGATGCGCCTGCTCCAGGCGATGGATGCTGCGGCTTGCCGGCGGATCGTGTTCAGTTCCTCGGCGACCGTCTACGGCGATCCCGCGCGGGTTCCGATCGACGAGAGCTTTCCGACCACAGCGACGAATCCCTATGGCTGGACCAAGCTGATGGGGGAGCAGATACTGCGCGACCTGGCAGCGTCGGATGAGCGTTGGAACGTGGTGCTGCTGCGTTATTTCAATCCCGTTGGCGCCCATTCGAGCGGGCGGATTGGAGAAGATCCGGACGGGCTTCCCAACAACCTCATGCCTTACGTCAGCCAGGTTGCGGTAGGCCGGCTTTCGCGTCTGAAAGTCTTTGGCGGCGACTATCCGACGCCCGATGGCACCGGCGTGCGAGACTATATTCACGTCGTCGACCTCGCCCTGGGGCATCTGAAGGCGCTGGAGCGGATGGGGGCGTTGTCCGGGGTGACCACGCTCAATCTCGGAACAGGGCGGGGCTACAGCGTCCTCGAAATGGTGCGCGCCTTCGAGCAGGCCTCGGGGCGGCCGGTGCCGTTCGATATCGTGGAGCGCCGGTCGGGGGATGTCGCGGCGTGCTGGGCAGATCCCGCGCGGGCGGCGGAACTGCTGGGCTGGCGGGCAGAACGCGGTCTCGCGACGATGTGCGAGGATGCCTGGCGTTGGCAGAGCGCCAACCCGCGGGGCTACCGGAACTGACAGGCAGGGCAGCCAGCCAGGCTGTTCCGGTGGTGCGCTCGCCTCATCTTGCGCCTGCAGCGAGCGCCTTGAGCAGATAGCGGCCGGTGTGGCTGACAGGGCTTGCGGCGACGGACTCCGGGCTGCCGCAGGCCACCAGCATGCCGCCGCCCGCGCCCCCTTCCGGCCCCATGTCCACGATCCAGTCCGCAGTCTTGATGACATCGAGGTTGTGCTCGATGACGATGATCGTGTTGCCCTGGTCGCGCAGGCGGTGCAGTACTTTCAGCAGTAGTTCGATGTCCTGGAAGTGCAGGCCGGTGGTGGGCTCGTCGAGGATGTAGAGCGTGCGGCCGGTATCCCGCTTCGACAGTTCCAGGGCCAGCTTCACGCGTTGCGCCTCGCCGCCGGAGAGCGTCGTCGCGCTCTGGCCGAGGCGGATATAGCCCAAGCCGACATCCATCAGTGTTTCGAGCTTGCGCGCGACGGTGGGGACTGGCGTAAAAAAAACCAGCGCCTGCTCGACCGTCATTTCCAGCACTTCCTGGATGCTGCGCCCCTTGTAGCGGATTTCCAGTGTTTCCCGGTTGTAGCGCTTGCCGTGGCAGACGTCGCAGGGAACGTACATGTCGGGCAGGAAGTGCATCTCGACCTTGATCAGGCCGTCGCCCTGGCAGGCCTCGCAGCGCCCGCCGCGTACGTTGAACGAGAAGCGGCCGGGCCCGTAGCCGCGCGCGCGCGCTTCGGGAACGCCGGCGAACAGCTCGCGGATCGGCGTCAGCATGCCGGTATAGGTCGCAGGGTTCGAGCGCGGTGTGCGTCCGATCGGGGACTGGTCTACGCTGATGATCTTGTCGAATGCATCGAGGCCTTCTATCGCTTCGTGCGGCGCGGGTTCTGCGGCCGACTTGTAGAGCTGGCGCGATGCCGCGGAGGCAAGCGTGTCGTTGATCAGGGTCGACTTGCCCGAGCCGGAGACGCCGGTCACGCAGGTCAGGAGACCCACGGGCAGTGCGACGGTGACGTTCTTCAGATTGTTGCCGCTGGCGCCGACGATGCGCAGCATGCGGGTTTCGTCCGCTGCGGTACGGCATGCCGGGACGGCGATCGAGCGCCGGCCGGAGAGGTAGTCGCCGGTGACGGAGGCCGGGTTGGCGATGACTTCGGGCGGCGTGCCGTGGGCGACGATGTGGCCGCCATGCTCTCCGGCTCCGGGCCCCATATCCACCAGGTAGTCCGCGCTGCGGATCGCGTCTTCGTCATGTTCGACGACGATCACGGTATTGCCGAGGTCGCGCAGCTTGCCGAGCGTGGCTAGCAGCCGGTCGTTGTCGCGTTGGTGCAGGCCGATCGAGGGCTCGTCGAGGACGTACAGCACGCCGGTCAGGCCCGAGCCGATCTGGCTTGCCAGGCGGATCCGCTGCGCTTCGCCGCCGGACAGCGTGTCGGCCGAGCGATCCAGCGACAGATAGTCGAGGCCGACATTGATCAGGAAGCTCAGGCGGTCGGCGATTTCCTTGACGATCTTGTCCGCCACCTGGCCGCGGGCGCCGCCGAGGTTGAGCCCGGCGAAGAAGGCGCGGCACTCGCCTAGCGGCAGATGGCCGATCTCGTGCAGTGCGCGTCCGCCGATGAGGACGTGGCGAGCCTCGCTGCGCAGGCGGCTTCCCTTGCAGCTCGGGCAGGGCTGGGTGGCGCGGTACTTTGCCAGTTCCTCGCGCACGGCGAGCGAGTCGGTTTCCCTGAAGCGCCGTTCGAGGTTGGGAATGATGCCTTCGAAAGGGTGCTCCTTGATCACCATGCGGCCGTTGTCGGCCATGTAGCGAAAAGCGAGCTTCTCCTTGCCGGAGCCGTGCAGGACGATTTCGCGCACGTGTTCCGGAAGGGTCTCGTATGGCGCCTCGACATCGAAGCCGTAATGCGCGGCAAGGCTTGCCAGCATCTGGAAATAGAACTGGTTGCGGCGGTCCCAGCCGCGGATCGCCCCGGCGGCCAGCGACAGTTCCGGATGGGCTGCAACGCGTGCGGGGTCGAAGAAGTCCACCTGGCCGAGGCCATCGCATTTCGGACAGGCGCCGGCGGGGTTGTTGAACGAGAACAGCCGTGGTTCGAGTTCCGCCAGTGCGAAGCTGCACACCGGGCAGGCGAAGCGGGCGGAGAACAGATGCTGTTGGCCGCTATCCATCTCGACCGCGATCGCGCGTCCGTCGGCATGGGTCAGCGCGGTCTCGAAGGACTCGGCCAGGCGGCCCCGCAGGTCGTCGCGCACCTTCAGGCGATCGATGACGACCTCGACGTCGTGCCGTCGGCCCTTTTCGAGCGGCGGCATGGCATCGAGCTCCATCACTTCCCCATCGACGCGGACGCGCACGAACCCCTGGGCGCGCAGATCGGCGAAAAGGTCGGCCTGCTCTCCTTTGCGTCCCGTCACCACCGGGGCCAGGATCATCAGGCGTGTTTCCGCGGGCAGCGCCAGGACGTGATCCACCATCTGCGCCACGCTCTGTGCTTCGAGCGCATGTTCGGGGTGATCGGGGCAGTGGGGGGTTCCGGCGCGGGCGTACAGCAGGCGCAGGTAGTCGTGGATCTCGGTCGCTGTGCCCACGGTCGAGCGCGGATTGTGGCTGGTCGCCTTCTGCTCGATCGAGATCGCCGGAGACAGGCCCTCGATCAGGTCCACGTCGGGCTTCTCCATCAGTTGCAGGAACTGGCGGGCGTAGGCCGACAGCGACTCCACGTAGCGGCGCTGCCCTTCGGCGTAGAGCGTGTCGAACGCCAGCGAAGATTTGCCCGAGCCCGACAGGCCGGTGATCACCGTCAGCCGGTTGCGCGGCAGGTCGATGTTGATGTTCTTCAGATTGTGGGTTCTGGCACCGCGGATGCGGATTTCGTCCATGGCGGCTGGCTGGCGGTAGGGAACCTGAAACTATAAGAGAGAACGCCGGCACGGGCCAACGTAAACGTCAGGGCAGGGGTGGCAATGTTAGAATTCACCGCTTTACCGCAGCCGGCCTCAAGCGGCCCTTACGCATGTCCGTCACGTCGCGCGATCCGATGACCCCCGCCGAACGCCGCGCAGGCATGAGCCTGGCGGCAATCTTTGCTTTGCGCATGCTTGGTCTGTTCCTGATCCTGCCTGTGTTCGCGGTCCACGCGGAGGGCATCCCCGGCGGCGACAACCTGACCCTGGTCGGGCTGGCGATCGGCGCCTACGGGCTGACCCAGGCCTGCCTGCAGATTGCCTACGGTGCCGCATCCGACCGTTTCGGGCGCAAGCCTGTGATCGTCTTCGGCTTGGTGCTGTTCGTCGTCGGCAGTGTGGTCGCCGCGCTCGCGGACGGCATCCACTGGGTCATCGCCGGCCGCGTACTGCAGGGCGCGGGGGCGATCTCCGCCGCGGTTACCGCCCTGGCCGCCGATCTGACCCGGGACCAGCATCGCACCAAGGTCATGGCCATGATTGGCTCGTCGATCGGGCTGGTATTCGCGCTGTCGATGGTGGCGGCGCCCTTACTCTATGCGGCCATCGGCATGGCGGGCATCTTCTGGCTGACCGCGGCGCTGGCCTGTGCGGCCATCGGCGTCGTGCTGTGGGTGGTGCCGGAGGCGCCGCCGGTGCCGCGCGCCAATGGCGGCCGTTTCATCGACGTGCTGCGCGATGGCCAGCTCATGAGGCTGAACTTCGGCGTGTTCGCGCTGCATCTCATCCAGACCACGATGTGGGTCATGGTCCCGGCGGGACTGGTCGCCGGCGGCCTGCCGATGCCGGAGCACTGGAAGGTCTACCTGCCCGCGGTGTTGTTGTCCTTCGTCGTCATGGTGCCCGCCGTGATCGTCGCCGAGCGCCGAAACCTGATGAAGCCGGTGTTCAACGCCGCGGTATGCCTGCTGGCCGTGGTGCAGTTCGGCCTGTGGCTGTTCGGCGAAGGCCTGATTCCGCTGGCCTTGCTGCTGACCATGTTCTTCGTGGCCTTCAACGTGCTCGAAGCCACCCAGCCGTCGTGGATCTCGCGCATCGCTCCGGCATACGCCAAGGGCACGGCGCTCGGCGTCTACAACACCTTGCAGTCGCTCGGGCTGTTTCTCGGCGGCCTGCTCGGCGGCTGGCTCGGACAGCGTTTCGGGCCCGGCGCGGTCAGCCTGGTATGCGGCGCACTGGCGCTTGCCTGGCTGCTCGTGTCGTCCGGCGTGAACCCTCCTCCGGTACGTGCGGTGCCGGCGCCTGAGAAGGCATGAACCACTGCGCGGCATCCACCCCCGATGGCGACCCCATCCGGCGACTTCATTCGATCTAAAAGGAGAACGGGATGGCATCCCTGAACAAAGTGATCCTCATCGGCAACCTCGGCAGGGATCCCGAGACGCGATATGCGCCGAGCGGCGACGCGATCTGCAACCTGACGCTGGCGACGACCGAGACCTGGAAGGACAAGACTAGCGGCGAGCGCCGGGAAGCCACGGAATGGCACCGGGTCGTGTTCTTCGGCCGCGTCGCCGAGGTTGCCGCCCAGTACCTGCGCAAGGGTAGCCAGATCTACGTCGAAGGCCGTCTGCAGACGCGCAAGTGGCAGGACCAGAATGGCCAGGACCGCTATACCACCGAGATCCGCGGCGACGAGATGAAAATGCTCGGCCGCCGCGAGGGCGGTGGCGACACGCCGATGCGCCCGTCCGACAGCGGTTTCGACGCTCCGGCTTCCGCGCCGCGTCAGGCACCGGCCGCCGCCGCGCCGCGCCCCCAGTCGCAGCCGCCCGCATCGTCCTCGTCCGGCTTCGGCGATTTCGACGACGACATCCCGTTCTGAAAGATAGATGTAACGGCTTCGTACAGCGTGACCTGCGCCCCGGCTGCGGGCGTGGATCACCGCTAATATTGCATTCGGGCGTTCGAACCCGGAGCAGCAACGAGAGGAGGGGATTTCCATGAACGAGCTCATCAGCTACCCGGACGGCATTCACGCCCTGGAGTCCGGCTATGGCCGGCCGCTGCTGGCGGCGATCCATATCGTCGTCGATGAAGGGCGCGCCGCGATCATCGATACCGGCAGCAACAACTCCGTGCCCCGGGTGTTGAGCGCCCTGGCAGTACTGGGTATCGCGCCCGAAAACGTGGAGTGGGTCATGCTGACCCACATTCACCTCGATCACGCCGGTGGAGCGGGCAGCCTGATGTGCGCGCTGCCGCAGGCGAAGCTGCTGGTGCATCCGCGCGGCCTGCGGCACATGATCGATCCAGGCAGGCTGTGGGAGGGAACCTCGGCCGTCTATGGCGCCGAGCGCGCCTATGAACTTTACGGGCGGCTCGTGCCGGTTCCGCCCGAACGCATCGTGCCCGCCACCGAAGGGCTCGAGGTGCGCCTTGGCAAGCGCCTGTTCCGCCTGTTCGATACGCCCGGGCATGCGCGTCACCACATCTGTATCTGGGACGACCGCGCCCGCGTCTTTTTCACCGGCGACACTTTCGGCCTGTCGTACCGCGAACTCGATGTCGATGGCCGCGTCTTCGTGCTGCCGACGACGACGCCGACGCAGTTCGAGCCCGAAGCGATGCACGAATCGATCGATCGGATGCTCGCCATGCAGCCGCAGGCGATGTATCTGACCCATTACAGCCGCGTCACCGACGTATCGCGGCTGGGCGCCGACCTGCATCGCCTGATCGACGCAATGGTCGCCGTGGCCCGGGCTGCTCGCGGCGACGGTGTCGCGCGCCATGTCGAGATCCTCGCCGGCCTCGAGCAGGTGATCCGCGAAGAGGCGGGACGCCAGGGCTGGGCGCTGGACGAGGAGCAGACGCTGGAACTGCTGCGCATGGACCTCGAACTCAACGCGCAGGGCCTGGGAGTCTGGCTCGACAGCCAGCGCGCGGTCGAGCCACAGCCTGCCTGACGGGACGAGGGCGGAGTGGATCCGATGGCCGTTTCCTGTATCGGCGCACCCGCCGGCGCAGCACACGTGGAGGTCGATAGCGCGCGCCGCTTCGGCGGCATCGATCGTCTTTACGGCGCCGGCGCGGCACGCGCGCTGGCGGTTTCCCATGCCTGCGTGATCGGCATCGGCGGCGTCGGTTCGTGGATCGTCGAAGCGCTGGCGCGCAGCGGCGTGGGCCGGCTGACGCTGATCGACCTCGACCATGTCGCGGAATCCAACATCAACCGCCAGGCCCATGCGCTCGATGCGACCCTCGGCCAGGCGAAAGTGCTGGCCATGGCCGAACGTGTCGCTGCCTTCAGCCCGCACTGCCAGGTCGATACGATCGAGGACTTCCTGGTTCCGGAGAACGCCGAAACCTTGCTGGAAGGCTTCGATGTCGTCGTCGACGCGATCGACAACGTGCGTGCCAAGGTGGCGATCGCTGCGTGCTGCCGGGCGCGGCGCATGCCGCTGGTGATGGCGGGAGGGGCGGGCGGAAAGCTCGATCCCGCCCGCATCCGCATCGACGATCTGGCCCGTACCCTGCAGGATCCGCTGCTGTCCAAGGTTCGCGCCCGCTTGCGCAAGGAGCATGGCTTTACGCGTGATCCGAAAAAGAAATTCGGCATCGAGGCGGTATTCTCGATCGAGCCCTTGTCCTATCCGCCGGCATCGGCCTGTGATGTCCGCGAAGACGAGGGCGGAAGCGGGCCGGCCAGGCGGGACGGGCTGCAGGGACTGGCTTGCGCCGGCTATGGTTCGAGCATGGCGATGACCGCCAGCATCGGCCTGTTCTGCGCCTCGCGCGCCCTGGAGCATCTGTTGCGCGCAGGGCGGGAGCGCCTGCAGGGCTGAACGCCTCGCCCGTTCCGAATCACTGTGTCCCCGACTGGAGCTGAAGCATGAGTGATGCCGCATCCCAAGACTCCGCTGCGGTCGTCCTGTTCGGCCATGGCGCGCGGGACCCCGAATGGGCCGGCCCGATGCGCCGAATCCGGGCGTGCATGCTCGCCCAGCCCGGCGCTCCCCGGGTGGAACTGGCCTTTCTCGAATTCATGCAGCCAAGGCTGCCGGAGGCAATCGCCGCATTGGCGGCTACGGGCGTACGGCGCATCGCGGTCGTCCCGATCTTTCTCGCCCAGAACGGGCATCTCAAGCGCGACTTGCCGGCGCTGCTCGATGAAGCGCGCGCAGCGCATCCGGCCTGTGAGATCAGTCTTGCAGTCGCTGCGGGCGAGGCTGACACGGTGATCGCGGCGATGGCCGGCTATGCACGCGCCTGCGTGGGCTGAACGCTCCGGCCTGGCGTGACCCTGTGCACGCCAGGCGCGCGCGCGAAAAGCCTCCGCACGGGCAGGGGCGATAGAATCGGCGCAACCTCATTCGCCGCCGCACGGACATGAACATGAAGGACATACCACCTTACCAGGACCGGCGCCTCGACCGGCGGCTGCCACTGGGCTGCCCCGCCTTCATCGCGCTGCGCAGCGGTGAGCGCATCGATGCGGTCTGCGTCGAGATCGGGGTCGGAGGGATGACCTTGCATGCCGCCTACGTGCCGGAACGCAACGAAGTCATCGACGTCGCGGTGCTCGGGCCACAAGGCTCCCCTACGCCTGGCAGGCCGCCGCTTCTCGGCAAGCTCGAGGTCACGCGCTGCAACGCGCTCGGCGATGGGCTGTACGAAATCGGCGGCCGTATCCTGCGGGTGGTCGATTAGGCCGGGCTGCCATCTCCGGGCTCGCCGCCGCCTCGTCTAGCGTGCGTCTCTGCGCACGAGCATCCACAGCGCGAACACGGCTGTCGCGGCAAAGCTCATCAGAGACCAGTTGGCGATCGACAGGCCGAGGAAAGTCCAGTCCACGGCGGCGCAGTCGCCCGCCCCGCGGAAGATCATCGGCAGTGCCTCGCCCAGTGGAAAACTCTCCAGCATGAACTCCAGCCCTGGCCCGCATTCGGGAATTGCGGGCGGGTCGATCTGCATCCAGGTCTGGCGCGCGGCGATGCCGGCACCGGCAAGGGCGCCCAGGCCGATCAGCGCGGCGTAGATCCGGCTGCCCGTGCGCGCCGGGCCGTGCAGCCCGCCAACGAGGGCGATCAGCGCCACGGCAAGGAAGGCGTAGCGCTGCATGACGCACATCGGGCAGGGTTCGAGGCCTTTCGCATGCTGCAGATAAAGGCCAAAGCCGAGCAGGCCCATGGCGGTGGCGAACAGGGCGAGGTAAAGCAAGCGCGCCGGCAGGCGCTGCAAGGTCTGGATCAGGGGCATCGTGTTTCGCATTCCTGGGCGGGCGCCCATTGTAGGTGATGTTTCCTCGGAGCGTGCCGGGCGGGTTCAGGTTCCCAGCGCCGCCTGCAGCATGTCGAGAAAAGCCCGTGTCTTGGCCGGCATCAGCCTGCGCCCGGGGAATACCGCCCAGGCCGTGTTCGAAGGCAAACACCAGTCTGCCAGCACACGGCGCAATTCTCCGCGGCGCACGTAGGGCGCGGCGAAATAGTCGGGCACGGCGGTGATGCCCGCGCCCCCGCGGGCGAACTGGATCAGCAGTTCGGGGGAGTTCGCCGTGATGCTTCCCGGCGGTGTGCCCTGCCAGCGGGCATCTCCCCGCATCAGCGTCCAGCCCACCGCCTCGCCGGTACGTGCCAGCAGACGCAGCGCGCGGTGCGTGTTCAGCACCTCGGGACGGTCGGGCTCGCCATGTTCGGCGAGGTAGTCCGGCGAAGCATAGAGCCCGCTGGGGAAGACCGCGAGGCGGCGCGCAGCGAGCAGGGCGTCGTCGGGCAGTTCGCCGATGCGGATGGCGATGTCGAAGTTCTCGCCCAGCAGATCTACGCGGCGCGGCGACAGATCCAGCTCCAGTGATACGGCCGGATGCATCGCCGAGAAGGCCGAGAGCATGTCGGTCAGCAGCAGGCCGGCGAAGTCGCTCGGCATCGATACCCGCAAACGGCCGCTGGGGCGGGCCTGGCGGCTCTCGGCCAGCGCTTTCACCGCTTCGATCTCGTTGACCACCTGGCGCGCATGTTCCAGCAGGGCCTCGCCGAATTCGGTCAGCGTCAGGCGCCGCGTGGTGCGCAGCATCAGCCGCTCGCCCAGCTTGTCTTCCAGTTGCGAAATGCGCCGCGAAACCGTGGATTTCGGCAGGCCGAGCCGGTCGGCCGCGGCGGTGAAGCTTCCGCTTTCCGCCACGCGGGCAAAGATCAACAGATCGTTGGGGTCGTACTGTTCCATGGCAGGGACAATGTTGTGCGTTTCGCTGGATTAATGATTAAAGCTGACGTGATTAGACTCTCGTCACCGTCTTCGAACAAGACCACGGCTTCGACAGATTCCAGCAATCCCCCAAATCCACGGAGAGCACTCATGAACATTCTGCAGATCAACGGCAGCGCCCGCAGCGAAGGCGCCAATTCCACCCGTGTCGCCAACGGCATCGTCGCCCGCCTGCTGGCGGCCGAGCCCCAGGCCCGCGTCGTGCTGCGCGATCTGGCACGCAACCCCGCCCCGGTGATCGATGAGGCTGCGCTGGGCGCCTTGTTCACGCCGGTCGAGCAACGCACGCCGGAGCAGGCCGCCCGTGTCGCCCAGAGCGACGCGCTGATCGCCGAAGTGCAGGCCGCCGACGTCATCGTGCTGGGCGTGCCGATGTACAACTTCGGCATTTCGTCCCAGCTCAAGAACTGGATCGACGCCATCGCCCGTGCCGGCGTGACTTTCCGCTACACCGAGAATGGTCCCGAAGGCCTGCTGAAAGGCAAGAAGGCGCTCGTTGCCTTCGCCCGCGGTGGACGCTACCGTGGTACGCCGGCCGACACGCAGACCCCCTATCTCCAGGCCGTGCTCGGCTTCGTCGGCATCACCGACGTCCGTTTCGTCTATGCCGAAGGCTTGAACATGGGTGAAGAGGCGGTGCAGCAGGGCTTTGCCCAGGCCGAGGCCGACATCGAGGCCGTTCTCGGCTGAACGCCGCGGGCAGGGGAGATCCGCCCCGGCCTCGTCCCGCCCGCGTGCATTTCCGGCGCATTTTTCAGGAGTACCGCCATGTCCGTCCGCTCCGCCGAAACCGTTTCCCGTCCGCGCAGTGTCGAGCGCCTGGTCGCCGGCCTGGCGACCTCCGATGGTGCGGGGGTCAAGCTCAACCGTGTGCTGACCCAGCCGCTGCAGCGCCGGCTCGACCCCTTTCTGATGCTCGATGCCTTTGGCAGCGACAAGGCCGACGACTACATCGCCGGTTTTCCCGATCATCCGCACCGGGGCTTCGAGACCGTCACCTACATGATTGCCGGGCGCATGCTGCATCGCGACAGCGCCGGCCATCAGGGCCTGCTGGAGAACGGCGGCGTGCAGTGGATGACTGCCGGCAGCGGCGTGATCCATTCCGAAATCCCGCAGCAGGAAGAAGGCGTGATGGAGGGTTTCCAGCTGTGGCTCAACCTGCCGGCGCGGGACAAGCTGTGCACGCCCTGGTATCGCGACTTCGCGAGCGCCGAACTGCCACGCTTTTCCACCGCGGCCGGCGCGCGCGTGACCGTGATCGCGGGCGAGAGCCATGGTGTCACCGGTGCGGTGACACGCGAGGCCACCGCACCGCTGTATCTCGACCTGCACCTGCCGGCGGGGGCGGGCTTCGGCCAGCCGCTACCCGCCGCGCACAACGCCTTCCTGTACGTCTATCGCGGCGAACTGAAGGTGGCTGGCACGACGGTGCCCGCCGGGCGCATGGCGATCCTCGCCAACGGCGAGGACCGTGACGGAGTCGCCGTCGAGGCCGGGCCGGACACGCGTGCGCTGCTGATCGCCGGCCGACCGTTGGGCGAGCCGATTGCGCAATATGGGCCTTTCGTGATGAACACCGAGCAGGAAATCTATCAGGCACTGGCCGACTATCGTGCCGGCACACTCGCCGCCGCCTGAGCGGAAGGGCGCGCGACTCAGCCTGCGAGCGCCTTCAGTGCGGCCACCTGGGCTGTGATCGGGGCGGGAATCGGCCGTTCGCCGGCCAGCATGGCGCGGATCTGCGCTGCGTTTTCCGCCACCGACGGGGCATCCGGCAGGGTGCCGAGCGGCGGTGCGCCGCCTTCCTCACCCGGCACGCCGATCGCTGCCCGCCCTTCCATGTATACCTTCATCTCGGGGCAACGCCGCGGGTTGGCGTAGATTTCGCCTTCGGTGCCGCGCAACAGCATGGCGCGGCCGGTATCAGCACGCAGGAAGGCGTCCATGCGTTCGAGGTATTCGGGGTGGGTGACCGCCACCACGCGTACGCTGCGCCCGCGACAGGGGTCGAGCAGCTTGGCGACGATGTGGCCGCTGGCGCGCACGCCCATGCGCGTGCGCAGCGACAGCAGGGCATCGAGACCGGGCAGCAGCTTGTCGGCGCCGATGCAGCCCAGGCGGCCGGCGGCCAGTTGCCGTGCCGCTTCCCCGGCGCTCGCCGCAGGCTGCAGGCCGAGCGCGGCAAGCAGCTCGAAGGGGCTCACGCGGGTGTCGAAATCGTGCCGTCCCTGGATCAGCACCGGCACGCCTTCGCGCGCCAGCAGCATCGCCACCAGCGGCATCAGGTTGGATTGGCGGCGCGCGCCGTTGTAGGTGGGCAGCACCACGCAGCGTGGGCCGTCGGGCACCGCCACTTGCGCGGTGCGCGCATCCATCGCCTGCTTGAAACCGATGAGTTCGTCGAGCGATTCGCTCTTGATGCGGAAGGCGATCAGGATCGCGCCGAGCTCGATGTCGGGCACCTTGCCGTCGAGCATGTCGCCGAACAGGCCGGCGGCGGCAGCGCTATCCAGAGAACGCGCGCCCTTGGCGCCCCGTCCGATTTCCTTGATGATTGGGCCGTAGTTCATGGCGGCGATTATGGGCATGTTTGCATTGCCCCACCAGTCCGCCGCGCATGCCGACAGGCAAGCCCCGCACAAGGAGACAACAGACGATGGACGTCGGATTCATCGGGCTCGGCCTCATGGGTCGTCCCATGGCATTGAACCTGATCGCGGCCGGCCACGCCGTGCATGTGTGGAGCCGCAGGCGCGAATCAATGCAGCCGCTGCTGGCGGCCGGCGCCGGCGACTGCGCCAGTGCGGCGGAGGTCGCGCGCCGCGCTGCGGTCACCATCAGCATGGTCGCCGATGCGCCGGACGTCGAGCAGGTCACGCTCGGCGCCGACGGCGTGGCGGCGGGCGCGGCTGCCGGACACATCCATGTCGACATGAGCACCATCGCACCGGCTGCCGCGCAGGCGATCGCCGCCCGCCTGGCCGAATGCGGCGTGACGTTGGTCGACGCCCCCGTGTCCGGCGGCGAGCCGGGGGCCGTCGCTGCCACGCTGACCATCATGGCCGGTGGCGATGCGGCTGCTTTCGAACGTGTGCTGCCCTTGTTCCGGGCCATGGGCAAATCCGTCACCCGCATCGGCGGCAGCGGTGCGGGCCAGGTGGCCAAGGCCTGCAACCAGATCCTGACCGGCGTCGGCGTGGCGGCGGTGGCCGAGGCATTCAACTTCGCGCGCAAGAGCGGCGTCGATGCTGCCAGGGTGCGCGAGGCCCTGCTCGGCGGATTCGCCTATTCGCGCATTCTCGAGAATCATGGCCAGCGCATGCTCGAGCGCAACTTCAAGCCGGGCTTCAAGGCCTGGATGCACCACAAGGACATGCGCATCGTCATGGGGGAGGCGCACCGCCTCGGCCTGGCCTTGCCGTCGGCGGCGGCGACCGCGCAAATGTTCAACGCCATGGTCGGCAGCGGCCTGGGCGAGGATGATTCGGTCGCGATGCTGAAGGTGCTCGAGAACATGAGCGGTGGCCCGGATGCGTGAGGAGGCAGCCATGAAAGTCGGTTTCATCGGGTTGGGCGTGATGGGTGAGCCGATGGCCCGCCACCTGCGCGTGGCGGGCCATGATCTGGCCGTGTGGGCGCGCCGTCCGGGATCGGCCGGGGCACTGGCCGCCGAGGGTGTGCCCGTGTGCGCGACGCCTGCCGAACTGGCGGCGCGCAGCGAAGTGGTGATCACCATCGTCACCGGCAGCGCGGACGTGGATGCGCTGGCTTTCGGCGAGCAGGGGCTGGCCGAGGGCTTCGCGCCCGGCGCGGTCCACGTCGACATGAGCACGATCGCGCCGGCCATGGCCCGTTCGCTGGCCGAGCGCCATGCCGCGCATGGCATCGGCTTCGTCGACGCGCCGGTGTCCGGCGGAGGCCAGGGCGCGCGCGACGCGGCGCTGGCGATCATGGCCGGTGCCGAGGCGCCGGTGCTGGCCCGCGTGCGCCCGCTGCTCGAAGCCATGGGCAAGCGCATCGTGCATATCGGTCCGCCCGGTGCCGGGCAGGTGGCCAAGGCCTGCAACCAGATGATCATGGTGTCGGCGATCCAGGCCTGCGCCGAGGCCTTCCGCCTGGCCAACGCGCATGGCGTGGACGCGGCGGCGGTGCGGGCCGCGCTGATGGGCGGTTCGGCCGGATCGCGTGTGCTGGAGGTGATGGGGGCGAAGATGGTCGAGCGCGATTTCACCGCGGGAGTGGAGGCGCGCCTGCATCACAAGGATTTTGCCATCCTGATGGACGAGGCCGCGAGGCTCGGCGCGCCGCTGCCGGTCGCCGCCCAAGTCTGGCAGCAGCTCAATGCCTTGATGGGGGCGGGCTGGGGGCGAGAGGACAGTTCGAGCCTGCTGCGGGTGCTCGAATCCTAGGTGCGGGGCTTGCCGTACCAGCGGAAGCGCTCGATGACTTCTGCCATTTCTCGTTCGGACAGCAGTACTGGCGTGCCGATCTGCAGCGTACGCCAGTACTGTTCGCAGAGGGTTTCGAGCTCGATCGCCAGTGCCAGCGCATGGGCCAGGTCGCGGCCGAACACCACCATGCCGTGGTTGGCCAGCAGGCAGGCGTTGCGGCCCTGCAAGGCTGCCAGCGCGGCGTCCGACAAGGCCTGGCTGCCGAAGGTGGCGTAGCGCGCACAGGGCACCGTGCTGCCGCCGAAGCGCGCGATCATGTAGTGGAAAGGCGGAATGCCGAGGCGCTGGCAGGCGAGCGCAGTGGCAAAGGGCGCATGGGCGTGGAGGACGGCGCCGGCTTCGGCAAAGGCGGAGTAGATGTCGCGGTGCAACTGCCATTCCGACGACGGCGCGGCCGGCCCGCGCCAGCCGCCGTCGGCTGCGACGACGGCCATGTCCTCCGGACGGCAGTGTTCGGCGGCGAGCCCGCTGGGCGTGATCAGCATGCCCGCCGCCGCGGGCAGGCGCACGCTGGCATTGCCCGCGGTGCCGACGTTCAGCCGTGCCGCACCCATCGCATGCATCGTGCCGAGCAGCGCTATGCGTAGTTCGGGATGATCGGCGGGGTGCGCCGGCGGGTGGACGGACTTCGGGTTCATCGTGCGGCCTCGGGATAGCGTCCGGCCAGTGCGGCGGGCTCGACCACGCCGCGTTCGGTGATGATGCCGGTGATCAGCGTCGCCGGCGTGACGTCGAAGGCGGGGTTGGCGGTGCGGGTGCCGGGCGGGGCCTGGCGCAGTTCGGCAATGGCGCCGGCGGCATCGATGCCGCGCAGCATGCAGATCTCTTCCGCGCCGCGGTCTTCGATCGGGATGGACGGCCCGTCCGGGCAGGCGAAATCCAGTGTCGAGTGCGGCGCAGCAATGTAGAAAGGCACGCCGGCGGCCTGCGCGGCGAGCGCCTTGAGCCAGGTGCCGACCTTGTTCGCGGTGTCGCCGTTGGCGGCGATGCGGTCGGCGCCGGTGATGACCATGTCGACTTCGCCGCGCATCAGCAGCAGGCCGGCGGCGTTGTCGGCGATCAGCACATGCGGCACGCCGGCGGCAGCCAGCTCCCAGGCCGTCAGCAGGCCCTGGTTGCGCGGCCGGGTTTCGCTGACGAACACTTCCACGGCGATGCCGGCCGCCTGCGCGGCATAGACTGGCGCCAGCGCCGTGCCGGCGCCGCAGGTTGCCAGCCAGCCGGCGTTGCAGTGGGTCATCAGGCGCACCGGGCCGGGCCGGCGGGCGGCGACGGCCTCGATGAGCGCCAGGCCGTGGCGGCCGATCGCGTCGCAGGTCGCGGCGTCGTCGACGCGGATTGCCTCCGCTTCGGCCCAGGCGGCGTTCACGCGGGCCGCAGGCGGCAGCGGGCGCAGTGCCTTGTCCATGCGCGCCAGCGCCCAGTGCAGATTGACTGCAGTTGGCCGGGTGGCGCCCAGCATCTGCAATGCCCGGTCGAGCGCGGCGTCGCCGCTTTCGCGCAGCAGCGCCAGGGCGATGCCGTGGGCCGCCGTGGCGCCAATCAGCGGCGCGCCGCGCACCTGCATGGCGCGGATGGCGTGCACGGCCTCGGCGAGTGTGGCCAGGCGCAGGGTACGGGTATGGAACGGCAATGCCGTCTGGTCGAGGATGAGGAGCGCGTCGCCGTCGCGGTGCAGCGTGGGCGTCGGTTGTTCGAACATGTGGATGACTTCCGGGTGTCCCGTTCAGATTGCATTGAGCTTTTCGCAGGCGGCGGCCAGCGTGGCTTCGTTCTTGGCGAAGCAGAAGCGCACGACCTTGTCGTCGTGGCCGTCGGCGAAGAAGGCCGACACGGGAATGGCGGCGACGCCTGCGTCACGCGTCAGATATTCGCAGAACGCGGCATCGCCGAGGTCTGAGATCGCTTCGTAGCGTGCGAGCTGGAAATAGGTGCCGTGCGAGGGCAGCAGTTCGAAGCGCGAGCCGGCCAATCCGGCGCGGAAAAAGTCACGCTTGGCCTGGTAGAAGGCGGCCAGTTCGGCGTGGCGCGAGGTGTCGGCCAGGTAGTCGGCGAGCGCCAGCTGTACCGGCGTGTTGACGGTGAAGACGTTGAACTGATGGACCTTGCGGAATTCCGCCATCAGCGCGCGCGGCGCAGCCACGTAGCCGACCTTCCAGCCGGTGATGTGATAGGTTTTGCCGAAGCTGGACACGATGAAGCTGCGGGCAGCCAGTTCGGGGTGGGCGGCGCAGCTGGCGTGTGTGGCGCCGTCGAAGACGATGTGCTCATAGACTTCGTCGGCGACGATGATGATGCCGGTATCGCGCACGAGCGCCGCCAGGCGGTCGAGGTCGGCGCGGTGCCAGACGGTCGCTGTCGGATTGTGCGGCGTGTTGATCATGATCATGCGCGTGCGGGGGGTGATCGCCGCGGCTAGCGCCCGCCAGTCCGGGCGGTAGCCGGGCGCTGCCAGCCGCAGCCGGACGGCCTTGCCGCCGGCCAGTTCGATGGCCGGTACATAGGCGTCGTAGACCGGCTCGAACACGATCACTTCGTCGCCCGGATGCACGCAGGCCGCCACCGCGGTGAACAGCGCCTGGGTGGCGCCGGCGGTGACGGTGATTTCCGTGTCGACGTCGTAGTGCGCGCCGTACAGCGCATCGAGCTTGGCGGCGATGCGTTCCCTCAGCGGCAGGCAGCCCGCCATCGGTGCGTACTGGTTGTGGCCGGCACGCATCCAGTGGGCGGCGCGCTCGAACAGGACGTCCTCGGCATTGAAGTCCGGGAAGCCCTGCGACAGATTGATCGCTCCGCACTCCTGCGCCAGGCGTGACATGACGGTGAAGATCGTGGTGCCGACCGTGGGCAGGCGCGAGGAGAGGGGGGCGGGGAAGTGCGGCATGGCTGGCGTGGATGCGGGCTGGATCGCCATTGTCGCAAAGAGTGTGCCGCGATGGCAGCCGTCCGCCAGGGTGGCCGGGCCCCGGCAAGGCGGGGCCCGGCCACATGCTAGAATCCGGCGCATCTTCCACCTGTCCGGCGACTTCCTTTCGCCTCGCTCATCGTGCGCAATCTGTTGATCCTGATTCTCGTCGTGGCCGGCATCTGGTGGATCCAGCGGGTGATGGCGCGGATCAAGGAAAAGTCCGCCCGCAGCAGGGGCAAGGGTAAGGGCGGCAAGGCGGCTGACACGCCTGAGCGCATGCTGGAATGCGCGCATTGCGGGGTCAACGTGCCCGAGTCCGATGGCGTGCGTGACGGCGAGCGCTTCTACTGCAGCGCTGCACATCGGCTTGCCGGGCCGCGCGCGGATTGAAATGAGCGCCGCCGCGTCGATCGCCAGCGAGCGCTCGCGCCGCGCTTCGCTGCGCTTCTTCAACCTGTTCCGGCTCGTGCTGGCAGGCCTGTTCGTCGTTGCCGGGCGCGAACTCGGCCTGGGCGACGAGGCGCCGGTGGTGTTCCGCTTCGTCGCCTTTGCCTATCTGGCAGGCGCGCTCGGGCTCGGCTTCCAGGAGGTGGCCGGGTACCTGGGCGAGTCCCGGGTGACCGCGCTGCAGGTCGTCATCGACGTGGCCGCGCTGTCGCTGATGATGTGGGCGAGCGGCGGCTACAGCAGCGGCATCCCGGTTCTGATCATGGTGATGCTGGCCGGGGCCGGCCTGGTCGCCGAGGGGCGCATGGTGCTGTTCTTCGCTGCGCTGGCGACCATCGCCGTGCTGATCGAGAACGTCTGGCGGCTGGCGGTGGGGGGCTTGCCGGTCGATTTCCTGCAGGTCGGCATCTTCTGCACCGGCTTCTTCGGCATTGCGCTCGTCGCCCGCTTGCTGGCCTCGCGGGCGCAGGCGAATGCGTCGCTGGCGGCGGAGCGGGGCGAGGCGCTGGCCAAGCAGCAGGCGGTCAACGAGCGCATCATCCGGGACATGCAGGATGGCGTCATCGTCGCCAGCGGCAATGGCTTCGTGCTGCAGTCCAATCCACAGGCCGCGGTGCTGCTGGGCATGGATGGCTGCGGTTCTGGCCTGCTCGAGGGCCTGCGCCTGGCCGACATCGATCCCGCCTTCGACGAGGTCCTGTACCAGCACGGCATCGACGATCGCCTGCTGCGCATCGGTCCGGGTGGCCGGTTGCTGCGTTGCCGCGTGGTGTGCGGCGAGCCCGGCAGCGCGGCGGCGGGCGACACGCTGATCTACCTGACCGATTTCGAGGACATCCAGCGCAACCTGCAGCAGGTCAAGCTGGCTGCGCTCGGCCGGCTGACGGCCAGCATGGCGCACGAGATCCGCAATCCGCTGTCCGCCGTGTCCCAGGCGGCGGAACTGCTGCGCGAGGAGAAGCGCGGCGAGATGCAGGCCCGGTTGGCGCGCATCATCAACGACAATGCCCAGCGCATCGAACGCATGATCCGCGACGTGCTGGCGCTGGGGCGGCGCGAACAGGCCTTGCCCGAGGCGCTGCCGCTGGCGCAATTCGTGGCCGAGGTGATCGATGCGCGCGTGTTCAGCGATCCGGTCGAGCGCGATCTGTACGCCGTCGACATCGACCCGTCGCTGAGTTTCGCCATCGATCGCGCCCACCTGCACCAGATCCTGGATAATCTGCTGGCCAATGCGCGGCGCTATTGCTCGGGCAGACCATCGGCGGTGGCGCTGAATGCGGTGCCGCTGGCCGGCGAGCGCATTGCCCTGCACGTGCGCGACGATGGCCCCGGACTGGACGAGGCCACGCGTCTCCACCTGTTCGAACCCTTCTTCACGACGCATGCCAAGGGCACCGGCCTGGGGCTCTACATCGCGCGCGAGCTGGCCGAAGCCAACGATGCCACGCTCGAACTCGCGATGGCCGGTCCGGGCGCGGATTTCATCCTCAGCGGGCGCCAGAAACCATGACTCTCCAAGAACGCCGCAATCGCCCCGAGTCCGTCGATGTCCTCGTGGTGGACGATGAGGACGACATCCGCGAATTGCTCGAACTGTCGCTGCTGCGCATGGGGCTCGGCTGCGATACCGCCGGCTCGGTCGCCGAGGCGCGCGCCTGCCTGGAGAGCCAGCGCTACCGCCTGTGCCTGACCGACATGCGCCTGCCCGACGGCGATGGCTTCGAACTGGTCGAATACATCCAGAAGCACCTGCCCGGTTTGCCGGTGGCGGTGATCACGGCCTTCGGCAGCATCGATACCGCGATCCGGGCGCTCAAGCTGGGCGCCTTCGATTTCGTCACCAAGCCGATCGAGCTCAAGGTGCTGCGTGGACTCGTCAGCCACGCGCTCAAGCTCGAGCCGCGTTCCGTCGCGGCCGCACCTGGCGGGCGCAGGCTGATCGGCGATTCTCCCGCCTTCCAGCAGTTGCGTGCCCAGGCCGAGAAGCTGGCGCGCAACCAGGCGCCGGTTTTCATTCATGGGGAGTCGGGCACCGGCAAGGAAGTCATCGCGCGCCTCATCCATGCACTCGGCGCGCGCGGCAGCGGCCCTTTCGTACCGATCAATTGCGGTGCGATCTCGCCGGAATTGATGGAGAGCGAATTCTTCGGCCACCGCAAGGGCAGCTTCACCGGGGCGGCGAGCGACAAGGAAGGCTTGTTCCAGGCTGCCAACGGCGGCACCCTGTTCCTCGACGAGATCGGCGAACTTCCGCTGGCGATGCAGGTGAAGCTGCTGCGCGCCATTCAGGAGCGTGCCGTGCGGCCGGTCGGCGCGCACGCCGAGGAAGCGCTGGATGTCCGCATCCTGTCGGCTTCGCACCAGGACTTGTCGAGGCTAGTGGCCGAAGGGCGTTTCCGCCAGGATCTGTTCTTCCGCATCAATGTGATCACCCTGCGTGTGCCGCCGCTGCGTGAGCGCTATGAGGATATTCCTGCCCTGGCGGAGCATATCCTCGTGCGGCTCGCGGAGCGCGAGGGCGCCGCGCCGCGCCGCCTGGCGCCGGCCGCGCTCGCCGTGCTGCAGCGCCATGCCTTCCCGGGCAACGTGCGCGAACTGGAAAACCTGCTCGAGCGTGCATGCGCCTTGTGCGAGGGGTGTGAGATCGGGGCCGAGGACATCGATCTGCAGCCCGTCGAGTTCGCCCTGCCGGCGGCGCATGCCCCAGGCGGCGCGTCAGCGCCATCCGAGCCTGCCGCCGATGAATACGACCCCGAGACCGACAACGAGCTTGAACGCCTGCGCGTGCTGAAGGCCCTGGAGCAGACGCGCTGGAATCGCAGCGCGGCCGCCCGCAACCTTGGCATGACGCTGCGCCAGTTGCGTTACCGGCTGCAGAAATGGGGCATGGAGTAGCCTGCCTGGCATGCGCGCATGGCCATTGTCTGCACATCAGTGGAGGTGGTCCGGGGTGGGGCGCCGGTATTGCGGACCGGACGCAGTGCTCGTGATCCATGGCCAAGCGTGCAATCCCGCACACACGGCTGCCGGGTTTCCGCTCCGGGTCGATTTTGTCGAGTTACAGTCCGGCAAGAGATTCTTGTCCGCATCGGCACACGAGATCGAGGTGGCGCTGGCGTGCTCTCCCGCGGGCGGATATCCGGGTTATGGTTGTGGTTATGGCGCGGCCTCGCTAGACGGGCATGGCCCGGGTGAGCCGGATCCGGCCCTTCGATGATGTTCTTGTCGGGCAGCGCTGCAGGTTACAATGCTGTGCTGCAACAAAAATATGGAACGCTGCTCACCCTGTGCATGCCAGGATGTCTGCAAGTGTGTGCATTTGTTCCTCGGACCATATTAAACAGCTTCTTAGCATTCCACCGTAGCTTGTCGTCGTATCATGACGGGCTACGAATCCTGAGAGGAATTGGAACATGATCCAAAAGTCTTCAAGAATGTGCAGCATGCTGTGGCGCGCAATGGCTGTGCTGGCGGCCGGAGCGCTGCTTTCCGCGTGCGCAAGCTCCTATCCGCCGGCGCCTGCTTCGGCGGCCGACTCCGAGTACAACTACGTGATCGGGCCGGGTGACAACGTCAATATCGTCGTCTGGCGCAATCCGGAGTTGTCGATGTCGGTGCCGGTCCGGCCGGACGGCAAGATCACCACACCGCTGGTCGAGGACCTGCCGGCCATGGGCAAGGACGCGACGACGCTGGCACGCGATATCGAGCAGGCACTCGGCAAGTTCATCCGCGAGCCGGTGGTGACGGTCATCGTCACCGGCTTCGTGGGGCCGTACAGCGAGCAGATCCGCGTGGTCGGTGAAGCGTCGGAACCGAAGATTCTTCCCTATCACCAGAAGATGACGCTGCTCGATGTCATGATCGCGGTGGGTGGCATGACGGAGTTCGCCGACGGCAATGGTGCGACCATCCTGCGCACCGCGGAGGGCAACAAGCAGTACAGCGTCCGCATCCGTGACCTGGTCAAGCGCGGTGACGTTTCGGCAAATGTCGAGATGCGCCCCGGTGATGTCCTGATCATTCCGCAAAGCTGGTTCTGATTCGCCAGCCCGCCAACCTCCGGGACTCGTTCGGGCGCGTCTGCGCACGACGATGAGTTCCGTGTCGATTGAAGAAGCCTGATGGAAGAACTCGTAACACAGATCGTAGGCTACCTGCGCGGCATGTGGCGTTTCCGCTGGTGGGGGCTCGCATTTGCCTGGATCGTCGGGCTCGCCGCCGGTGTCGTCATCTACCTGATGCCCGACCGCTACGAGTCGACGGCACGTATCCACGTCGATACGCAGTCGGTCCTGAGGCCGTTGATGTCCGGTCTGGCCGTGCAGCCCAACATCGATCAGCAGATTGCGATGCTGAGCCGTACGCTGATCAGCCGGCCCAATGTCGAGAAGCTGATCACGATGGCCGATCTCGATCTCGATGTGCGTACGCCCGAGCAGCGCGAGGCGCTCATCGGGAGCCTTACGAAGGGTCTGCAGATACGTTCTGCGGAGCGTACGAACCTGTTCACGCTGGCCTATGCGGATACGCGGCCGGAGCGTGCGCAGCGTGTCGTGCAATCCCTGGTGTCGCTGTTCGTCGAATCCGGCCTGGGCAGCAAGCGGCAGGACTCCGATGCCGCCCGGCGCTTCATCGAAGAGCAGATCCGCAATTACGAGCAGAAGCTGGTCGAGGCCGAAAACCGTGTCAAGGAGTTCCGCTTGCGCAACATGGGGCTGCTCGGTGATGGTGGCCGGGATTACGTTACGCAGATCGCACAGGTGACGGCCCAGCTCCAGCAGGCCCAGCTCGAACTGCGCGAAGCGGAAAATGCACGTGATGCCATGCAGCGCCAGCTTGTCGGCGAGGAGCCCGTACTGCTGCCGCAGACGCCGCCCAATTCGGCGGTATCCATTCCCGAGATCGATGGCCGTATCGATACGCTCAAGCGCAATCTCGATGCCTTGCTGCAGGGGTATACCGAGCAGCATCCGGATGTCGTCGGTACAAGGCGTGTGATCGAGGAGCTCGAAGCGCAGAAGCGCCAGCAGATCGAAGAAATGCGCGCCATGGGGGGCGGCTCCCAGTTCGGGGCGCTGAATTCCAACCCGGTCTTCCAGCAGATGAAGCTCGCGCTCGCAGAGTCGGAATCGCGTGTCGCGTCCATGCGCGCCCGTGCCGGTGAATACCAGGCCCGTCTGGAGTCTCTGAAGGAAATCGCCAAGCAGGTGCCCGAAATCGAGGCGGAGATGGCACAACTCAACCGCGACTACGATGTCCATAAGGCGAACTACGATAGTCTCGTCGCCCGGCGCGAGTCGGCCACGATGTCGGTCGAGATGGATGCGCAGGGCGGGGTCGCGGATTTCCGCGTGATCGACCCGCCCACGCTGCCCACCGCGCCATCGGCGCCCAACCGCATTCTGCTGCTGCCCCTCGCCGCGTTGGCGGGCTTGGCGGCCGGTTTCGCGCTGACCTTCCTGATCAGCCAGTTGCGTCCTGCATTTGCGGACGGGCGCAGCCTGCGTGAAGTCACCGGCCTTCCGGTCCTGGGAACGGTATCGATGCTGCAGACGGATGAGCGCAAGAGCAAGCGGCGGCGTGGCTTGCTGGCCTTCGGTAGCGGAGTGGTGGCGTATGCCGCGAGTTTCGCCGCTGCTGTCGTCGTGCTCAAACTGATCCAGGGCTGAAGGGGAACGATACGATGAGCCTTATCGAAAAAGCTGCACAGCGCCTCGACCAGTTGAAGCAGGCGTCGGGTGAGCCCGCGGATGAGCCGGTAGTACAACCTGGTGCCGCCACACCTGCCGCCGAGCCGGTGGGGCTGGCTGCAAACCAGTCGTCCGAAGTGCCCAAGGCGGGTGGCCACACCTTCAGCCGTGTCGTGTCGCGTGTCGCACAGATCGACCTGCAGCGGCTGGATGCGCTGGGCATGGTCACGCCGGACCGGCCCCGCAGTTCGACGGCCGAGGAGTACCGGGTCATCAAGCGCCCCTTGCTGCGCAATGCCACGGCGACCGGTGCGGCCAAGGTGGACGACGGCAACCTGATCATGGTGACCAGCGCCTTGCCGGGCGAGGGCAAGACCTTCAATGCGGTCAATCTTGCCATCAGCATGGCGATGGAACTCGATTACACCGTCCTGCTCGTGGATGCCGACGTGTCGCGCCCCTCCGTGCTCAGGCAGCTCGGACTGCCGCCGGAAAAAGGGCTGATGGACGTGCTTGCGGGCGACGTGACCGACCTCAGCGAGGTTCTGCTGCGGACCAATATCGAGAAGCTCTCTATCCTGCCCGCAGGTATGCCGCATCAGCGGGCGACGGAACTGCTGGCCTCCGAGAGCATGACGCGCCTGCTCGAGCAGATGGCGAGCCGCTATCCGGACCGCATCATCATCTTCGACTCGCCGCCTTTGCTGGTGACCACCGAGTCCCGCGTCGTGGCCACCCACATGGGGCAGATCGTCATGGTCGTGGAGGCCGAGCGCACGACGCACGCCATCGTCAGGCAGGCGCTTGCCACCATCGAGAGTTGCCCCATCAAGCTCATGGTGCTGAACAAATCCCGCGGACAAGGTCCAGGCTCGTATTACGGCTATGGCTATGGTTATGGCGACGCCCCGCGCGAACAGGCGGCCTGAGGTGTACGTACGCATGAGGACGATGCCGGCGCTGTCGCTGCTCGCGCTCGCCGTGCTTACGGCCGCGCCGGTGGCTGCGCAGACGGTGATCGTGACGCCCAGGCTGGATACCCGTCTGACATGGACGGACAATGTCGATACCTCGGATGACGATCCCCAGAAGGACTGGGTCGCCGAAATATCGCCTGGAATCGGAGTGTCGCGGGAGTCCGGACGGTTTCGCGGCTACTTGAATGCCAGTCTGCGCAACCTGGTTCATGCCCAGGAAACCGACGAGAACGAGACGTATCTGGCCTTTCGCGGCAATGGTGAATTCGAGGCCATCGAGGACGCGGTGTTCATCGCGCTGGCGGGCTCGATCAGCCGTACCGATACTTCGGCATTCAGCCGCCGCGGCGGAGGCGACTCGCTCAGCGCGGACAAGGCTGACGAAACGCGCATGTGGTCGATTGCGCCGCGTTACCAGTTCAGGTTCGGCGATGGGGGTACAGGCAGCCTGGGCTACGAATCCCGCTGGCTGCAGGGCGGCAGCGGAACGCTGGCAGATACTCGGCAGGGACGCTGGACGCTGGCGGTATCCGATCCGGGTGCCTTGCGTCTTTTCGGATGGGGCATCGATCTGGCACGCACCGACACGACCTTCGAACAAGGTTTGGGTCGGGAGGTCACCCAGGAAATCGGCCGTGCCACGCTGTTCGTTAACGTCGATCCGCAGTTCCGGGTGAGGCTGATCGGCGGTTATGAATCCAACGATTACAGCCTGGTTGATGGAGAAGAAGGGGCGATCTGGGGGGCGGGTTTCGACTGGTATCCGACCGAACGCACCAGCATTTCCGCCACAGGTGAGGACCGGGTGTTTGGTACCGGTTACGACGTCCTGTTCCGTCACCGTATGGCCAGGTCGACATGGAGTTTCTCCGCTAGCCGTGACATCTCTTCCAACCTCGATGAGTTTGGCAACGATGGAATGGATTGGCTGGGAGGGTTGTATGACCTCTATAAGACCATTTATCCGGGCGGCACGGAGTCGGAGTGGAGACGGCTGGCGCAGGAGGCATATGACCGCGCCGGAGGTTTCGGTATCCGAACCAACGAATATTATCTGCAGCGAGCGATTAGTGCCGGCCTTACTCTGACTGGCGCCCGTAACACGTTGACGTTCCTCTTGAGGAATACCGAACGTGAGCGCCTCAATACGATGTCGGGTGTCCTGGTAGGCGATTTCGCTGAGTTCGATTACACCGAGACCCGCTCGGCATCGGTCGCGTTTACCCATCGGCTTTCGGGTCTGTCGACGCTGAACAGTACGGTCATGCGATCGAAGTCCGAGGGGCGGGGGACCAGCAGCCGCGACATAGACCGCACGGTTTTCAGCATCGGAGTGACCCGCAGGCTCAGCCCGGACACGACTGCCGGTCTCAACTACCGGTACCAGAAGGCCGAGGGGTCGGACGACTACACCGAAAACGCCGTCAGCGCCACGCTCGGCATGCGTTTCTGAGCGGACCCGAGATGTACGAATCATTCTTCAAGTTCAAGGGCAAGCCCTTCCAGCTCAATCCCGATCCGACCTTCTTCTACGGTAGCCGCGGGCACAAGCGCGCGATGGCCTACCTGGAATACGGCCTGCATCAGAGCGAAGGTTTCATCGTCATCACCGGCGAAATCGGTGCCGGCAAGACCACGATCGTACGCAGCCTGCTCGAGCAGCTCGATCCCAGCCACGTCATCGCGGCCAACCTCGTCAGTACCCAGATCGACGCCAGCGACATGCTGCGCATGGTCGCCGCGGCATTCGGCGTGCCGGGCCGCAACCTCGACAAGGCTGGGCTGCTGCTCGCGCTGGAGACCTTCCTCGTTTCGGTCGCTGCGTCCGGCAAGCGTGCGCTGCTGATCGTCGACGAGGCGCAGAACCTGACGCCGGCCGCGGTCGAGGAACTGCGCATGCTGTCCAACTTCCAGCTCGAAGACCACGCCCTGCTGCAGAGCTTTCTCGTGGGCCAGCCCGAGTTCCGCGACATCATGCAGCGCGGCGAGATGCAGCAGTTGCGCCAGCGCGTGATTGCGTCCTACCATCTTGGTCCGCTCGATTCGCAGGAAACGCGCGGCTATATCGAGCACCGCCTCGGCCATGTCGGCTGGAACGGCGATCCGATCTTCGAGCCTGGGGCCTACACGGCCATCTATGGTCATACCGGCGGCATTCCGCGCAAGATCAACACCTTGTGCGACAGGCTGCTGCTCGGGGCTTACCTGTCCGAGCGCTACACCGTCAGCGAGACGGACGTGCGCGAGACCATCGACGAACTGAAGGAAGAGTTCGCGACGTCGCGTTCGGTGAATGGGGAGGGGCGCGTGCAGCCCGCCAGTGGACTGGTGCTCGACCAGCTTGCGCTGGAGCGCCTGCAGGTCTCGCCCGAACTTGCGAACCAGGTTGCCGGGCTGGCGGCTGGAGTCGATGTCCAGCGCATCGAGGCGCGGCTGACCAGCCTGGAGCAATCCGTTTCCGCGACCTTGAACGTACTCAATCAATTACTGCAGGCGGCGCGCCGCGATGCGCCCGCCGAAGAGAAAGCTCCATGACCGTTCCGGCCCCCTCCGCCGTGCTCCTCATCCGTGCCGCGGCCCTTCCTCTGCATGGTGAGCCGGCGGGGCGGAACATCGTCACGCCATCCTTCCGGAATGCCTGACATGAACACCCGCATCACCAACGCCTTTACTTGTGACGTCGAAGACTATTTCCAGGTCTCCGCGCTGGCGCCCCACTTCCCGCGCGAAGGCTGGGATGCCGTGCCCTGCAGGATCGAGCGCAACGTGGACCGCATCCTCGAAATGCTGGATGGCCATGATGCGTGCGGGACTTTCTTCACGCTGGGATGGATCGCCGAGCGTTTTCCGCAACTCATCCGACGCATTGCCGACAACGGGCACGAGGTGGCCAGCCACGGCTATGGCCACGAGCGTGCCAGCGCGATGACCCCTGAGGCTTTCCTGGCCGACATCCGTCTGGCCAAGGCGGTGCTCGAGGACATCACGGGCAAGAACGTCAGCGGCTACCGCGCGCCGAGCTTTTCCATCGGCACCGCCAACCTGTGGGCGCACGACTGCATCGCCGAGGCTGGCTATGGCTACAGTTCCAGTGTCTACCCGGTCAAGCACGACCACTATGGCATTCCCGACGCACCGCGCTTTCCGTGGCGGCTCGACAATGGTTTGGTGGAAGTGCCCGTGACCACGGTGCGAGCGTTCGGCCGCAACTGGCCGGCGGGCGGCGGCGGCTTCTTCCGCCTGCTGCCGTACTCGGTGTCGCGCTGGCAGATCGCACGCGTCAATGCCGACGACAAGCGCCCGGCGATCTTCTATTTCCATCCGTGGGAAATCGATCCCGAGCAGCCTCGTGTTCAGGAAGCCAGCGCCAAGACCCGCTTCCGCCACTACGTGAATCTCGAGCGCACGGCCGAGCGTCTCGATCGTTTGTTGTCCGACTTCGCCTGGGGGCGCGCGGACGAAGTTTTCCGTGACGCGGCCTGATGGCCCGCACCAGGACCGATGCATCGCATGCCAATCAAGATCAAGCCGCTTTCGCCTGAACACGCCACCCGCTGGGATGCCTTCGTGCGTGCCTGTCCGCAGGCGACCTTCTTCCACCTGTCGGCGTGGCAGGACATCGTGCGCACGGTGTTTCGCCATCGCACCTTCTTCCTGTTCGCCGAGCGCGACGGACAGATCGTCGCCGTGCTGCCGTTGGCCGAGGTCAAGAGCCGCCTGTTCGGCCACGCGCTGACGTCGTTGCCGTTCTGTGTGTATGGCGGCATTGCCGCGGACGAGGGCGCGGGCGAAGAGGTCATTGCGCTGCTCGAGCAGGAGGCCGACACGCTGGCGCGGCAACTTGGTGTGCAGCACCTGGAGTATCGCAACCTCGAACTCCGGCATGAAGACTGGCCACGGCAGGATCTCTACGTGACCTTCCGCAAGGAAATCCTGCCCGATGCCGAAGCCAACATGCTTGCCATTCCGCGCAAGCAGCGCGCCATGGTGCGCAAGGGCATCAAGAACGGACTCGTCAGCCACATCGATCCGGGCGTCGATCGTTTCTTTGCGTTGTATGCCGATAACGTATTGCGCCATGGCACGCCTGCGATGCCGAAGAAGTTCTTCCAGCGCCTGAAGGACACTTTCGGCGACGACTGCGAGGTGCTGACGGTGACCGATGCCGACGGCAGGCTGCTGTCGAGCGTGCTCAGTTTCTACTTCCGTGACGAAGTGCTGCCTTATTACGCTGGCGACGACACCGCCGCACGGGATCTCGCCGCCAACGATTTCAAGTACTGGGAGCTGATGCGCCGTGCCTGCGAACGAGGTTGCAAGGTGTTCGACTATGGCCGCAGCAAGATCGGTACCGGCCCGTACAGCTTCAAGAAGAACTGGGGTTTCGAGCCGCAGTCCTTGTCCTACGAGTACCGTCTCTACAAGCGTGACAGCGTGCCGCAGAACAATCCGATGAACCCCAAGTACCGTGCCTTCATCGCTCTGTGGAAGCGTCTGCCGGTGGGTGTGGCAAACGCCATCGGCCCGCACATCGTGCGCAACCTGGGGTAGGCGCGTGGCGGATTCGAAGGCGCTTCTGCCACCCGTCCTGTATTTGGCGCACCGTATTCCATATCCGCCCAACAAGGGCGACAAGGTGCGCTCGTTCAACATTCTGCGTCATCTCGCGCGTACTCATCGGGTGTTCCTGGGCACTTTCGTGGATCATCCGGACGACCGCCAGCATGTGGGCGGGCTCGCCGAATGGTGCGAGGACGTCTGCGCCATCGATCTCGATCCGCGCCGTGGCCGCATTGGAAGCCTGCGCGGTCTGCTGAGCGGTGAGGCGCTGAGCCTGCCGTATTACCGCAGTACCCGGCTTGCGAGCTGGGTACGTTCCACCGTCGCGGACCAGGGCATCACCCGGGCGCTTGCGTTCTCCGGTCCGATGGCCCAATACCTCGATGCCCCGGGACTGCAGAATCGGGTCATCGATTTCTGCGACGTCGATTCGGCCAAATGGACGCAGTATGCAGCCGACCGTCGCTGGCCGATGTCCTGGCTTTATCGAAGGGAAGGCGAGCGCCTGCTGGCTTTCGAGCGCAAGGCGGCGATGGCGAGTGATGCCAGTCTGTTCGTCACCGAGGCCGAAGCGGCTTTGTTTACGCGTGCCGCACCCGAGGCGGTCGGGCGCACGCATGTCATGCAGAACGGCGTCGATGCCGGCTTCTTCGCGCCCGAGAATGCGCCGGATTCGCCCTATCCTGCGGGGGGGCCGGTCGTGGTCTTCAGCGGGGCGATGGACTACTGGCCGAACATCGATGCGGTGACCTGGTTTGCAGAAGAACTCCTGCCGCAGATCCGGCGCCATGTTCCGGAACTGCGCTTCTGGATCGTCGGCATGAATCCGGCTCCGGCTGTTCTTGCGCTGGCGGGGGAGCGCATCCATGTCACCGGCACGGTGCCGGACGTGCGGCCCTACCTTGCGCACGCCGATGTGGTCGTGGCGCCATTGCGCATCGCGCGCGGCATCCAGAACAAGGTTCTCGAAGCCATGGCGATGGCGCGGCCCGTCGTGGTGTCGGCCGACTCTGCCGCCGGGCTCAAGGCCGAGCCCGGCCACGAGTGTGAGATCACGCGCGATGGTGCCGAGGTCGTCCACGTGGTGACGGACCTGCTGCGCGATCCGCAGCGCCGTGCCGCAATGAGCGTGGCGGCGCGTGCGCGGGTCGTGAATGAATATAGTTGGGAGGCCCACTTGCGTCAGCTTGACCGCTTGCTGGCACCTGCCCGAGGATTGGATGGGGGCGCAGCATGAGTACGAGTGTTTCCGTGAGCCCCCGTTCGGGTTTCCCGGCCGTGATGCTGACGATCTTCCTGGGCTTGGTCTGGACCGTCGGGTGGTATTGGCAGACAGCACAGGAAATGGCCGGCATCTGGTGGCGGTCCGATACCTATGCGCATGGCCTTGCCGTACTGCCGATCTTTGTCTGGCTCATCTGGCGTGCCCGTGATCGCATGGGCGGCCTGCAACCGCAGCCGGTGGCCTGGCTGGCCTTGCCGGCGGCAATGGCCGGGCTGCTCTGGCTGGTCGGCGGTCTGGTGAGCGTTGCCGCCGCTCAGCATTTCGCGCTCGTGGCGATGCTGTTCTGCGTCCTCGTCGGATGCCTGGGCTGGAAGCTGGGGCGGATCCTGTTGTTCCCTCTGCTCTTCCTGTTCTTTGGCGTGCCGATCGGCGACTTCATGCTGCCGACGCTGATGCACTACACGGCGGAGTTCACCGTCTGGGCGCTGCGCCTATCCGGTGTCCCGGTGTACCAGGAGGGGCTGCATTTCGTGGTGCCGAACGGACGGTGGTCGGTCGTCGAGGCATGCAGTGGCAGCCGCTATCTGATTGCCTCGTTGATGGTCGGAGCGCTTTACGCCTATCTCAACTACCGCAGCTTGCGGCGGCGACTGCTTTTCATGCTGGTTGCGGCCATCGTACCCATCCTCGCCAACTGGCTGCGGGCCTACATGATCGTGATGATCGGCTATCTCTCCGACAATACGCTGGCGGTCGGCGTCGATCACCTGCTCTATGGGTGGGTGTTCTTCGGTGTGGTCATCTTCCTGCTGTTCTGGATCGGGGCCCGCTGGCACGAGGAGCCGTTCCATCCTGCGCCGGCCGCGGTGGTGGAGGCTGCGCCCGCACGGGCCAGGGCGCTGGGGGCGGGGCTGGTCCTGGCCTTCGCCGTGCTTCCGTTTCCTCCGCTTCTGCGGGCGCTGGACGTACCGGTTGCTGCCTTCCCCGTCTCGCTTGCGATGCCGGCGCCTGCGCAAGGCTGGGATGCGGTGGACAGGGCGGCCATCGCCTATCGGCCGGTCTATGCCGGGGCTCGGGCGGAAGCCTTCGAAGCGTATGCGGAAGGGGGCGGGACGCCGCCCGTCGGACTGTTCGCTGCTTGGTATTACGCGCAGCGCGACGACAGCGAGATGCTGAGCTGGGGCAATGGCCCGGTGCCGCTACGGGAGCAGGGCATCGATGTCCTTCGTCGCGAGGTGCATACGGCATCGAGCGGCGTCACGCTGGTGCAGTCGCTGATGACTTCGCCACAGGGGCAATTGCTGGTGTGGCATGTCTATCGCCTGGATGGCCGCAACGTTTACCGCGACAGCGAAGTGAAGATCCAGCTCGCCATCGAGCGGCTTTTCGGCAGGGAAGATGCCTCGGCCGCCATCGTCCTGATGACGCCGGCGGGGGACGATGCCGCCCGCGCGGCGCGGCGGCTTGACGATTTTCTCCGCGCCCACTTGTCCGCCATCGAACAGGGGGTCGATCGGGCGTCGCAGAGCATTCCGCAATGATCATGGGGTCTGATTCGAAACCGCCGGGGGGAGATCCGCGTCCATTGGTGATGCACGTGCTGTACAGCTTCGACGTTGGCGGGCTCGAGAATGGGGTGGTGAACATCATTAACTGTATGCCGGCGGAGCGTTTCCGGCATGCGGTCGTCGCACTGAGCCATTGCGCAGACGGCTTCTGCAAGCGTGTGCAGCGCGACGACGTCCCGTTCATCTCCCTGCACAAATCGCCCGGTCATGGCATCAAGCTGTATCCGCGTCTCTACCGGCTGTTTCGCGAGTACCGGCCGGCGATCGTGCATACGAGAAACCTTGCAGCGCTGGAGGCTGCGGCCCCCGCGTGGGCGGCGGGCGTGCCGGGGCGAGTGCATGGCGAGCATGGCTGGGACGTCTCGGATCCCGGCGGCATGTCGCGCAAGTATCAGCTCATACGCCGCGCTTACAGTCCCTTCGTCGCGCGCTACGTTGCCTTGTCAGGGCAGATCGAGCGCTACCTGGTCGAGCGTGTCGGTGTGTCGTCGCGGCGCGTGGAGCGTATCTGCAACGGTGTGGACACGACGCGGTTCCACCCCGATGCGCGACGGTCCCTCCCCGGCTCTCCGTTCAATGCCGCCGAGATGCTCGTGGTGGGCACCGTTGGCCGTCTGCAGGCGGTCAAGGACCAGATCAATCTCGTCCGTGCTTTCGGCATTGCGCGCCGGAATGGGGGGGAGGCCGCTTCGTGCCTTCGCCTCGTCATCGCCGGCGACGGCCCGCTCAGGCCCATGGTCGAAGACGAAATCCGGCGGCTCGAACTGGAAGATGTGGCATGGCTGGCGGGTGAGCGCAAGGACGTGCCCGAAGTGATGCGCAGCCTCGATGTCTTTGTGCTGCCGTCCAGGGCGGAAGGCATCTCCAACACCATCCTGGAAGCGATGGCCACCGGGCTACCGGTCGTGGCGACCGATGTCGGCGGCAACGGAGAACTGGTCGAGGCGGGCAGAACGGGCGTTCTGGTGCCGTCCGAGAACCCTGCCGCGATGGCGGAGGCGCTGATGTGCTACGCTTCCAATGCTGCGCTGCGGCATTCGCACGGGCTGGCCGGCCGCCACAGGGTCGAGCAGGGTTTCAGCCTCGGTGGCATGGTGGCGCGCTACACCGACCTGTACGAGCGCTTGCTGCGGCAGGGCTCAAACTGATCAAGGATTATTGACCATGTGCGGCATTGCCGGCCTTTTTGATACCCGTGGCAAGCGTGACTTCGACCGTATGCTGATGCAGCGCATGAACGACATCCAGCACCACCGCGGTCCGGACGAGGGGGGCTACCACTTCGAACCGGGCGTCGCGCTCGCGCATCGCCGCCTGTCCATCATCGATATCGCCACCGGCCAGCAGCCGCTGTTCAACGAGGACGGCTCGGTCGGCGTCGTGTTCAACGGTGAAATCTACAATTTCCAGGAACTCGTGCCCGAGCTTGAAGCGCTCGGCTACGTGTTCCGCACCCGCAGCGATACCGAGGTCATCGTCCATGCCTGGCAGGCTTGGGGCGAGGATTGCGTGCAGCGCTTTCGCGGCATGTTCGCCTTCGGTTTGCACGACCGCAAGCGTGACACATTCTTCATGGCACGTGACCGCCTGGCGGTTAAGCCGATGTTCTATGCGCTACTGGATGACGGCACCCTTGCCTTCGGCTCGGAACTGAAGGTGCTGATGCAGCACCCCGGGCTCGATCGCCGCATCGATCCACTGGGCGTGGAAGAGTATTTCGCCTTGGGCTATGTCGCCGAACCGCGCACCATCTTCCTGGGGGCGAAGAAGCTCGGGCCGGGTGAATCGCTCTGCATCCGCCGTGGGCAGCCGATTCCCGAGCCCAAGCAGTACTGGGATGTCCGTTTCTCGCTCGACAACGACATCGGCCTGGTCGATGCCACTGCCGAGCTCAACGAGCGCCTGCGCGAATCCGTGCGTCTGCGCATGATCTCCGAGGTGCCGCTGGGGGCCTTCCTGTCGGGCGGGGTCGATTCCAGCGCCGTGGTCGCGACCATGGCCGGTTTGTCGGACGAGCCGGTCAACACCTGTTCCATCGCCTTCGACGATCCCAAGTTCAACGAGTCCGCGTTCGCGAAGATGGTTGCGGACCGTTACCGAACCAATCATTTCGTCGAGACCGTCAAGTCGGACGACTTCGATCTCATCGACACGCTGGCGGCACTGTACGACGAACCCTATGCTGACAGCTCCGCCATCCCGACTTATCGCGTGTGCCAGCTTGCGCGCAAGAAGGTCACGGTGGCGCTGTCAGGGGATGGCGGCGACGAGAGCTTCGGCGGTTACCGCCGCTATCGCATGCACCTGATGGAAGAGCGCATGCGCTCGGCGCTGCCGCAGGGCTTGCGCCAGCCGCTGTTCGGCCTGCTGGGCCGCGTCTATCCGAAGGCCGACTGGGCGCCACGCGTGCTCCGTGCCAAAACAACCTTCCAGGCCATGGCGCGCGATTCGGTCGAGGCCTATTTCCACAGTGTGTCGATCTTGCGCGGCGACATGCGCAGCAAGCTCTTCAGTGCCGATTTCCATCGCAAGCTTGGCGGCTACGATGCGCTCGACGTCTTCCGCCGCCACGCGGCCAAGGCCGACACCGATGATGCGCTGGCGCTGATCCAATACCTGGATCTCAAGACCTATCTCGTCGGCGACATCAACACCAAGGTCGACCGTGCCAGCATGGCCCATTCGCTGGAAGTGCGCGAGCCGTTGATGGACCACAAGCTCGTCGAGTGGCTCGCCACGCTGCCGTCCGGGCTCAAGATCCAGGGCAACGAGGGCAAGTACCTGTTCAAGAAGGCCTTGGAGCCCTTGCTGCCCAATGACGTGCTCTACCGGCCGAAGATGGGGTTTGCCGTGCCGCTTGCGCGCTGGTTCCGCGGCCCGCTCAAGCAGCGCGTCCGTGACGCAGTGCTGGGAGATACGCTGGCATCTACCGGTATATTCAACCGCGAGTACCTGCAGCATCTGGTCGATGCCCACCAGTCCGGTGCGCGTGACTATAGTGCGCCGCTGTGGACATTGCTGATGTTCGAAGCGTTCATGCGGAACCTGAATGGTAATGGAGTGCTTGTGCCATCTGTTGAGCCTGATGCCGCAGCGCTCGTTTGATTGGGTGATATTCATATGGTGAGGGGCTGCTCGGACGATTTGGCCGATGGCCGACAGTTTCCCGCCGGGCTTCTGCATTTCCCCCGGATGTCTGAGACTACTCGATTCGCATCCTCCCGTCCTTGGTCGGCCTAATCCGCCGCATAGCGGCGGTATGTGCTGAATTACGGTATTGCTGTACAGAGCTTGTGCATCATAGAGAGCATTTTCATGAAGCATCAGAACGAATACCAACAACACATCCATGTCTTTCGTGGCGTTGCGATCATCTTCATCGTCTTTGCTCACACCATCCCCTCGCTTGACTGGAGTGGCTGGCCGTTGACCGGCAGAGTGATCGACGCGATCGCAAACCAGAGCTCGATCTTCTTCTTTTTTATTGCAGGCTATCTCTTTCAGCACCTGAGCGCCCGCTTCTCCTTTTCGAAGTACCTCAAGCAGAAATTCAAGACGGTCATCCTTCCCTACATCCTGCTGTCCATTCCGGCGCTTTTTGTGTTTACCGTGCTCACGCAACGCACGGGAATGTGGCACTGGTTCTATGATCTCGAAATCTGGCAGCAACTGGTTCTGTTCATGCTGACAGGGAAGCATCTTGCTCCGCTCTGGTTCGTGCCGACCATTGCTCTTTTCTACTTGTTCGCTCCGCTGCTGATCTGGATGGACCGCAAGCGGCCAGAAGGCTATTGGCTGATCGTTCCGCTTCTCGTCCTTTCGACCTACCTCGGGCGCGATGGACCCTATGGGCCGATCGACAAGGCGATCTACCTTTTTCCTGTCTATCTGATGGGCATGGCGTTTTCACGCTTCAAGCAGCAGGCCATGTCTCTGGTGATGCGATGGTGGTTTGTCCTGCTTGTCGTCGCGTCGGTGTCGATCGCGGGCGTGGTGCTCGGTTGGTCCTCGCCGCCGTACTGGCAGATGCCGATGAAGGCGAGCCTGGCGCTGATCATGACCTGGCAGTTGTACCGCTACCATCACCTCTTCGGCCATCGCCTCGACTACATTGCCGAGGTCAGTTTCGGCATTTTCTTCATTCATGCTTATTTCATTTCGGCCATCAAGGTCGCGACTGTGTATGTGCTTTACGGAAAGGTCTACGACGGCCAGGGGGCTGAAGAAATTCCCGGAAATCTCTTGACTTTCGGTCTTTATGCCGCCCTTGTCATCGTTCTTACCGTTTCTGCGATCTGGCTGGCGAAGCGCATCCTTGGAAAGAATAGCCGTATGTTCATAGGCGCCTGAATGATGCGTATCCTCCATATTCTCGACCATTCCATTCCTCTCCACAGCGGCTACACTTTCCGTACCGCGGCGATTCTGCGTGGGCAGCGGGCGCTGGGCTGGGATACTTTCCACCTCACATCGCCCAAGCAGGGGGCGACCGCGGCCGATATCGAAGATGTCGACGGTCTACGCTTCTACCGTAGCCCGGTGCCTGAAACGGGCCCGGCAGGCATCAACGAACTGAGGTTGATGCGTGCCACCGAAACCCGCCTCGAGCAGCTCGCTCGCGAACTCAAGCCCGACGTCCTGCATGCCCATTCGCCCGTGCTCAACGCCATTCCCGTGATTCGTGTCGGCAGGCGTCTGGGCATTCCGGTGGTGTACGAGATCCGGGCATTCTGGGAAGACGCTGCCGTCGACCACGGCACGACCGCGGAAGGCAGCCTGCGCTATCGCGCCACGCGCGCGATGGAGACCTGGGCACTCAAGCGCATCGACCATGCGTTCACCATCTGCGAGGGCTTGCGCGCGGACATCGTGGCGCGGGGTATTTCCCCGACCAAGGTAACCGTCATTCCCAACGCGGTCGATGTCGACGGGTTTCAGCTGTCCGGCGAAGCCGATACCGGGCTGCGGCATGAACTCGGCCTGGAAGGCTGCACCACGGTAGGCTTCGTCGGCTCCTTCTATGCCTACGAAGGCCTCGATCTGCTGCTGGATGCTTTTCCCGCGCTGTTGCAGAAGCGCCCCGATCTGCGTTTGCTGCTGGTCGGCGGTGGGCCACAGGATGCCAATCTCAAGGCTCAGGCACAGCGGCTCGGTGTGGCCGACAAGGTCGTCTTCACCGGCCGTGTGCCGCATGGTGAAGTCAGCCGCTATTACGATCAGATCGACCTGCTGGCCTATCCGCGCCATTCGATGCGCCTCACCGAACTCGTTACTCCGCTCAAGCCGCTGGAGGCGATGGCGCAGGGGAGGTTGTTCGTGGCGTCCGATGTCGGTGGGCACAAGGAACTTATCAGAGACGGTGAGACCGGCAAGCTGTTCAAGGCCGGCAGTGCCGATGCGCTCGCTTCTGCGATCGACGAAATGCTGGCGCATCGCGAGCGCTGGCCGGAGATGCGCGCCGCGGGGCGGACCTTCGTGGAGAAGGTTCGCAACTGGAAAAACAGTGTTGCCAACTATGTGCCTGTCTATCAGGCACTCACGCAACGGAAAGGCGCATGACATTCGACGGGTTGCGCATCGTGCTTGTCGGCCCCCTGCCGCCGCCCGCTGGCGGCATGGCGAATCAGACGCGCCAGCTTGCCGAACTGTTGCGCGGCGAAGGTGCCACGGTCGAAGTGGTGCAGGTCAACGCACCTTATCGACCTGCCTGGGCGGAGCGGCTCAAAGGAATACGTGCGGTGTTTCGCCTGCTTCCCTATCTGGGCCGGTTGTGGCAGGCGTGCGGGCGTGCGGACATCGTGCATGTGATGGCCAACTCGGGCTGGTCGTGGCATCTTTTCGCCGCGCCAGCCATCCGGATTGCTGCCCTTCGGGGGAAGTCCGCACTCGTCAACTACCGTGGGGGTGAAGCCGGCTCTTTCCTCCGGACGGCGGCTGCCAGTGTGCGCCGTACGATGCGCCTTGGTGCTGGGCTGCTTCTGCCCTCGGGCTTTCTGCTTGAAGTTTTCGCGTCCCACGGCATGAAGGGCAGGGTTGTACCCAATATTGTCGACCTGCAGCGCTTCCATCCTGCGGAGGTCTATCCACCGCGATCCGCTGGCCCGCATATCGTTGTCGCACGCAACCTCGAACCGATCTACGGGATCGATGTCGCTCTGCGCGCCTTCGCCGTGGTGGCCGAGCAGGTGCCTGCGGCGCGTATGTCGGTGGCGGGCAGCGGCCCCTTGCGCGAGGAGCTTGGCGAACTGGCGGTGGCATTGGGCATCGCCGCCAAGGTGAGCTTCACAGGGCGCTTGGACCGTGACCAGATGGCCGCCCTCTATCGCGAAGCGGATCTCAGTCTAAATCCCAGCCATGTCGACAACATGCCCAATTCCGTTCTGGAGTCGTTGGCATGCGGTGTGCCGGTCGTCAGCACCAACGTGGGGGGGGTGCCGTTCATCGTCGACAACGAACGCACGGCGCTGCTGGTTCCTGCGCGCGACCATGTCGCCATGGGGCAGGCTGCGTTGCGTATCCTTACCGATGCCATGTGCGCCACGCGCCTGCGGACGGCCGGGCTTGCCGAAGTGCAGCATTATCGCTGGGAGGCCGTCAGGGATGTGCTACTGGCAGCCTATCGTGATGCGCTACCTGCGTCCGCGCCATTGACCGGCCCTGCGGCCTGATCGAGTACCTTGCCATGTCCGATTTCTACACTCGCATCGTTTCCGATGTTCTGTTTCCCCTGCAGGAGCGGCTGAAGAAACACGATACCGCGCGCGTGCATCGTCAGATGGATGCCTCGCAATGGTGGCCGCGCGAACGTATTCTCGCGTTGCAACTGCAGCGCCTGCAGGCGCTGCTGAAGTATGCAGACGCGCATGTGCCCTATTATCGCGGGCTGTTTGCGCAAACTGGCTTCGATCCGGCCAAGGTGCGAAGCGTGGCCGACCTGCAGTCACTGCCTTTCCTGACCAAGGCCGACATCCGTGCCAACAGCGATGCACTGCGCGCTGACAATGCCGTCGGCCTTGCCCGTTTCAATACGGGCGGGTCGAGCGGCGAACCGTTGATCTTCTTCATCGGCACCGAGCGTGTCAGCCACGACGTTGCCGCCAAATGGCGTGCCACGCGTTGGTGGGATGTCGATATCGGCGACCGTGAGATCGTCGTGTGGGGATCGCCGATCGAACTCGGCACCCAGGACCGCGTCCGGCTGATACGCGATGCGTTGATGCGGACCGAGTTACTGCCAGCCTTCGAAATGTCGGACGAAAAAGTCGATGGCTTCATTGCCCGTATCCGCGAGCGCCGTCCAAGGATGCTTTTCGGTTACCCTTCCGCCATCAGCCACATCGCGCTACGCGCCGAGCAGCGCGGAGTGAGGCTCGACGACCTCGGGATCAAGGTGGTGTTCTGCACGTCCGAGCGGCTCTATGACCACCAGCGCGAGACGATCACCCGCCTGTTCGGCTGCCCGGTGGCCAACGGCTATGGTGGACGGGACGCCGGTTTCATCGCGCATGAGTGCCCGAGCGGCAACATGCACGTCACGGCCGAAGACATCGTCGTCGAAATCATCGACGAGGCAGGCCGCGTGCTGCCGCATGGGCAGTCCGGAGAGATCGTCGTCACCCATCTCGCCACGCGGGACTATCCTTTCATCCGCTACCGGACCGGCGATATTGGCACTCTCGGCGACGAAGCCTGCCCCTGCGGACGCGGGCTCCCCATACTCAAGGACATCCAGGGGCGCAGTACCGATTTCGTCGTCGCCGAGGATGGCACCGTGCTGCATGGTCTATCGCTCATCTACGTGGTGCGTGACCTGACCGGCGTGCGCGCTTTCAAGATCGTGCAGGAAAGCCGCTCCCTTACACGGGTGCTGCTCGTGCCCGAGGCCGGAGCGAATACCGCGGGCATGGATGCCATCGTCATTGAGGGCTTCCGGCGCAGGTTGGGGGCAGGGGTGGACGTGGCGGTGGAGTTCGTCGAGAGCATTCCGGCCGAGAAGTCGGGCAAGTTCCGCTACGTGGTCAGCCATGTAGCGGTGCGTTGAGCGAGGCGTAAGCGATGCGTGATCTGCTGATCCTTGCCATTGTCGGTGTTGCTGCGGTTCTCGCTTTGCGCCGCCCCTGGGTTGGCGTGATGCTGTGGACCTGGCTCAGCCTGATGAATCCACACCGCTTCAGCTGGGGGATTGCCTATTCGGCGCCGCTTGCGGCCATTGCTGCCGGTGTCACGCTGGTCGGCCTGATGACGACGAAGGAGCGCCAGAGTCCGTTTCAGGGGCCACCGATCGTCTGGTTCTTCCTGTTTGCCTGCTGGATTACCCTTTCCTGGTTCTTCGGGATGGATCCTGGTGGGGATTACACGCAATGGAACAAGGTCATGAAGATCTATTTCATGACCTTCGTTGCGGGAATGCTGATCATCAACAAGATGCACATCATGGCCTTTGCCTGGGTCACGGTGGGGTCGATGGCCATCCTGGGCGTGAAGGGGGGCATATTCACTGTGCTTACCGGGGGCAATTTTCGGGTATGGGGGCCACCGGGGTCGTTCATCTACGACAACAATGAGTTCGCGCTGTCCCTGATCATGACGATTCCGCTGCTGCACTTCCTGCAATTGCAGGTCAAGTCGGCGTGGATGAAGCATGGCCTTTCAGCTGCCATGCTGTTTTGCGCCGCCGCGGCCATCGGAACGCATTCGCGCGGGGGGTTCCTCGCTATCGGCGCCATGTCGCTCATGTTCTGGTGGCGGAGCAGCCGCAAGGGGCTCATCGGGGGAATGCTGTTGTTTGCCGTGCTGATCGCCCTGCCGATGATGCCCGAGCATTGGTGGGAGCGCATGAACACCATCAGCGATTACCAGGAGGATGGGTCGGCGATGGGCCGCATCAATGCCTGGCATGTCGCCTATGGCGTTGCCAAGCACAACTTCTTTGGGGGGGGGATGACCTACCAGCACGAGGTGTTCTTCCTGCTGTACGGCCAGCACGAAACCATCGTGCGCGCTGCGCATAGCATCTATTTCCAGGTGCTTGGCAACCATGGTTTCCCCGGGCTGTTCCTCTTTCTCATGATCTGGTTCTCGACCTACCGGGTGGCAGGATGGCTGCGCAGCAATGCCCGAAGCCAGGAAGAAACGAGATGGGCTGCTGACCTGGGGGCGATGGTCCAGGTCAGCCTGGTCGGCTACGCGGTTGGCGGGGCCTTCCTCAGCCTGTCGTATTTCGATTTGCCCTACAACATGATGATTCTCGTCGTCGCTGCGAAAAAATGGGTCCAGACCCGCGGCTGGGAGCGTGATCCACAGGTACCGTGGCTTGAGTACATCGGCCTGCGGAAGCCTGCCAAAGCGCCGGCTGGGGCGAGGCAGCCGGGCACCGATCCGGCTCACGATGGTGTGAGGTGAATCCAGATGTTGATCCGTACCGTCCTATCCGCAGTGTCGCCCGCCGGTCGGAGAGCACGCCTCTCCATCCTGATCTTCCATCGCGTGCTGACCGAACCGGATCCATTGTTTCCCGGTGAAGTCGACCGCCAGCGTTTCGACGAACTGATGCGTTGGGTTGCCGGCTGGTTCAATGTCCTGCCGCTCGATGAGGCCGTCGGGCGTCTCGAACGGGGAGAACTGCCCGCACGTGCTGCGGCGATTACTTTCGATGACGGTTATGCGGACAACTGGCTCAATGCCGTGCCCATCCTGCAGCAGCACGGTCTGCATGCGACCTTCTTCATCGCTACCGGCTTTCTAGACGGGGGGAGGATGTGGAACGACACCCTGATCGAGTCGGTGCGTCATGCCGCCGTGCAGCAGATCGATCTGTCCTGGCTCGGGCTGGGGCTTCGGCCGCTGGTTTCGGTGGCGGACAAGCGGGCTGTACTCGAGGCATCGATTCCTGCCATCAAACACATGCCGGCTACCCAGCGGGCAGAGTCCGTCGCGTACGTGGCGGAAGCCTGTAAGGCAGCGCTTCCGGACGATCTCATGCTTACCTCCGCACAGTTGCGTGAGCTTCGCGCGGCAGGCATGGGGGTGGGCGCACATACGGTCAGCCACCCGATTCTTGCGCGGCTCGATGCGTCGTCGGCGTGTCGGGAGATGGCCGAGAGTCGTGACATCCTGCAAGGACTGCTCAACGAGCGCATCGGCCTCTTTGCCTATCCCAATGGCAAGCCTGGTCAGGACTATCTTCCGGAGCATGTCGAAATGGCCCGTTCCATCGGCTTCGATGCGGCCGTTTCCACGCATTGGGGGACGAGCAGCATGGGCGCCGACATGTTTCAGCTGCGGCGCTTCACGCCCTGGGATCAAAGGCGGAGCCGGTTCGGGATGAGGTTGGTACGCAATGCTGCCAGCCGTGGATGATGCCGTAGGTGTGTCCCTGCCGCTCGTCAGGAGGCGGATTTGCGCCGGGCCGCAATCAGGGCCCTGATCTTCTCGAGCACATAGGCTTCGGCTCCACGGCCGCGGCCGAACAGGGCCCAGAGTGCCAGGACCGTCAGCGTGTAGACGACGACACCAACCACCAACTTCGTGATCAGCAGCGGTAGAGCGCCCGCGGAGAGAGATTCGTCCAGAAGGTGCAGGGCACCCGCCATTGCTGCTGCGCCAAAGATGGGACGGCTGATCGTTGCGGCCATGTCGATTGCGGACAGACTCTCGAGAGCACGTGTCAGCAGCCAGAAGATCGTGAAAAGTCCAATGGTCACCGTTGCGAGCCTCATCATGGCCAGGGCGGATGCGCCCGCGTCCGGCAGGATTGTGAATGCGCCAATCACGAAAACGCCGATCTGCGCCCAGGAGATCAGGGCAATCTGGCGGACACGGCCGAGTGTGATCAAGACGTAGCCGCCGCTGGTCGTGATGGCCTGGATGGAACCGACCAGAGCGAGAATCTGGACGAATGGCACCGCGGGCAACCATTTTTCGCCGAGGAGCAGGCCGACTATCTCGGGGGCGACCATTGCAAGCCCGATGCCGGCAGGTATGCCGATCAGCGTCTGCACGCCTTGTGCCATCAGGAAGAGGCGCTTCAGTTCGGCGATGTTCTCCTTCGCCGCGACGAAGGCTGGGAACAATGCCCGGTTGATGGGCGCGAGCAACTCCGTGGAGGGCATGGCAGAAATCTCGTCCGCCAGGGTGTAGCCGCCCAGCACCGCGCTGTCCGCGCGCCGTCCGACGAGGATCTTGTGCAGATTGGTGTCCAGATACTGGCCGCTGCTGCGTACCAGCATCCACTGCGATACAGCAAAGATCTCGCCGAACTTCTCCACGCTGATACGCGGCCGCATCGGGTGCATGCGGTAGCTGACCAGCATGCCGATCACTCTGCCTGTCAAGGTGCCGATGACCAGAGCCCAATAGCTTTGCATCAGGAAAGCGGCGCTGATCGTCGCGATGAAGCCGACGATGCGTTTCAGGAACATGAACCGGAAATCCAGTCCGAATTGCATCTTCTTCTGGAACTCGATGATGCCGATGTTCTCCAGGCCGGCGATGATGATGCTTGCCGAAAGAACCTGCATGACGGGAATCACGCGGGCGTCGCCGAAGTACTCGCCCGCCAGGGGGGCACCGAGAAAAATGATGCTGGCGGCGACGGCTGACTGCAGCAACCGGAGCGTCCATGCAGTGTCGTAGTGTGCGGATGTCGCCTTGGGATTCTGGATCAGGGCGACGTTTACGCCGAGATCGAGCAGGACGTCCAGGAGGCCGATGGCCAGGGAGGCCATGGCGATGATCCCGAAATCCTCGGGGGCCAGCAGTCGGGCAAGGATCAGGGTGCTGACCAGGCCAATGAGCCGGTCTGTCCAGCGCATTGCTACGGAGAGCATTGCGCCCTTGAATACGGTTGTCTGGCCGGGTACTGGTGGCATGGTGATGATGGGGTATCTAGGTGATGGGGCAGAGGAGGGCAGCCACTTGCCGGAGGACGATGGGTGATTTCGCCGAAAAAATCATGTCGCCTCTGAACGGGAGGGAGCCTGGAGTCGTATTACCGGGGTTTTGGCGCCATCAGCACTGACGTGGATGTAGGGCGGTGCAGGCAGAAACGAGACTTGCAGCCTGCCGACCACCACGAAAGTGGCAGAACAGAGTTTCGTTATCCCAAGACGCTTGTGCGCGGCAATGGATGCGACATTGAACGAGGAAATGCGGGACAGGCTCCAACGCACGCCTTGCTCGGCGAGATGAGCGTTTGCAGCATCCCAGAGGCGTGCGAAGGTGCGGCCGATTCTGTATCGGGGCTCCACGTAAATATCGTAATCCCATGCGCACGACGCTTGTGGTTCGAGTTCATAACGGCAGCGCACTTCGTCTTCATCGTAAGCGTTGCGTGCTAGCCACAGGAAACCGGAAAACTGTCCGTCATGCTCTGCTGTGAAACAGGTCGCACCGTTTCGGAAGCGCTGGACGATTACATGGGGGGGGCGCGGAAAAGCCTTTACGATGGGGTCATCCAGATTGATCGCACGCACCAGCGACTTCGACGAAGCACGGACGGCAGGCTCCGTATGGGCCCGGACAGGCTGGGCAAAAAAATGATAACGCGCGATGAGCGCGCGGTTGCCGCTGGCTTTCTGAAGAGTACGATTCACCAGATAGAGCAAGCCGTTTGCGACGCCCAGGGTACTCAGCGTCTTGCATACGCTAGATGGGCTCACGCGTTCTTGTCGGATACGTTGCTCGCAGCATGCAGAATGCGAGCCAGTTCCTGTGTACGTCCTTGGCGTGACGCATTGATTATTGCAGCCTCGGATGCATGTGTTCCCGAGTTTGGGTTCTTGTAGAAGCGTGTCAACAGTGCGGCAATGGCATGCCTGTCGTCGAGTGGCGCAATGGCATCGATGCCCGCATTGCGGCAAGTGATCCCGGTATCTCCAGCAGGATCGGTCAGTGCGAGCATTGGTCGTCTAGCCCGCATGTATTCGTAAAGCTTGGCGGGGATCTGCGCGTTGCAATTGCCTGCTTGCAGGATGAGCAGCGCATCGGCCTGCAACATCTCGGCGAGGGCCTCACGATAAGGGATCGCGGGAAAAACTTCGATTGCGTCTTCCACGCCGTGGTGACGTGCGAGCTCATGCAGAAGAGCATCGTGCACTGGGGCGCGGAAGCGGATTCGCAGCTGGGCATAGGTTTCAAGGTCGGATTGCTTGAGCCATTCAAGCGCAGCAAAAAGCGTTCTGGGATCACGTTCGCTGGGATAGACGATCCCGCTGTGAAGCAGGGTGAGCCTGCCTGGGTTCAGCACACCGCTAGCTTGCCCACTTGTTGCCGAGAAGGTTTCCTCGTCGTAACCGTTCTCGAGCAGATGTGTGCTGTTGACGAGTTGTGGATAGCGCTGCCTATAAAGAGCAAGGGCGGAAGGTGTCGTAAACGTGCTGGCTGTGGCCGCGGTGAGAGCCTGCGATTCGATCCGTGCGAAGCTGTGCCACGTGGCGGGGTCTTTCGGATAGCCGTCCTGGGCCATCGGGTCGCGAAAATCGGCCACCCAGGGCAGGCCGCTGCGCCGATGAAGCGCGAGGCCGATGAGATGGGCGGTTGCGATCGGGTAGGTGGACCAGATGGCGTCCGGCCGCAGTTCGCGGATGAGGCGCATGCCTTGGCGTACGGCGTCGTACTTCCAGCTCAGCCAGCGATCGGGGCGGGCGAGGGCGCCGATGTAGCGGCCGCCGATGGCGAAGTGGCGGGCGGTATCCCAGGCTTGGGCGCGTACCACTCGCAGGCCTGGCGCCATGTCCTGGAGCTGGTCGTCGCTGGTGCGCTCATAGGCGCGCGGATGGGCGCTGAGGATGATGGGCTCCCAGCCATTGTCGGGCAGGTAGCGGGCGAAGCGCAGGGTGCGTTGGATGCCGCTGCTTCCCGCAAGAGGGGGAAAGTGGAAGGCGATCATCAACAAGCGCTTCATCGTGTGACATCCGTAATAAAGTATGGCCCCGGTGGTGGCTTAGACTTTCGCCCACCGTGGATTAGGGGTAAGCCCCTATAATAGCAATCCGTTGAGGGGCGGTGATGTCGATTCCGTCACCCTCGTCGCCTATGAGGCATATGGCAGGAGAGAGTTTTGGATATCAGTAAAGAGGTTCTGGCAGTCATCGACGAAGTCTTGAGTCTCGGCGGGCGGGCGCTCGCGTACGATCGCGACACCCCTCTGCTGGGGGCAGTGCCCGAGCTCGACTCGATGGCGGTGGTCGGGGTCATCAACATGCTCGAGGAGCGTTTTGGCTTCATCGTCGAGGATGACGAGATCGATGGTTCGTCGTTTGCCACCGTTGGCACCCTGGTGGATTTCGTCGAGGGCAAGCTGGCTTGACGGGGCTTGCTGCGCTTCGGCGCGATGCATTCTTCATGCCCGCTCCGGGCGGTGGCCGTTTCTGCTTGCTGACCATGCCGTCGAGGGCGCCGCGTGGGGCTCTTTTGTTTGTGCATCCGTTTGCCGAAGAGCTGAACAAATCACGCCGTATGGTAGCGCTTGCCACGCGTGCTTTCGCCGAGAGCGGTTGGGCCGTGCTGCAACTCGATTGCTTAGGGTGTGGAGATAGCGCGGGGGATTTCGGCGACGCTTCGTGGCAGGCCTGGGTGAACGACGTCGGGTTGGGATACGGCTGGCTGAAGGAGCGGTTTGGCTTGATGCCGGCTTTGTGGAGCCTGAGGGCCGGAAGCCTGCTGGTGAGTGATTGGCTTGCGTCGAGTGGAACGCGCGCAGCCTGGTTGGGATGGCAGCCGGTGACCAATGGCAAGCAGCATCTCACCCAGTTTCTGCGCCTGAAGGCCGCGAGCGAGATGTTGGCCGAATCCGATGCCCGTGCTGCGATGGCCGCACTGCGCGATGCAATGCAGCGCGGTGAGACGGTGGAAGTGGCTGGTTATGCACTTGCCTCCGGCCTTGTGGCAGGCATGGAGCGAGCGGCAGTGTGCCTGAATGCTGCTGCCATCGCTGAGCCAGTTGTGCTACTGGAAGTAGTAAGTGGTGACCGACAGGCTGTGTCGCCCGGGCTTGCACGCCTGGTCGAAAGCGGAGTGCAGGCCGGCGCGGATGTGACGGCCGACGTGGTCGAAGGAAGCGCTTTCTGGCAGACGCAGGAAATCGAAGAAGTCCCCGCGCTGATCGAACGTTCACTAGTGGCTTTGGAGCGGTTCGTATGACAGCGGTACGTGATGAGGCTTTCCTCTTCGAATGCGGCAAGGATGAACTCGTGGGCGTGGTATCGCGGCCCGAGGGGGAGGCTGGGCCGCTCGGGGTACTCGTGATCGTTGGCGGCCCGCAGTATCGGGTGGGAAGCCATCGCCAGTTCACTTTGCTGGCGCGTGCTCTTGCAGGGCATGGGATGGCCTGCATGCGCTTCGATTACCGAGGAATGGGTGACGCCTCCGGTGCCCCCAGCAGTTTTGAAGCGCTGAATGACGATGTGCGTGCAGCGGTGGATGGGTTCTGCCGCCAGGTGCCCGAATTGCGCGGCGTAGTCCTATGGGGGCTGTGTGATGGTGCCAGTGCGGCATGCTTCTATGCTCCGACCGATGAGCGTGTCCGCGGGTTGGTGCTGTTGAATCCTTGGGTGAGGACAGCCCAGGGTGAGGCTCAAACCTATCTCAAGCACTACTACCTGAAGCGGCTCTTCTCCCGCGCCTTTTGGCTCAAGCTGCTGAGTGGTGGCGTTCGTGTCGGGCAGTCGGCTGCGAGCCTGTCGGCGGCGCTGGGGCGGGCGCGTGCGTCTGGTGACGCAGACGGAGCCGCGGGAGGTGATTTGCCCCAACGGATGTTGGCAGGGCTGCGGCAGGCTGGGTTATCGGTGCTGTTCGTGCTGAGCGGGAGGGATTATGTGGCCCGCGAGTTCGAGCAGGTATGGCGTGGCGATGCTATATGGGCGCAACTGCTCGATGCGAACACGGTCAAGCATCTTGCGGAAGCCGATCACACTTTCTCCAGCGCAGAGTACAGGGGGCAAGTGGCCGACCTGTCGGCTGATTGGTGCGGCAGGATCGCCGGACAGTTCTGATTGTCGTTCGAATGGGAGATGGACTGAAATGAAGTACGGTTTGGCGATGCCTTTGGCGCTTGTGCTTTGTGTCTCATGTCCGGTCGCCTATGGGCAGATGCTTTCGCCCGAATGCGGCGAGCTTGCGAATGCGTACGGGCCGTTCGACTATCGTACTCAGACCCGCGAATTGGTGATCGTTGAAAGAGTGCACTTCACGCCTCAAATCGAGAGTCTGGAACGTGGCCGGACGAGTACGACTGCTGGGGGCGACATCGATTACACACTGCGTGCCTCGCCAAATCACCATCGTGCATTGAAAGCGATGATGGACTTGGGCAGAAAGGAAAAGAGAAGCACTCCAGCAGGGTCTCGCTATTCGATTTCATGCTGGTTTCAACGCGCCGAGGTTTTTAGGCCGGATGATGCAATGGTCAAGGTGCTGCATGGAATCTTCCTGCTAAGAAGCGGTAAGAGCGGAGAGGCCATTGCAAAGCTCGAGCAGGGTGCTGCTCTCGATGAGAGCGATGCAAATATTCAGTACAATCTTGGGCTTGCTTACTTGGATGCCGGGCAGCACGAGAAGGCGCTGCAAAGCGCGCACCGTGCCTATGCGGCGGGTTTTCCGCTGCTAGGACTAAGGGATAAGTTAAAGCGCATGGGCAAGTGGCGGGAAGCTCAATGAATATCCGGGCTTCCCGCGGGTGTCAGGCGTTTTGCTTGTCTGCCCGGGGTGCTCGGACTCACAGGCGTGCGCATTGCATTCGGCTCACCCTGGATTCCTGAGTATGCGTAATGAGCGACGAATGGCCCGTTTAGGGATGTCCGCCAGGAAGCGCCACGCTGAAATGAGAAATGGACCTTTGTCGTGAAAGTCGAAGTAGACTCCTTCTATCCTCTTGCCGACAAGGTATTGAGGAGCCTTGAATAATAGCCAGAATAAGGCTCCAGGGTCGCGCTCGCCGTTTACCCAAAGGTGGGTTTTGCGCTGCATTGTTGCAGGTAGCGGCAGCTTCGCAGTGGACGCGTATTCAAGTAGTGTGAGGTCCACACCATTTGCCGCGCACAAACCTGCCCAGAAGTCTGTTCGCCCCACTGTAGGTTCGATGACCCAATACTGGCCTGCAGGATCACGCTTGAGTTCCAGTGACACTGGGCCGGATAAATTCAGTCCCTCGAAGAATTTGCAAACCAGAGAATGAACTTCATCGTTGGGCTCCGAGACTGCGATCGTAGTATGGCCCATCGGGCGAGAGCGCAACTTCCGGCCTTCAAAGCGCGCCAGTATTCGCCCTGCATCGAGATAGAGTGCTCCGAAACGGATCGTCGTATCATCGCCTTCGATGAACTCCTGCGCAATGATTGGCATGCTGGCTTCCATGCGTGTGCGTGCGCTCATGAAAGCATCTGTTGAGTCGGAAACCTGTGTCTTGAAGGCGGATACGGGGCGGATGGGTTTGGCAATGACCGGAAATCCAAGGCTGGCCAGTTTTTGCGGCGCCTCGTCAAAATCAGTCAGGAGTATGGACGCCGGGTAGTTCAGGCCCGTGTCGTGGCACCGGGCCTCGATTTGATCTTTTGCCAGTAAGGGAACAAGCGATGCCGTGGCATGACACCAACTCAACTTGAAGTGACGAGAAACAACTTCTGCATGTCTGCCGACCACTTCGACCATTTTGTCGTTTGTGAGCAGCAGGACGTCGCCTTGGCTGTCAGGTTTGTCCTTGGCTAGCGCGACCAATGCATCGATAAGCCCTTCGTTGTTTATGTCAGGAACGATGCGTATTTCAGCGCAATGGGTGCGCATGCCCGGCAAGGTCGGATTTGCTTCTAGTGCGATGACGCGCACTCCAGCACGATGCAGGCTGCGAACCATGCCAATGCCATGGGCGCACAGGCCCACAACGATGGCGCCGGGGGGGGAGTGGGTATTCGACATGCTTTTCCGTTGGTATCAGTCAGAGTGGAGTATCTCTTATTCTGTCACGGGTGTCGTGATCGGAGCGACTTCAACTGGTGTGGAAGAAAACTATGCTGTGCCTGGTGGGCGCATCAGGGGACTGACTCAGCTCTACCGTGCCGGGGAGGCCTGGGGATCTGGCCAGCCTGAACGAAGTCTGGCGAGATGCTGTTCGAGCCCTTCGGCGGACAGGCGCGTGCCAGGAGAGGACATGAGGTCTTCAGTTGCACAGTTTCTTCCCAGCAACTTCGCCAACATTAACTCCCCCATTTCGCGCTTGTAGTGGGCGGGTTCCCAGTACCAGTGGATGCTTGCGCCACGTTCGCCGCGTCCTGGGGGTGTTTCGCTGGAATAGGCGTCTACGCTATTGAAATCCCACAATGGGGTGCCGAATTCGTTGGCGATCCGGGTGATGTGCCGTTTCCAGTCATCGAATGCAGGCCATAGGCCCGCAGCCTGAATGGTCCGCAGATAGTCCAGGTGATAGGGGTTGATGAACAGGCTTACTTCAACGTCTTCGCGCTGTGCCCAGGCGAGAAAGTTTCTCAGCGCTTCCAGGCTCTCAGAGTGTGCTCGGCCGGCAATGAAGAGCCCGAGCCCCGGTCTGCTTAGACGTGCAATGAGTTCGGCGTTTTTTTGCTGGAACAGCACGTATTGCCCTTCGCTGCGGATGATTGCCTCGTAGTCATGTCCGGGGTTGAATCCGTCGGCACGGCGGTCGGTTGTGAAGGGAGCGCGCTGTTGGACGGTGGTGAAGAGTGAGTCGGCGAGAGTGTTGAGCGAAAAGAGGGCACTCAGCTTGTCCTGTGCCTGGGTACTGATCTCTTGCCAGGCACCTGCACTTTCGTTGGGAATGTCGAGCCGGCCGGCATAGCTCGTTGCCAGGCTCGCCCAGTCTGTCGGGGGCATGGAGGACTGGGTAGAGGTGTCAATGAGGAAATCGAGGAAATCAACACCAAGTAGCACTTTCTTTCCTCTGCCCGCCGAGAGTGCGTGTTTGGCGTACTGTGTTTGCATATAAAAGCTGGCGCCGGGGATGCCGGTATTGAAGACGGGTTGGTCGTCTTCCTGCCAGCATGGGCTCTGGGGGTCGAGGCCGAGTTCCGGGCGTGAATTGCCTGCGATGACGGTCATCGGGCCAAGGGCTGTCGCCATGTAGGGTTTGGTTGTGCGAACACGCTCTCCTGCTGCGGGCTTTCGGGCGTTCAGGCCGTCGATGCGGGCCGTCCCGAATAGCCCATAGGGATCGATGACGTAGTTGATCCCGGCAGCCAAGGAACAGATGGCAACGAAGCTGCCGATGAGCCAGGTCAGGAAGCGGCGATACTGAGGTGCATGATCCATGGCAGCTTCAGAACTGGAAGTAGAGGAATTCGGAAATGCTCGTCATGGCAAGTACGCCGAGGCCCGCCAGTACGCCGAGGATGACTGCCCAGCGTGAGTTGGGACGCCAGATGAGCTGGTTCTTGATTACTGGCAGGGGATGGACTTCATTCTCGGGTCTTGCGTGATGGAGGTGCATGCCTGGAAAGAAGTCGCGCATGATTTCCTGTGTGTTCGGCATGACGACCACGATGGGGAGTAGGGCGAGGACCCACAGCCAATTGAGTATGAAGTGTGTGCCGCCACCAAGGTAAGTCTGCATGCCTAGGCTCTCGAGGACTGGCCAGATGCTACCGAGCCGGGCTGCGAGGGCATTGGGAAGAGCGATGCCGTTCAGGCCGGCCATACCCTTGAGTATCGCTGCCGCCGCATCGACGCTGCCGGCGCGAAAGAACACCCAGCCGATGACGACGGCAAGGAAGGTGAGTGCCCATGAAAGTGATGCCGAGAGTATTCGGGGTAATAGAGGAGCCGGAAACATGTGGCTGACCAAGTGCCGCCATGCGTGATTGATACAGAGGTAGAGCCCATGGAGCGCTCCCCAGGCGATGAAAGTCCAGCCCGCGCCGTGCCATAGCCCGCCAAGTAGCATAGTAAGCATGAGATTGCGATAGCGCTTGAGTTTGCCGCTGCGATTGCCGCCGAGCGCGACGTAGAGGTAATCGCGCAGAAACGTGGATAGCGTCATGTGCCAGCGACGCCAGAACTCGATGATGTTGGTTGCCTTATAGGGCGAATGAAAGTTGACCGGCAGCACGATGCCGAATAAGCGAGCCGCGCCGATCGCCATGTCGGAATAACCGGAGAAGTCAAAGTACAGTTGCAATGTGTAGGCTAATGCGCCGCCCCATGCCTCGAAAAATGTGAGCGAATCGCCTGCGGCGGCGGCACTGAAGGCCGGAGTAGCGTACTGGGCGACACCATCGGCCAGCACGGTTTTCTTGAACAGGCCTAGGGCGAAGATGCTGAGCCCGATCGCGATGTGCTGGGTCCGTGGGCTGAGTGCGCCGGGCTGCATGAATTGCGGGAGCATGTCGCGGTGGTGCACGATTGGCCCGGCGATGAGTTGGGGGAAGAATGTGACGAATAGTGCGTAGTGAGCGAAACGGTACTCTCGTGCCTGGCCTTGGAAGGCGTCTACGAGATATGCAATCTGTTGAAAGGTGAAAAATGATATTGCCAGTGGCAGAATGACTGTTTCCAGATGGAAATGGGTATTCGCAATAGCGTTCAGGCTGTCGACGGCAAAATTTGCATACTTGAAATAGCCCAGTAATGCCAGGTTGAAGACGACGCCAGTGGTCAGCCAGAATCTGCCCGCAGCGGGTTTGCGAAGTCGGTGAGATTGCCCCAGAATCAGGCCGAAGCCAAAGTTGGCGGCCGTTGATGCCAGTAGCAGCAATAGATAGGCCGGCTTCCACCATCCATAGAAAAACAGAGATGCCAAAACAAGCCAGACGATGGCGGGCTCGCGTCCTTTGCGCGCAACCCAGAAATAGACAGCGAAGGTGACAGGCAGGAACAGGAAAAGAAACTCGTAGGAGTTGAACAGCATCAGCCTGTGTCTCGATGGTTACCGTACTTGGGTGGTGGGCAGGTGATGATCGCCGATGGGGATTTATTTGTCAGTAGCTTTGCGGCGGGCGTCGTGTGTGGTGTGCCGACCGCTTTGATATGCCAAGCTGAATCACGAACCCCAGGATGAGCGCGAGAACCGGGTCGGTCGTCTCCGCCGTTCTGCCTGCAATGAAGATCTGGGCCGCCTCGACCGCGATGAGGCAGCCTGCAACGGCGATGGAGGCCGGAACCGGGTGGGCGCCGTGCCTGGCCATGAGCAGGATCAGTGCGCCGTAGAAGTACGTCTTCTCGATCAGGTTCATGAGGTTGTTGCCCATGTCGCCTTCGAGCATGCCGGTGAATGGAATCCAGTGGAATGCTTCGGGTGTGCTCTGGATGGCAAAGGGGGCCAGCCCTGACAGAAAGAGGCTGAGCAGCATGGCGATGAGCAGCACGGGCAGGGCCGAGGGCGCATTGCGCCAGCGCAGAAAGGCAAGGGCGAGCCCCAGCCCGAGGACATTATTGAGTGAGATGCCTGCACCGACGATGAGCACTTTTGCGCCGACAATGAATACGCCCACAGCGGCGAGCATCAGGCTGGATGTTCTACCGGCTGCAATGATGTCCCACAGTTTGAAGAACGCGAGCCAGGCGACGGCTGTATGCAGCGTGCGTGGTGCATCGAACTGTGGCGAAAGCAGCAGCGGCTTCAGCGCGTTGGTGATGTTCTGCAGATCGAGCGTCGGCACGAACGGGAACCACTGATAAGCGAGCCACGAAAGCGCCAGCCCCAGGGGGATGAGGGGTTTTCGGTTGCCGGGCAGCGACGGCATGAGGCGGCGTGCCAGCCCCGCGGCGGTGACGCCAAGCAGCATGCCGGCGATGTTGACGAATACGTCGCCAAGTGCAGGGACGCGGCTTGGCAGCCACAGTTGGGCGATCTGTAATGCCAGTGCCAGCGATCCTCCAAGCCCAAGCAGGACCGCGAGCGCTGAGGCAGGGTGGTGCTTGCGCGTTCCGGCCATCGACGCCGCTACGAAGCCGTAGGGTGCGAACAGAAGTAGGTTCCCGACCAGATCGCCGCGGCTCATCTGTAGATCCGGCTGGGTGAAGAAGGTACTGACCTCGGTCAGCCCCCTCTCGCCCAGGGAGAAATCGAAGGGATATAGCGAGCCATAGCCGATCAATACGGAAATGAGTATCAGGAGAGCCAGCATCCCTGTCGTCCGCTTGTGTCCCGTGTCCTGGCCCGGCAGAGCTTCAGATGAGCACTTCCGTCACTGCCGGGTGCCCCAGGAAGCGCTGCGGGCTGGCGCTGGCGCCATAGGCGCCTGACTGGTAGATGGCGACCAGGTCGCCTGGCTCGGCGCTCGGCAGGTTCATGCGGTCGGCGAGCAGGTCGAGCGGCGTGCACAGCGGGCCGACCACGGAAACGGGTTCCAGGACCACGGCATTCATCCGGTTGGCGATTGCCGCGGGATAGTTCTTGCGGATGACCTGGCCGAAATTGCCCGATGCCGATAGGTGATGGTGCAGGCCGCCGTTGGTGACGAGGTAGACATGGCCGCGCGAGATCTTCTTGTCGAGCACCCTGGCGACGTACAGGCCGGCTTCGCCGACGAGATAGCGGCCGAGTTCGATGACGATCTCTGCCTGGGGCAGGGCGCTGCGGGCTTCTTCGGCAATGGCGGCGAGGTTGGCGCCGATGGGGGCGAGGTCCAGCGGCTGCTCGCCGGGGAAGTAGGGAATGCCGAAGCCACCGCCGAGGTTGAGGAATTTCACCGGGGAGGGCGCGTGCTCCGCCAGCCGGCAGGCGAGCGCAAAGCTCTTCTGCTGGGCTTCCACGATGGCTTCGGGTTTGAGGTTCTGCGATCCGGCGAACAGGTGGAAGCCCTCGAAAGCCAGCCCGGCGCTGCCGATGGCGGCGAGCAGTTCCGGCACTTGTTCGGCATCGACGCCGAACTGCTTGGGGCCACCGCCCATCTTCATGCCCGACGACTTGAGTTCGAAGTCCGGGTTGACACGCACCGCGACGCGCGCAGGCAGGCCCAGTGCGTGCTGGGCTGCGGCGAGGAGCGGCAACTCGCGGAAGGATTCGATGTTGATGAGGATGCCGGCGGCAACGGCCTGAAGCAATTCGGTTTCCGTCTTGCCTGGGCCCGCGAAGCTGATTTCGTGGGGGGCGGCGCCGGCATCCAGCGCAACCAGCAGTTCGCCCGCCGAGGCCACGTCGATGCCATCGACCAGCTTTGCCATGTGGCACACCAGCGCCGGCATGGGATTGGCCTTCATCGCGTAGTGCAGCTTGACCGCCTTGGGCAGCGCGGCGCGCAGTTGCGCCACGCGGGCGTCTAGCAGGCCGCGGTCGTAAGCGTAGAACGGCGTGCGTCCGACGCGCGCGGCGATGCGGCTGATGGGCTGGCCGTTGATGAGGAGTTCGTTCCCTTCGGTCCGGAACTGCGACATCGGGGTGTGGACGGGGGCTTGGCGGGCTTCGGTCATGTCGGCATTCGTGTCGTTGCTGGGAGGCAGGAAATCAATCGGGTACGTGCTCACGCATCCAGAATTCCATCATCATCAGGATCCACACCATCTCGCCATAGTAGCCGGGGTGGGCCGGAAGGTGCGTCGAAATGAGCGCATCGATGAAGGCCGGACGGACGATCCCGCGATTGCGGAAGCTGCCCAGGGCGTCGGTGGCAAGCGCCTTCAGGCCTGCATGCTGGCAGGCCCACACGCCGAAGGGCAGGCCGAAGCCATGCTTCTTCTTGGCGATGATCTCGTCGGGCAGGAAGCCGCGCAGGGCCTCCTTGAAGAACCAGCGCAAGGTCAGCCGCTTGAGCTTCCATTCCGGCGGCAGGGTAGTGGAGAAATCCGTGAGTTCGTCACTGAGCAGCGGGAAGGCCACATCGACACCGGCCAGTTGCGTGGTGCCGATGACCTTGGGCAGGTCATTGTCGGCGAGCGTGTACTTCCAGTCATAGTTGAGCAGGCGGTTGATGTGCGAGCGGGCGTTGGTCGCCTGCCAGACTTCGCGCTGTTCACGTTTCGGCTGTTCGAGATCGATGCGGGCGAGGAAGTCGGGTTCGAATACGGTGTCCATGCCGAGGCGCACCAGCATGTTGTACATGTGGATGCGATCGGGCATCGGAACGCGCGCCTGCTCGACGTAGCTCGCGCCCTTCTTCACCAGCGGGATGCGATCCATGCCCGGCAGCGACAGCGTGGGTTCGAGCAGGCCGCGGCGCAACAGGCCGGGCACGCCTTCGTACCAGCCGAACACGCGCTGTTTGGCATAGCGGGTGTTGCCGCCGAAGAGTTCGTCGCCGCCATCGCCGGCGAGCATCTTGTCGATGCCATCCTCGCGCGCGCGCGTGGCGCAGATCCATCCCGGCAGGGCCGAGGAGTTGCCGAAGGGCTGATCGTAGTGCGTGGCTACCAGCGGAATGCCACCGACCAGGTCATCCGGCGTGACGTAGTATTCCCGATGGTCGGCGCCGAAGCGCCTGGCCGCGATGCGCGCATATTCCATCTCGTCGTAGCCGCTGGCATCGAAGCCGATCGAATAGCTGCGGGCAGGCTGGCCGAGCACCTTGCACAGCATGCCGGTGACCGTGGAGCTGTCGGTGCCGCCGGACAGGAAGCAGCCGACTTCGACGCCTTCGGCCTCGTGGCGCACGCCATCCTCGATGATCTGCAGGAAGCGCGCCTTGGATTGCTCGAGATCGGGGCTGGTGCTTTCTTCGAAGACCGGCTGCCACCAGCGCCGGCATTCCGCCTTGCCGTCCTGCCACTTGAGCAGATGACCCTGAGGCAGCCGGTAGATGCCCTCGAAGATGGTCGTGGGCGCAGGAATCATGTGGAAGAAAAGGTAGTCGAACACCGCCTGTGGCGAAACCTGCCGGCGAACGCCGGGGACGGTGTCGGCACGGTCGGAGAAATGCAGGCGTCCATCATGTTCGGCATAACACACGGGCCAGGTGCCGAAGCGGTCGGTGGCGAGCAGTGCCTGCCGTCCGTCCGACTCCACCAGAATGACGCTGAAACGACCGCTCGCCTGTTTCAGGGCGTCGTCGCCGTGCGTGCGGAAGGCCTGTACCCAGGCGGCGGCCACGCCGCGCTGCTCCCGGAGCTGCTGCAGGGCGGCGTCCTTGAAGCGGGGGGTGCCGAGCGCGAGGCAGAGGCGCCCGTCTTCCTGGAACACCGCTACGTCGGCTCGGTAGCCGATTGCACCTTGCGGAAACTGGACCCGTGCCAGTTGATCGGGGAAACCGTTGGTTGCGCCGGTCGCTGCATCCGACGTGTGAAGTACTCCACAGAACCGCTCTAGCACACAGAACTCCGTTGGCCACCTGGGCCGAGAAAGACGAAACGCTGCGGATGATGCCGCATGGAACACGAATTGTCAGTGATACGTGTCACTTCATCATGACGCGAAGGCCGGATTTTCGCCCGGTTCGAGCAGCCAGGCCGATCAGTCGCCGCTTTGCAGTGCGCCGGGCAGCCAGTGGCGCAGGGGCGGGAGAGGCCGGGTTCCCCGTGGCAAGGCGAATTCGGCTTCGGGGGCCAGTGATATGGAGCGGACGCTGCCGGCAGGTTTCGTGGCCCAGCGCAGCAGGCTGCTCCCGCGGGGGAGGAAGTCGAGCGTGTCCGGGTCGCGCAGGCCGCCGGGAGGAAGTGGAACGTTGCCCGTGAATGTGCCGCTGGCCGTGAGCGTGAATGCGCCGATACCCGCCGTGATGTTGTTGATGCCGAGGATTTCGGCATCGGGCGGCAAGTGGTCGGAAAAGGTTCGCAGAAACCACGTGCCGGCCAGCCGGTCGCTGAGCAGCGTGTTGTGCGACAGATACAGGGCGCTGTCGGGCCAGATATTGCCCTCGGCACCGTAGGCAATGACGATCGGATTCTGTGTGTTGGCGCTTTGGCCGATGATGTTGCCCACGACGAAGGCCACACCGCCGTTGGGCAGTTCGAGTTCGTAGGAGGCTTCGCCGTGCGGCCCGTCGTAAAGCAGGTTGTAGCGTATGTCGTTGTAGCGCGCGCGCGACTTGAGCAGATGGCCATGATAGCCCTGGTGGAAACGGCTGCCGCTGATCTCGAAGCGCGCGATGCGGCCCACGTAGAGCAGATGGGGAAGTGGCCGCTCCTGGCGTGGAGCCTGGGCGAAGAGGCTGTCGTGGATCGTGAGTTCCGCATCCTCGAAATTCGCCGTGAGGATGCCGATCTGGTTGTCGATGAAAGTGCTGTTGCGCACTTCGAGGCGGCCGCGCTCGAAGCGGATACCCGCGCCATTGCCGTCGCCGGCTCGCGCGCCGCGAAATTCGATGTTCTCGACCTGTATGTCGCCGTTACGGATGACCCAGATGGCCTTGCCTTCGGCGACCCTGCCGTCCGCGATCAGGACCGGGCGTTCGCCGAGGCCGCGGATGAGCAGACGTTCTTGCTTCCAGACCGCGACATCGCCACGGTATTCGCCGGGCATGATCTCGACGATGTCGCCGTCGCGCGCGGACTTCGCCGCATCGGCAATCCGCACGAACGTCTCGCCGGGGCCGACGCGGAGGACCGCGGCGGCCAGGTCGAGAGACAGGACGGCACCCAGGGCGAGCAGCCCGGCGCGGAGCGCGGTAGTCTTGCTGGAACCGGTTCGCAAGCCTGCAGATAGCGCGACGCTTCCTTTGTCGGTGGGCATGGCCAGGAGCAGGCTTCAGATTTCGCTCGACAAGGTCTTGCGGTCGATTTTGCCGTTGGGGTTGCGTGGCAGCGGCCCGTCGCGCACTTCGATGCGGTGCGGGACCATGTAGGCCGGCATGCGCAGGCGGCATTCCGCGAGCAGCGCTGCGCCGTCGAGCGTGCCGCCCTGCGGCGGGGTGGCGATGACGGTGATGCTCTGCCCGAGCGTGTCATGCTCGACGCCGAAGGCCGCGCATTCGCCGACCAGCCTGGTGGCGTAGAGGATTTCTTCCACTTCCGTGGGGCTGACGCGGTAGCCGGAGGTCTTGATCATCTCGTCCCGGCGTCCGATGAAGTACAGGAAGCCTTCGTCGTCACGCCGCACAGTATCGCCGGAAAACACGGCCAGCTCGGGCAGCACGAGGCCGCTCTGGCGGCCAGGCGCATGGCTGGGCAGCGGCTTGAAGCGCTCGGCGGTTTTTTCGGGGTCGTTCCAGTAGCCCATTGCCACCAGTGCGCCGCGCTGGACGAGTTCGCCGGGTTCGTTGGGGGCGCATTCGCTGCCATCGTCGCGCAGTACGACCACGTCGGCATTGGGGATGGCCTTGCCGATGGAGTCGGGCCGGCGGTCGGCTTCTGCCGGCGGCAGGTAGGTCGCGCGGAAAGCCTCGGTGAGGCCGTACATCAGGAACGGCTTGGTCTTCGGCAGCATGCCGCGCAGCTTGGTCAGCGTTTCCAGCGGCATGCGTCCGCCGGTGTTGGCGATGTAGCGCAGGTGTTCGGTGATGGTGTCCGGCCATTGCAGTTGCGAGAGCTGGATCCACAATGGCGGAACGGCGGTGAGGCCGGTGACCTTCTCCTTGTCTACCGCCTTGAGCACGTCGCGTGGCATCAGGTAGTTGAGCAGCACTACGCGCGCACCGCTGTGAAAGGCGGTGGTCAACTGCGAGAAGCCGGCGTCGAAGGACAGTGGCAGCGCGGCCAGCAGCGTGTCGCCGGCATGGTTGTCGAGATACTGGGCGACGCTCTTCGCGCCCGCGACCATGTTGCGATGGGACAGCACGACGCCTTTCGGCCGGCCGGTGCTGCCCGAGGTATAGAGGATGGCGGCCATGTCGGCGTCGATGACGCGATGGCCGGGTGTCGCCGTGGCGGCGAGGAGATCGGTCAGGCGGTGAACCGACGCGCCAGGTAGCGTCGGCAGCTCGGCAGGCATGCCGGTCAGGACGACATGGCGCAGGTCGTGGCAACTGGCCAGCGTGCCGGCGAGCGCCGTGAAGCGCTCGGGCGAGGTCAGCAGCACGCGCACGTTGCAGTCCTGCAGGATGTAGCCGACCTGCTCGGCCTTGAGGATGGGGTTCACCGGCACGAACACGCCGCCCGCCGTGGTGGCGCCGAACATGCCGATGACGGTCTCGATGCGCTTGTCCAGATAGATGCCGATGCGTTCGCCGCGTTCAAGGCCCAGTTGGCGCAGGCCCGAAGCGAATGCATGAATGTCGGTTGCGAGCTGGGCATAGCTGCGATGCTCGTTGCCGAAGGTCAGGGCGGGGGCGTCCGGATCGCGTTGGGCGGAAGCGAGAATGAGTTGGTGCAGCAGATGGGTATGGTTCATGTCGGGTCGATTCGTGCAGAGTGATGCGTGTTCAGGCAATGCGCTAGGTTAGCGCCTCGGCATGGGTGACACAACGCGTGGCCTGGCGCGCTATGGAGTTTGCTGCTAGCTTCGGCAAGCTCCGTTGTGCGGACGGGTTGGCGGGAGAGCGTCCGCCATTCTTGACCAGGATCGCCGTGAACCCCGTGAATCTTTTCCTGCCTTCGCCCAATTTCGACATGCGTCCCGAAGGGGAGCCCGTCCGTCTGATCGTTGTGCACGCGATCAGCCTGCCGCCCGATCAGTTCGGAGGGCCGGGAGTGGCGCAGTTGTTTACCAATACGCTCGATCCGGATGAGCACCCGTACTACGCTTCGATCCAGCACTTGCGCGTGTCGGCGCATTACTACATCCGCCGCGACGGCCTGGTGATCCGCTTCGTCGATCCGCGCCTGCGCGCCTGGCATGCAGGCGCGTCGAGCTGGAAGGGGCGGGAGCGCTGCAACGATTTTTCGATCGGGATCGAGCTGGAAGGGTGCGACTCCTTTCCGTTCGAGGATGCCCAGTACGAGCGGCTTGCCCATCTGATCGTCGAACTGCAGAAACGCTATCCGATCGAGGATGTCGTGGGGCACTCGGACATTGCGCCGGGCCGCAAGACCGATCCAGGGCCGTGTTTCGATTGGCGGCGGCTGGATTGTCGCGTGCGGGCCCTGAAGACTTGATCGAAGTGTCAGCAGACGTGTCAAGTTTTGACAAAATGTTTTCGCAACAATAGAATTCGGTCCCTGCTGCTTTGCAGCAATTTTATTCATCGACCGATTTCGGTGCGGCGCCTTCCTCAAGGGGAGACGCAGTTTCATGGACGCACGCACCGCGGGGCCCGTCGTCTGGTTGCGGCGACTGGCTTGAACACCTACTGGCGACCGAGCGTGACTGCATGCAGGCGCGGCTGACCCGCCGTACCTGACTCCGCTTCTGCACACCATGCGGAAGCCCCGGATGCCCCATCGCGGCAATCCGCCCGCAGTCCCTCAGGCCACAGCATGGAGGACACCATGGAACGCGCAACTCGAATCAAGGCGCTTGCGCGCCGGACAAGTGGTGCCGTGCTCTGTATCGCACATGGCGCCGTTCTCGCCTTTGGCCTTGCGGGCATGGCCTACGTCGCCCATGACGGTGCCGCACCCCAGGCCGTCGGCTATGCCGCCGTGCGCATGCAGGACAGGGCTGTGCCGACCGTGGGTGAAGCGGCGATGGCACTAGCGGATGCGCATCGCGTCCAGCCGGGGCTGGTCGTGCCTCATAAGCCAGCGCAGGGGTTTTCGGCATCGACGTCCAGGCAGCCGTCGGCTGCGCTGGCCGCGCTCGGCCTGCCACTCTTCGACCTGAGTACCGGGGACGATGGGTTGTCGCCCGAAATGGCCCGGGTACGCGACTGGATCTCCGATACCTACCGGGTGTCGGATGAGGTGCTGGAGCCTGCGCTGATGGCTGCCGAAGAGTCGGCCGAAGAGCATGGTTTCGACCCGCTGCTGATCGTCGCGATCATGGCCGTCGAATCCAGTTTCAATCCGCGCGCCGTCAGCAACATGGGGGCCCAGGGCCTGATGCAGGTCATGCCGCGCTACCATCAGGACAAGATCGGCCAGGGGCGGGACAAGTACGCTCTGTTCGATCCCGGACTCAATGTGCGTGTGGGTGCCCTGGTGCTGCAGGAAGGCTTGCAGCGCTACGGCAGCATGCAGCGTGCCCTGCAGTATTACAACGGTTCCCTCAAGGATCCGAACGCACGCTATACGCGCAAGGTCATGGCGATCAAGAAACGCCTCGTGGCCGCTTCGGGCCGCGAAACGCTGGTTCAGAACGAGACGTCGGCATCCGCAGGCTGATGTCCGCGCTGCAGTTCGTCCATGCTTCGGCGTGTACTTGATTGCGCGTGGCTCACAGCCTGAGGCGAGCGATGCGTTCCACGGCTTCCAGCAGGCGCTCGCGCCGTGTCGTGTACGCGATGCGCAGGTGCCGGCGCGGCAGGTGGTGGCCGAAATCCAGCCCCGGCGTGGCGGCTACGCCAGCTTCCTCGATGAGACGGTGTGCCAATGTTTCGGCATCGTCCGCCACTTTCGATATGTCCGCATAAATGTAGAACGCGCCCTGCGGCTCCGTTGCCACCGTGAAGCCGAGGTTGCGCAGGGCCGGTAGCAGGGTGTCGCGGCGGTTGCCGAATTCGCGCCGGCGAGCTTCGAGAATCTCCCGTGTCTCCGGGCGGAAGGCTGCCAGCGCGGCGTGCTGTGCGGGTGTCGACGGCGAGATGAAGAAGTGCTGCGCGAGCTTTTCGATGTCCCGCACGATGCCGGCTGGTGCCACCAGCCAACCCAGGCGCCAGCCCGTCATGCCGAAGTATTTCGAGAAGCTGTTGACCACGAACAGGTCGTCGGCGGTATTCAACACGGGGTGGGAGAGGGCGGTCGAGGCGTCCACGCCGTAGCTCAGGCCCTGGTAGATCTCATCGACGATCAATAGGCCGCTGCGGCGGTGCGTCACGGCATGCAGGGCGGCGATTTCATCGACGTGCAGCAGCGTGCCGGTGGGGTTGGAGGGCGTCGCCACCATCAGGCCGCGGCTGCGGCTGTTCCACGCGGCATCCACCTGGGCGGGGGTGGGTTGGTAGCGGCTCCCCGCGTCCACCGGCAGTCCTTGCGCCTTTCCTTCGAAACTGCGCACAAGGTGGCGGTTGGACGGATAGCCCGGGTCGGGCAGCAGCCATTCGTCTCCCGGTTCGGTCGCCGCCGCCAGGGCCAGCATCAGCGCGCCCGATGCGCCAGCGGTGATGATGATGCGCTCAGGGGCGATGTCGGCGCCGAAGCGGTCGTGGTAGAAGCGGGCGATGGCTTCGCGCAAAGCCGGTAGGCCCAGCCCCGCGGTGTAGTGCACCTCGCCACTGGCGATGAAGCGGGCCGCGGCGTCGATGACCGGCCGCGGTGTCGGGAAATCAGGCTCGCCGACTTCCATGTGGATGATGTCGCGGCCCTGTGCTTCCAGCTCGCGCGCGCGGCGCAGCAGTTCCATGACGTGGAAGGGCTGTATGTCGTTGAGGCGGGTCGAGCGATGCATGGCCTGATTGTCCGGACGAGGAGTGGTGGCGGAGGGGGAGCCGAATCATCCCCGAAAAGCGAAAAAGCGCCGACCTGCGGCGCTTTTTCGTGTGTGGAGCAGGCTGGTGTTCAGTCGGCGTTCAGCGCCAGTTCGAACAGTTCGCGCTTCAGCACGAGCTGGCGCGGCAGGCGGTCCTGCAGCTTGTCGAACCACTCCTTGTGCGAGTTCAGTTCGGTGCGCCAGGCTTCGGCGTCGACCTGGGTCAGGGCTTCGAACTCTTCGCGGCTGATGTCGGTGCCGTTCCAGTCGAGATCCTCGAAGCGCGGCATCCAGCCGAGGGCGGTTTCCTTGGCGGAGATTCTGCCCTTGCAGCGGTCGACGATCCACTTCAGCACACGCATGTTGTCGCCGAAGCCGGGCCACATGAATTCGCCTTTCTCGTTGGTGCGGAACCAGTTCACGCAGAAGATCTTGGGGGTGTCTTCGACGACGTGGCCCATCCGCAGCCAGTGGTTGAAGTAGTCGCCCATGTGGTAGCCGCAGAAGGGCAGCATGGCGAACGGATCACGGCGTACCACGCCCTGTGCGCCGAAGGCCGCGGCGGTGGTCTCCGAACCCAGCGTGGAGGCCATGTAGACGCCGAAGTTCCAGTTGAAGGCCTGGTACACCAGCGGCACGGTGGTGGCGCGGCGGCCGCCGAAGATGAAGGCCGAGATCGGCACGCCGGCGGGGTCTTCCCAGGCCGCGTCGATCGACGGGCACTGGCCTGCCGGCGCGGTGAAGCGCGAGTTCGGGTGAGCCGCCTTGCGGCCGGTTTCCTTGGCGATCTCGGGCGTCCAGTCCTTGCCCTGCCAGTCGACCAGATGAGCGGGTGCCTCCTTGCTCATGCCTTCCCACCATACGTCGCCGTCGTCGGTCAGCGCGACGTTGGTGAAGATGATGTTTTCCTTCAGCGTCGCCATGGCGTTGAAGTTGGTCTTCTCGGAAGTGCCGGGGGCGACGCCGAAGAAGCCGGCTTCGGGGTTGATGGCGTAGAAGCGGGTGCTGCCGTCGGCTTCCTTGCGCGGCTTGATCCAGGCGATGTCATCGCCCACGGTGGTGATCTTCCAGCCGCCGAAGCTCTTGGGCGGGATCAGCATGGCGAAATTGGTCTTGCCGCAGGCCGAGGGGAAGGCGGCGGCGACATAGGTCTTCTCGCCTTCGGGCGACTCGACGCCGAGGATCAGCATGTGCTCGGCCAGCCAGCCTTCGTCGCGCGCCATGGTCGAGGCGATGCGCAGCGCGAAGCACTTCTTGCCCAGCAGCGCGTTGCCGCCATAGCCCGAGCCGTAGGACCAGATTTCGCGCGTTTCGGGGAAATGCACGATGTACTTGGTGGTCGGGTTGCATGGCCAGCGGCTGTCTTTCTCGCCGTGCGCCAGCGGGGCGCCGACCGAGTGCACGCAGGGGACGAATTCGCCGTCGGTGCCGAGCACGTCGAGCGCACCCTTGCCCATGCGCGTCATGGTGCGCATGTTGGTGACGACGTAGGGGCTGTCGGAGATCTCGATGCCGATGTGGGCGATCGGGCTGCCGAGCGGGCCCATCGAGAACGGGACCACGTACATCGTGCGGCCGTGCATCGAACCCTTGAACAGCCCGTTCAGGGTCTCGCGCATCACGGCGGGGTCTTCCCAGTTGTTGGTGGGGCCGGCGTCGACCTTGTCGTTGGAGCAGATGAAGGTGCGGTCTTCGACGCGGGCGACGTCGGACGGGTCGGACCAGGCGAGGTAGGAATTCTTGCGCTTTTCCGGGTTGAGCTTGATCAACATGCCGGACTCGACCATTTCTACGCACAGGCGGTCGTATTCTTCTTGTGAGCCGTCACACCAGACGACGCTGTCGGGCTCGGTGAGGGCGGCGATCTCGCCGACCCACTGCTTGAGGCCTTCGTGGCGGACGTATTCGGGGGCAGCGGCAATGGCCGCCTGGGCGTGGTTCTGAGACATATGTACAGCTCTCCCGTGCTGTGATGCGAAACCATTCCCGTCGGTCGGCCATCGTCGAGGCGTGTTGCTGCCTGGCCGGCGGGCTGCGTGGGCGCAAGGTCGCGGCGCCCGATGTCCGATAGCGGTTCATCCGGAAATGGACCGCTATCGGCGAAAGCTCATAATTATGCCACGACCGATACCCGGACATGGATGGAATGTCGCCGCGGAACGCCGCCGCAGCTACCGGCATGCCTGGGGGCGTCTATGATGGGATCGAGGGTTGCGGCGCTTGTTTTCATATCGCAAATCAGTTTTTCGTAATGCGAGAAATGACGATTCGCGGTATCCTGCGTGTGTTCGCGCAAGGGCCGTTCGGCCTGCTCTGTCGTCGGGAGCGGTCGGCGGTGCGTGCCGCGCACTCCACACCGAAGATGAGACAGGAAAGAGACCATGGATGAACTGATCCGCAGCGCCGCCCTCGACTATCACCGCTATCCGCGTCCGGGCAAGATTTCGGTCATGCCGACCAAAGTGCTGTCCAACCAGCGGGATCTGTCGCTGGCGTATTCGCCCGGCGTCGCAGCGGCCTGCGACGCGATCGTCGAGGACCCCACGCAGGCGGCCGAGCTCACCGCGCGCTCGAACCTGATCGGCGTCGTCACCAACGGCACGGCGGTGCTCGGCCTGGGCAACATCGGCCCGCTGGCGTCGAAGCCGGTCATGGAAGGCAAGGGCGTGCTGTTCAAGAAGTTCGCCGGCATCGACGTCTTCGACCTCGAGGTCGACGAGCCCGACGCCGACAAACTGATCGACATGATTGCCGCGCTCGAGCCCACTTTCGGCGGTATCAACCTCGAGGACATCAAGGCGCCCGAGTGCTTCTACATCGAGAAGAAGCTGCGCGAGCGCATGAAGATCCCGGTCTTCCACGACGACCAGCACGGCACCGCGATCGTGGTCGGCGCGGCCATCCTCAACGGCCTGCACCTGCAGGGCAAGGGTCTCAAGACGGTCAAGGTGGTGACCTCCGGCGCCGGCGCCGCGGCGCTGGCCTGCCTGGGCCTGCTCGAAAAGCTCGGTGTGCCGGTCGAGAACATCTGGGTTTCCGATATCGAAGGCGTGGTCTATGAAGGCCGTACCACGCTGATGGATCCGATCAAGGCGCACTACGCCAAGAAAACCGATGCCCGGACGCTGGGCGAGGTCATCGAAGGGGCGGACGTGTTCCTCGGCCTGTCGGCGGGCGGCGTGCTCAAGCCGGAAATGGTGGCGAAGATGGCGCCCCGGCCGATGATCCTGGCGCTTGCGAACCCGACGCCCGAGATCCTGCCCGAGCAGGTGAAGGCGGTGCGTGACGACGCCCTGATCGCCACCGGCCGTTCGGACTATCCGAACCAGGTCAACAACGTGCTGTGCTTTCCGTTCATCTTCCGCGGCGCGCTCGACGTCGGTGCCACCACGATCACCGACGAGATGCAGCTTGCCGCGGTGAAGGCGATCGCCGAACTGGCGCGCGTCGAGCAGAGCGACATCGTCGCCGCGGCCTATGGCGAGAAGGTCGGCGGTTTCGGCCCCGAGTACATCATTCCGCGCCCCTTCGACCCCCGCCTGATCGTCAAGATCGCGCCGGCGGTGGCAGAAGCTGCGGTGGCCTCCGGTGTGGCGACGCGCCCGATCGCGGACTGGGACGCCTATCGCGCCCAGCTCAACAACTTCGTGTGGCATTCGGGTCTGATCATGAAGCCGGTGTTCGCCGCCGCGCGTAAGAGCCCGAAGCGCATCATCTTCGCCGAGGGAGAATCCGAAAAAGTGCTGCGCGCGGTGCAGCAGGTGGTGGACGAAGGGCTGGCGCGCCCGATCCTGATCGGCCGTCCGGTCGTCGTGACGGCCAACATCGAGCGCTTCGGCCTGCGCATGGTGGCCGACCGCGACTATGAACTGGTCAACCCCGACTCCGATCCGCGCTTCAACCAGTTGTGGCAGCACTACCATGAGCTGATGGAGCGCCATGGCGTGTCGGTGGAATACGCCAAGAAGGAGGTCCGTCGCCGCACCACGCTGATCGGCACCTTGCTGCTCAAGTTCGGCTATGGCGATGGACTGATCTGCGGCACCTACGGCATGCACCGCCTGCACCGCGAATTCGTCGAGTCGGTGCTCGGCCGCCGCCAGGGGGTCGATCATCTTTATACGGTCAATCTGCTGAGCTTGCCGGGCCGCACGTTGTTCCTGGCCGACACCTACGTCAATTACGATCCCACGCCGGAACAGATCGTCGAGATGACGCTGCTGGCCGCGGAAGAGATGAAGCGCTTCGGCGTCGAGCCGCGCGTGGCGCTGCTGTCGCATTCGTCCTTCGGTTCGGCCGACTCGCCGACGGCGGAAAAAATGCGCACCGCGCTGCGCGTGCTGCACGAACAGCATCCCGATCTCGCGGTCGAGGGCGAAATGCATGGCGACTCGGCCCTGGATGCTACGCATCGCCTGCAGATCTTCCCCAACGCGAAGATGCGCGAGGACGCGAACCTGCTGATCTTTCCGACCCTGGATGCGGCCAACATCGCCTTCAACCTGCTGAAGAATGCGGCCGGCGAGGGCATGACCGTGGGGCCGATCCTGCTCGGCGCGTCCAAGCCGGTGCATATCCTGACGCCGTCGGCCACCGTGCGCCGCATCATCAACATGACCGCATTGACGGTCGTCGAGGCCGGCCAGGAGGACTGAAGGCGCTTGTCGGTTCCCGCCCTCATCGTTCATCCTCCGCACATCGGAATGCGCGGGTGCAATGAGCGATGACGGACGGGAGGCCGCAGACGGCACTGGTATTGACGGGCGGCGGCGCGCGAGCGGCCTACCAGGTCGGCGTGCTGGCCGCGATCCGCGAGCTGCGCGGCCGTCGTTCGGGCAATCCCTTTCCCATCCTTTGCGGTACTTCCGCGGGCGGCATCAACGCCGCGGCGCTGGCGGTATATTCGCGCAGCTTCAACCACGCCGTGGGCCAGATCGAGCACATCTGGCGCAATCTTCACGTCGACTGCGTCTATCGGGCCGATGCCGCAGCCATACTCGGCAGCGTCGGACGCTGGGGGCTGGCGCTCACGACCGGTTGGGCCGTGCGCCAGACGCCCCGTTCCCTGCTCGACAACACGCCCTTGCGCGGACTGTTGACGAGGGTGCTGGATTTTTCGCAGGTCGGCCGCAGCATCCGGCGCGGCCATCTGCGCGCGCTCAGCATCACGGCATCGGGCTATGCCTCGGGCGAAAGCCTCGCCTTCTTCGAAGCCGCAGCCGACATTCAACCCTGGCGGCGGACGCATCGCATGGGGGTGCGCGCGTGCATCGGCGTCGATCACCTGATGGCGACCAGTGCGCTGCCCTTCGTCTTTCCGGCGGTACATATCCACCGAGAGTTCTTCGGCGATGGTTCGATGCGCCAGCTGGCGCCGGTCAGCCCGGCGATTCATCTCGGTGCCGACCGCATCCTCGTGGTCGGTGCCGGGCGTCTCGCCGAGGAAGTGCGGCAGCGCACGGAAACCTACCCGTCGCCTGCCCAGATCGCGGGCCATGCGCTGTCGAGCATTTTTCTGGATACGCTCGCAGTCGACCTCGAACGGCTCGATCGCATCAACCGGAGCGTGGCTGCGATGACACCCGAGCAGCGGCGGGCCTCGGCAGGGCTGAAACCGATCGACGCCCTGGTGCTGCTGCCCTCGCGCCGGCTCGATGCCATTGCCGGCCGCCATCGAGAGGCGTTGCCGGGCATGCTGCGGATGGTGCTGCGCAGTTTGGGGGCGATGCGAAGCGAGGGGTCGGCGCTGCTGTCCTACCTGCTGTTCGAGCCGGCGTTCATCGGTGCGCTGATCGAGCTGGGCTATGAGGACGTGATGGCAAGGCGCGGCGAAGTGAGCGATTTCCTGCGCCTTTAGCCCGCGCAGCGGATGAGCGTGGGGGGCATTTTTTGTATCAAGCGATGCCAGGACTCCGGGTTCGTGTGACAATTTGCGGGCATTCCGCGAATTCGCTTCAAAAAACCTTGCTATCTGTTTATTTTTGCTACAGATTCAAGCAAGGCAATTTCCAGTTGCACTTTCAGCCATGAAACCTCGCTCCCTGCTTGCCGCCGCCGTCATCGGCCTGTTCATGTTGCAACCGGTTTCGAATCTTGCCGAGGCTGCCGCCAACAAGGCAGCACGGGCCAGTGTCAAGCCCGCGCCGAAGAAGCCGGTCGCGAAGGCGGCCGTCCAGAAGAAGAAAGCCGCGGCCAGACCGTCTGCCCGCAAGGCGGTGAAGAATGCCAAGGCCAAGCCGGCGGCGAAGAACACGCGCCGCGTTTCGGTGCGCATGGCGCCGGCAGCCGCGGGGGTTGCTGCGGCCGCGGTGGCTCCGGCCATGGCGGAGAGCGATGTCGCGCTGACGCTCGACGCCAATGGCCTGCCGCAGCTCGGTTCGAGCGCCTTCTACATCGTCAACCCGGCCAATGGCGAAGTGCTGCTCGAGCGCAATGCCAGCACGGTGGTGCCGATCGCCTCAATCACCAAGCTGATGACCGCCATGGTCGTGCTTGATGCCGGGCAAGGCCTGTCCGAACCGATCAGCGTCGCGAACGCCGATATCGACACGCTCAAGGGCACCGGCTCGCGCCTGGCCATCGGCACCACGCTGACGCGCGAGGAAATGCTGCATCTTGCATTGATGTCGTCCGAGAACCGCGCGGCATCCGCTCTCGCACGCCATTATCCGGGCGGGGAGGCAGCCTTCATCGAGGCGATGAATGTCAAGGCGCGGCTGCTCGGGCTCTGGAACACCCGTTTTCATGACAGTACGGGCCTGAACCCGGCCAACGTCTCCAGTCCGCGCGACCTGGCCAAGATGGTGTCCGCGTCGGCTTCCTATCCCCTGATCCGCGAATTCTCCACTTCGCCCGAACGTTATGTCGACGTGCGCGGCCGCATGACCCGTTTCGGCAATACGAACGGCCTGGTGAAGAGCCCGGAATGGTCGATCAGCGTGTCGAAGACCGGCTATATCTCCGAGGCGGGCCGTTGCCTGGTCATGCAGGCCTGGCTGCACCAGCAGCCGGTCGTCATGGTGCTGATGGATTCCAACGGCCGCTATACGCGAACGGCCGACGCCAAGCGTGTACGCAAGTGGCTCGAGCAGGTGGAAACCCCGCGCATCGCTACGGCGCCGATCCGGCGCGAGGGCTGAGGCACGCCTCCGCCGCCGGCCGCAAGGACGCTAGCGGGCCGCGCGTGCAGCTGAGTATCCCAGCGCACGCGAGATTTCATCGGCCGTCTCGCGCACGAGTGGCGCCCAGTCGGGGTTGAAGCGCTCCGACGGGGTGGAAAGCGACAGGCCGGCAACCAGCTCGCCGCCGTCGTTGCGGATGCCGGCTGCAATGCAGCGCACGCCGGCTTCGACTTCGTCCAGGTCGAAGCCCACGCCATGGCGGCGCACGCGCTCGAGTTCCTTTTCCAGTGCGGGCAGGCTGGTGATGGAGGCCGGGGTCGAGGGCGGCAGCCCGGTGCGGCGGGCATAGTCGCGGATGCGTTCGAGGCCGTCTTCCACCAGGAACAGCTTGCCCGTCGCCGTCGTGTGCAGCGGCGCGCGCGCACCCACGATGTGTACCACGCGCACCGAAGAGCGGCCGCTCGATGTCCGTTCCACGTAGACGATCTCGTCGCCCGCGCGGATGCCGAGGTTGACGCTTTCGCCCGTGGCCGCGTGCAGCTTGAGCATCATCGGCATGGCGGTGTCGCGCAGCGAGATGCGCGATTTGACCAGGCTGCCCAGTTCCAGCAAGCGGATGCCGAGACGATAGATGCCCGCGTCCGTGCGGTCGACGAAGCCGCTGTGGGTCATCGCGCCGAGGATGCGGTGCGCGGTCGAAGGATGGAGGCCGGTTTCCAGCGCAAGCTGCTTGAGCGGGACGGGGTCGGCATGCTGGGCAAGAACATCCAGGAGTTTCATCATGCGTTCGATGACCTGAATGGAGTTCTTGCCTTCGGCGGCGGGTGCTGGATCGATCTTCTTGGCGGACACGGCGGCGCTCTATATGAGCATTCGATAAGGAACGGGGATCTTACCTGCCCGGTCCGATTTCGCCTAGTGAAACGAAGCCCCGGTCCGTGGCGCCTCCAGCCCAGCAGCGCCGTCACGCCGTCTGATTGTGGGCGATAATGCTGGCCCTATCTCATCGGGAACAGCCTTGAACACCTTCCGCCGAAAGCCCCCCGAACCCGCGCCCTCGCATATCAGTGGCACGCTCAAGCTGCGCCCGCGCAATACCGCGGCAGCCGACGGCGATGAGCACGGTGACGGCGCCGTCGAGAAGAGGAAACCTGCGCCTCCGGCCCGGCCCGCCGCGGCGGCCAAGCCCGCGCCTGCAGACCGGCGCTCCCCCGCCGGCGGAAAACGGCCTGGCGGCAAGGCGACGGAGCGGCGGCCGGCGTCCCGTTCCGAGCCGGACGTGCGCAAGCAGCGCGGCGCGGACACCACGGCCCGGACAGAGGTGCCGCCTCCGTCCGGGCAGGTGGCGGTGGAGGCGGGGCCGAAGCCCGAAGGCGTGCGCCTGTCGAAGGTCATGGCCGAGCGCGGTATCTGCTCGCGCCGCGAGGCCGACGAGTTCATCGAGCGCGGCTGGGTCTTCGTCGATGGCAAGCGGGTGTCCGAACTCGGCATCCGCATCCAGCCCGATGCGCGCATCGACCTCGCGCCCGAGGCCGCGCGCACCCAGCGCCAGCGCGTGACCATCCTGCTGCACAAGCCGGTCGGCTACGTATCCGGCCAGCCGGAGCCGGGCTACGTCCCGGCCGTGAGCCTGATCGGCGCGGACAACCAGTTCGACCGCGATACCGCGCAGCGCTTCCATCCCAGCCAGCTCAAGAACCTTGCGCCGGCGGGGCGGCTCGACATCGACTCCACCGGGCTGCTGGTGCTGACACAGGATGGCCGCGTCGCGCGCCAGTTGATCGGTGATGATTCCAAGGTGGAAAAGGAATATCTCGTGCGCGTGGAAGGCAGCCTGCAGGCCGATGGACTGGCGCTGCTGAGCCATGGCCTGGAACTCGACGGCGTGCAGCTGCGACCGGCCCGGGTGGAGTGGATGAACGACGATCAGCTGCGCTTCCGGCTGCGCGAGGGGCGCAAGCGCCAGATCCGCCGCATGTGCGAAATGGTCGGCCTGAAGGTGGTGGGCCTCAAGCGGGTGCGCATCGGAGAGGTGAAGCTCGGCGAGCTGCCGCTCGGGCAGTGGCGCTACCTGCGCGAGGACGAATCGTTCTGATCCTCGCGCCGCCCAGCGCTCAGGCGGGGGCAGGCACGCGTTTCCTCGCCCCAGGCTGCTTCATGCATTTGCCAGCCTGCTTGAGCGCAGCCGCGTGCTCGTCGCTCAAGCCGCTCACCTCGGCGAAACAGCCAGCCAGCGGGCAGTCGAAGCCTGGCGGACAGCCGTGTTCGCATGCGCACTCTTGTTGCGTTTCATCGAGTAGAACCATCTCGTGGACGGCTTCGCACCGGCCGATCGGGGAGTCGATGATGCTCATGACAGTCTCCTTCAAACGTGCCCATCATCCTGGAGGCTTGGAACCTTCTTGTTTTCTGCGTGAAGCTCGGCATCGAACCGAAACCGAGCCTCGGTCAATTCCAGTCTAGTGTGCCCCGGACGTCTTGCCGGGCGATCTGGACGAAGATTGACCTGAGTCAATGGATTGAGGCGGTGCAACGGTGGAGGTGTCACGGGCAGCCTGCGCCCGTTTGCTGCAGTGCGGGTCGCTGAAGGGGCCGCGCACGGGTTCCCAGCCGGGGCCGGGCGAGGTCTGGGCGCAGAACTCACGGCCGTCGAGCTTGCTGCGCCATACATGCCAGGGCGCCGGGGCGGCGCCGGCCGATGCCGCCAGCAGCATGGCCAGGGCGAAAAGGCCCCGCCGCAGGTTCATGGCCGGCTTGCTCGTAACCGGAGAGGCGTGCGGGGCTTCGTTCGGCATGCGGGGCCTGCGTGGGCTTCAGGCCAGCGGCGAATCCGGGGCGTGACTCATTTTCCGCCCTTGGCCCATGAGTCCTTCAGCGTGACCGTGCGGTTGAACACCGGTGTGCCGGGCTTGGAGTCGACGCGGTCGGCGACGAAGTAGCCGTGGCGTTCGAACTGGAAACGCTCTTCGGGCCGCGCGCCTTGCAGTGCCGGCTCCAGCCAGGCGGCGACGGTGCGCTTGCTGTCCGGGTTGATGTCGTCAAGGAAGTCGCGCTCGGCGTCGGGGGCGTCGCCTTCGCGGCGCTGTCCGGGATGAGGATGGGCGAAAAGGCGGTCGTAGAGGCGCACTTCGGCCTGGTAACCGTGCGCGGCCGATACCCAGTGCAGGTTGCCCTTGACCTTGTAGTTGTCGGCGCCAGGCGTGCCGGACTTGGAGTCGGGCATGTATTCGGCAAGCACTGCGCTGACCTTGCCCGCTGCGTCTTTCTCGTAGCCGGTGCATTTGACGACGAAGCCGTAGCGCAGGCGCACGGTGTTGCCCGGATAGAGGCGGTGGAAGCCCTTGACCGGTTCTTCCATGAAGTCCTCGCGCTCGATCCATAGTTCGCGGCCGAAAGGCATGTCGCGCTTGCCCAGTTCAGGCTTGAGCGGATGGTTGGGAGCCTGACACAGCTCGGATTGCCCTGCGGGGTAGTTGGTGATGACCAGCTTGAGCGGATCGAGCACCGCGACGCGGCGCTCGGCGGTTTCGTTGAGGTCGTCGCGCATGCATTCTTCGAGCACGCTCATGTCGATCCACGAGTCGGCCTTGGAGACACCGATGCGGTCGGCAAAGCGGCGGAAACCCGCAGGCGTGAAGCCGCGGCGGCGGGCGCCGATCAGCGTCGGCAGGCGCGGGTCGTCCCAGCCGGCGACATGGCCTTCGTTGACGAGCTGGATGAGCTTGCGCTTCGACAGCACGACGTAGGTCAGGTTGAGGCGGGCGAACTCGATCTGCTGCGGCAGCGGGCGCGGAAAGTGGCCTTCGGTCGCCAGCGCGTCCAGCAGCCAGTCGTAGAAGGGGCGCTGGTCCTCGAATTCGAGCGTGCACACCGAATGGGTGATGTTCTCGATCGCGTCCTCGATCGGGTGGGCGAAGGTGTACATCGGGTAGATGCACCACTTGTCGCCGCTGCGATGGTGGCTGGCGTGGCGGATACGGTAGATCGCCGGGTCGCGCAGATTGATGTTGGGGCTGGCCATGTCGATCTTCGCGCGCAGGATGTGGCTGCCCTCGGCGAACTCTCCGGCGCGCATGCGCTCGAAGAGCCCGAGGTTCTCGTCGATGCTGCGGTTGCGCCACGGGCTGTCCTTGCCGGGCTCGGTGAGCGTGCCGCGGTTGGCGCGCATTTCCTCGGCCGACTGCGAGTCGACGTAGGCCTTGCCGGCCTTGATCAGACTGAGCGCGCAGGCATGCATGGTGTCGAAGTAGTCCGAGGCGAAATACAGATGCTCGCCCCACTCGAAACCGAGCCAGCGCACCGACTCGACGATGGCGTCGACGTATTCCTGCTCTTCCTTCTCGGGGTTGGTGTCGTCGAAGCGCATGTGGCAGACGCCGCCATAGGCTTCGGCCAGGCCGAAGTTCAGGCAGATCGACTTGGCATGGCCGTAGTGCAGGTAGCCGTTCGGCTCGGGCGGGAAGCGCGTTTCGACGCGGCCGCCCCATTTGCCATGGCGGATGTCTTCGTCGACGATGTTACGGATGAAATTGCTCGGTGCGGCGGCGTCGGTGCCGGTCTTCCTGTCGGGGTGATTCATCGGGCTCAAGAATGGACGGTATGGTTGGGGGCGGCCTGTCGGCATGGCCCGTGGATGCTTGTGGTCGGGGTGGATTGTAGCCGATCGGCCGATCCCTTCGGCCGTCCGCCCCGGCGCCCGGAGGGCGTGGCGGCCGTGTGGCTATAATTTGTGCCAAATGGAACACTGCGGAAATGACGGCCGGACTGCCGGCCCGGCGGAGTTTTCTGGAGAAGGAATGGAACAAGATCTCAGTGTCGCCATCGGCTTGCTGGAGCAGCATCCGCCGCTCTATACCCTGGTTGCCGTCGGCGGGCTGGTGGCCGTTGCCTGGCTGGCGAACTGGCTGACCAGGCATGTCCTGCTGCGTGGCCTGCGCAGGCTGCTGGGCGCACGCGTACTCATGGAAGGCGCCGCGCGGGGCGAAGTCACGCCGCTGCGTGTGGTGTCGAGGTTGTCGCACATCGTACCCGCGCTGGTGCTGATGATCGGGGTCGGTGCGGTGCCGCATCTCCCGGCGGCGCTGGTGACGGTGATCGAGAACGTGTGCAGCGCCTTCATCGTGCTGACGGTGGCGCTTGCGCTGAGCGGCACCCTGAACGTCCTCAGTGCGCTCTATCAGCGCCGCCCCGATGCGCGCCTGCGGCCGATCAAGGGATATGTCGAGGTATCGAAGATCGTCATCTACTTCGTCGCCGCGATCCTGATGGTGGCAAGCCTGATCGACCGCTCACCGCTGATCCTGCTGTCGGGTCTGGGGGCGATGGCGGCGGTGCTGATGCTGATCTTCCAGGACACCTTGCTGTCGCTCGTCGCCAGCGTGCAGCTCAGTTCCAACGACATGGTGCGCATCGGCGACTGGATCGAGATGCCGCAGCTCAATGCCGACGGCGACGTCATCGACATCGCGCTGCATACGGTGAAGGTGCAGAATTGGGACAAGACCATCACCACCATCCCGACCAAGCGCCTGATCTCGGATTCGTTCCGCAACTGGCGCGGCATGCGGGAGTCGGGCGGGCGGCGGATCAAGCGCAGCCTGTACATCGATCAGCACAGCATCCGTTTCCTGACCGACGAGGAGCGCCACCGCCTCGACCGCTTCGCCCTGCTCGACGGCTACCTGCCGGCGAAGGAGGCCGAACTGGAGGCCTGGAATACGACCCTGCCGCGCGGCGAGCGCGACATCGTCAATCGCCGCCGCGTCACCAACATCGGCACCTTCCGTGCCTACGTCGATCGCTATCTGCGCCATCATCCGGGCGTGCATCAGGGCATGATGCTGATGGTGCGCCAGATGGCACCGACTTCAGACGGCTTGCCGCTGGAGCTGTACTGCTTCGCCAACACCATCGTGTGGGCCGAGTACGAGAGCACCCAGTCCGACATCTTCGACCACCTGCTGGCGATCCTGCCGGAGTTCGGCCTGCGCGTGTTCCAGCATCCCAGCGGTGCCGACATGCGGGCCTTGGGCAGCGGCCTGCGGGGGGCGGAGGCGCCGGGCGGTCGTGGCCGCCATGCAGGCGTGGCGGGAGAGTTCAAGGTATGAGCACGGGTCTTGCCGCCTTTGCGGCGGTCGGCATCGGTGGGGCCTGCGGTACCTGGCTGCGCTGGGGACTGGGTGTATGGCTGAATCCGATGTTTCCCCTCGTGCCACCCGGCACCCTGGTCGTGAACCTGGTCGGCGGGCTGCTGATGGGGGGCGTGCTGGGCCTGGTCCAGGCCTGGCCCGAGATGCCGCCGGCGCTCAAGCTGTTGCTGACGACCGGGCTGCTGGGCGGGCTGACGACGTTCTCCACTTTCTCGGCCGAAGCTTTCCATCTGCTGCAGCGTGGCGCCCTCGGCTGGCTGGTGCTGCACCTGGTCCTGCATGTCTTGGGTTCTGTCCTGGCGACCTGGGCGGGCTATTCCATTTTCAACCTGCTGAGGGGATGATCGGCTCGGTGCCGGTCATGCTTTGTTGCACACCGGGCGGGCCGTCGCGCCGTGTTCCGCGTGGATAATCACCCCGCCTGTTACAAATCCGGAGGCTCAAGACCATGAAGAAGATCATCGTTTCCCTGACCGCATTCACCTTCGCCGCCGGCGGGCTGGTCGGTTGCGCCAACATGAGCGAGACCCAGCGCGACACGGGGGTCGGCGCCGGCATCGGTGCGGTCGCGGGCGCCGTCATCGGCCGGGCGACGGCGGGCGGCAACAAGAGCAAGAGCACCACCACCGGCGCGGCGGTGGGCGCCGCGGTGGGCGCTGCGGGCGGCTACCTGTGGTCGCAGCACATGCAGAAGCAGAAGGCCGAGATGGAGCAGGCGACCGCGGGCACCGGCATCGGCGTCAGCCAGACCGCCGACAACCAGCTCAAGGTCGACATCCCGAGCGACATTTCCTTCGATACCGGCCGCTACGACATCAAGCCGAACATGCGCCCCGTGCTCGACAGGCTGGCGAGCGGCCTGAACCAGCATCCGGTCACCACGATCACGATCATCGGCCACACCGACAGCACCGGCAGCGATGCGATCAACAATCCGCTGTCGGTCAACCGTGCGGCTTCCGTTCGCGACTATCTGACCGCGCTCGGCGTGTCGGCACAGCGCATCGCCATCGACGGCCGCGGCTCGCGCCAGCCGATCGCCGACAACTCGACCGCTTCGGGCCGTGCGGTGAACCGCCGCGTCGAGATCTTCGTCGCCGAGGCCGCGCAGCAGTAAGGCCGCCCGCGCCCCGTTCCCACGGCCGGCGGTTTCGTCCGGCCTGAAAGTGAAAACGCCCGCCGGGGGGCGGTCCCCGGCGGGCGTTTGCCTGTCCGATCACGGTTGCGTTCAGACGTTCCGGTAAACCTCGGCGCCCGATTTCACGAACTCCACCGCCTTGACCTGCATGCCTTTCGTCAGCGCCTCGGCCTCGCCGATGCCCTGGGCGGCGGCGAAGTCGCGCACGTCCTGGGTGATTTTCATGCTGCAGAAGTGCGGACCGCACATCGAGCAGAAGTGGGCGACCTTGGCCGAATCCTTGGGCAGGGTTTCGTCGTGGAATTCGCGTGCCTTGTCGGGGTCGAGGCCGAGGTTGAACTGGTCTTCCCAGCGGAACTCGAAACGCGCCTTCGACAGCGCATTGTCGCGGATCTGCGCGCCCGGATGGCCCTTGGCCAGATCGGCCGCGTGTGCCGCCAGCTTGTAGGTGATGATGCCTTCCTTGACGTCCTGCTTGTTGGGCAGGCCCAGGTGCTCCTTGGGCGTCACGTAGCACAGCATGGCGGTGCCGTACCAGCCGATGGTGGCCGCGCCGATGCCGCTGGTGATGTGGTCGTAACCCGGCGCGATGTCGGTGGTCAGCGGCCCCAGGGTGTAGAAGGGGGCTTCGTGGCACTGCTCGAGCTGCAGATCCATGTTCTCGCGGATCATGTGCAGCGGCACGTGGCCGGGGCCTTCGATCATGACCTGGACGTCGTGCTTCCAGGCGATCTGCGTTAGCTCGCCCAGGGTCTTGAGCTCGCCCAGCTGCGCCTCGTCGTTGGCATCGTAGATCGATCCCGGACGCAGACCGTCGCCCAGGCTGAAGGCCACGTCATAGGCCTTCATGATGTCGCAGATGTCCTCGAAATGCGTGTAGAGGAAGCTCTCCTTGTGGTGCGCCAGGCACCACTTGGCCATGATCGAGCCGCCGCGGCTGACGATGCCGGTCATGCGGTTGGCGGTCAGCGGCACGTAGCGCAACAGCACGCCGGCGTGGATGGTGAAGTAGTCCACGCCCTGTTCGGCCTGTTCGATCAGGGTGTCGCGGAAGATCTCCCAGCTCAGTTCCTCGGCCTTGCCGTTGACCTTCTCCAGCGCTTGATAGATCGGTACCGTACCGATCGGCACCGGGCTGTTGCGGATGATCCATTCGCGCGTTTCGTGGATGTTCTTGCCGGTGGACAGATCCATCACCGTGTCGCCGCCCCAGCGGATCGCCCAGGTCATCTTGTCGACCTCCTCGTTGATCGAGGAGCCGAGCGCCGAGTTGCCGATGTTGGCGTTGATCTTCACCAGGAAGTTGCGGCCGATGATCATCGGTTCGGTTTCGGGGTGGTTGATGTTGTTGGGGATGATGGCCCGGCCGCGGGCGACTTCGTCGCGGACGAACGCGGGGGTGATCTCGGCCGGAATGGCGGCGCCGAAGCTCTGGCCGGGGTGCTGGCGAGTGAGCAGCGCGGCCATCTTGCGGCCGGTGGGGCCGGCGGCGAGCAGCGATTCCATGTATTGCTGGCGCTGCAGGTTCTCGCGGATGGCGATGTATTCCATCTCGGGCGTGATGATGCCGCGGCGCGCATAGTGCATCTGGGTCACGTTGCCCCCCGCCCTTGCGCGCCGGGGCTTGCGGTGCAGGCCGGGGAAGCGCAGTTCGTCCAGCGCCTTGTCGGCGGCGCGCTGGCGGCCGAATTCGGACGACAGGCCGGGCAGAACCTCGGTATCGCCGCGTTCCTCGATCCATCCCTGGCGCAGCGCGGGCAGGCCGGAGCGGATGTCGATCCGCGCCGCCGGGTCGGTGTAGGGGCCGGAACAGTCATAGACGAAGATCGGCGGGTTCGGCTCGGCGCCGAAGGATGCCGGGGTGTCGCTCTGGCTGACCTCGCGCATCGGCACGCGGATGTCGGGGCGCGACCCCTCGACATGGATTTTGCGCGAATTGGGCAGCGGGGCGATCGCGGCTTCGTCGACCTGCGCGGCGGCGGCGGTGAATTTCTCGGGGGCGTTCATGGGGTGGGGTCTCCGTGGGCGGTATCGTTTCGTTGCGGGCTCTCGCCGCCCCTTGGCGCGGCCTTGCCTGGCTTGCCGGCGCGGGAAAGAGGCGTGAGGGGAGGGGCCGTCTCAGCGCGGGGCGGCCTGGGGGCGCCACAGCGCGTGGAAGTGGTGGACCGGTCCGTGGCCGTTGCCGACCGCGAGTTCGTCCGCGTGCGCGATCGCGTTCAGCATCCATTGGCGCGCATGGCGCACGGCCGCTTCGGCCGCCCGGAAGTCGCCGGCCGTCTGCGGCAGCAGTGCGGCGATGGCCGAGCTCAGGGTGCATCCCGTGCCATGGGTATTTCTGGTCTGGATGCGGGGGGCGGGCAGTTCGACCATGCGGTCGCCGTCGAACAGCAAGTCGGTCAGCGCGTTGCCGGGCAGATGGCCGCCCTTGAGCAATACCCAGCGTTCCGAAGACAGCGGCAGCAGTTCGCGCAGGCGTTCCGCCGCACGGTACATCTCCCTGAGCGATTCGGGCGTGCGCTGTTCGAGCAGCACGCCGGCTTCAGGCAGGTTGGGGGTGATCATGAAGGCCTGCGGGAACAGCGCTTCGCGCATCATCGCAATGGCGTTCTTCGCCAGCAGGCTGTCGCCGCTCTTGGCGACCATCACCGGGTCGAGCACGACGTTGACGGCCTTCCAGTGCGCGAGGCGGTCCGCGACCGTGGCGGTGACCTCGGCGCTGCCGAGCATGCCGATCTTGGTGGCATGCAACTGGACGTCGGCGAACAGGGTATCGATCTGCAGGCGCAGGAAATCGATGGGCGGTACATGCACGCCGGTGACGGCCCGTGTGTTCTGGGCGGTCAGTGCCGCCACCACGCCGCAGCCGTATGCGCCGAGCGCGGAAAAGGCCTTGAGGTCGGCGAAGACGCCGGCGCCGCCGGACGGGTCGATGCCCGCAATCGAGACGACGTTCGGGATGCGGGACGGAACGGAGGATGCGCTGCCGGCGGCGGCAGCGCTTGAAGCGGATGGATTCATGTGTACGTTTCCCTACGCCGGTGCGAGCCGGATCAGGTTCCAAGGGTGTATCTCAGCCCGTGCGCCACGGGCACCCCCAACGAGAACGGCAGACGATACTGTATGCACCCAGGCGTGGCAAGGCCCTCAAGATTTCCGCGTTGCCGCCGTTTAGCATTGCATCAATCCCGAATCCGGCTGCTTCGATGAAACCGTCCCGTCTGGCTGTCCTGGCCATGTTGATCGCCATGCCCTTGCAGGAGGTGCTCGCCGCCGATTGGCAACTGGTGCTGAGCGACCGCGACCGGCGTGTGGAAATCGATCGCGCCAGCATCTTTTCGTCCGACCGAGGCACCAAGGTGTCGTGGGGCAGGGTCGTGCTGAGCAACGCGGAAGCTGCATCTTCGGGCTATGCCACGATCAAGGCGCTCAACCGCTACGACTGCCAGAACCGGACTTTCGTCACGGTCAAGCGCGTCTATCTCGACATCGGCGACAACATCTTGCGCGAGGAGGCGGTCGCGGACCAGGCACCGCTGCGCGTCACGCCCAATTCGGTGGATGAGCGGATGTGGCGCGAGGTGTGCAGTCCTCCGTCCGCGGCCGACGTGCAGAAGGTCGCGAGCGAAATCCAGAAGCTGGCCACGGCCATGCAGCCTGCGGGTGGCGCTGCCGCGGCGGCGCCTGCGAAGGCTGCTCCCGCGGCCACACCCGCCGGGGCCCAAGCACCGGCGGCGTTCGGGCAGGCTGCGGAGACGGCGCGTCCGGCTCCGATCGAGGCGCGCGACACCGCGGTGCGTCCGATCCGTACGGCGGACGTGCCGCCGGCGCCGGCGCCTTCCGCCGGCGATGCGTCGCAGGCATCGATCGTGCCGACCCTGCCGCGCATCAGGCCCCCCAGGCCCGATCCGGAAACCTTGGAGCGCGAGGCGCCGAGCGCTGCGGCGGAGCCGCGCAAGGCCGGGAGCCCGGCGCCCGTGGCTGCGCGCCCCGCATCGGCGCAGAAGGCGGAGGTTCCGCCCAGGCGGTCTGCGCCTGAGGCGGCCAGGCCGCGCCGCGTGCCGGCGGCGG